>JAQGIF010000218.1 GCA_028291345.1 Rhodospirillales bacterium | reverse complement strand
GCCGGATGACATAATCGTGCTGCTGACCTCGGTCGGCGGTGAGTATGTCCGGGTGGGGATCGAAGCCGGACCGCTTTCGCAGTGGCTGGTGAATGCTCTGGCCGAGGCGGGGCTGCCGGTCGTGTGCATCGAGACACGGCATATGAAGGCCTTGCTGACGGCGCAGCAGATCAACAAGTCTGATCGCAACGACGCCCGTGGAATCGCCCAGATGATGCGGGTCGGCCTGTTCAAGCCGGTCCACGTGAAGACGTTGGCCGCCCAGGAACAGCGGATGCTGCTGACGAGCCGCAAGCTTGTCCAGCGCAAGCTGATGGACATCGAGAGCGACTTGCGCGGGACGCTGCGCAACTTCGGGCTGAAGGTCGGCGTGGTCAGCACGATCGGGTACGAGGCCCGGATCCGCGTTCTGGTTGAAGGCTTTCCCAGACTGGCCGCCATCGTCGAGCCGTTGCTGACGGTCAGGCGGGTGATGCGTCAGCAGCTGGCCGCGCTCCACAAGATGCTGCTCGAGATCGTTCGCCATGATCCAGTATGCCGACGGTTCATGACCGTGCCCGGTGTCGGCCCGGTGGTCGCGCTCTCCTACCGCGCCTCGGTCGATCAGCCACAGCGCTTTCTTCATTCCAGAGCGGTCGGCGCCCACGTCGGCCTGACACCGAAGCGCCATCAATCGGGCGAGATTGACTATGACGGCGGCGTCTCCAAATGCGGCGACGCCATGCTGCGCACGATGCTCTACGAAGCAGCGCAGTCGATGCTCACCCACAGCAAGAAATGGTCATGGCTGAAGGCCTGGGCCATGCGGGTCGCCCAGCGCCGGGGCCTGGGTCGCGCCATCGTCGCGCTCGCCAGGCGGCTGGCCGTCATCCTGCACCGGATGTGGGTCGATGGCACCGACTTCCGCTGGAGCAATGCCGCCACCGCCGCGGGATAAAGCCGCGTAGCTGAAAAGAAGATCAAACGGTTCTGCCTCGGCAGGAAGATGTCCCCACGGGGACGATGGGTGATGTGAGTTCGGAACGTCCGCAGATCCTGCTGCTCTGGCAGCAAGGGCGCCCGAAAGATTGAACCGCGCCATCCTTCTTACCCCATCATGAGGCAGCCCAACGCCGACCTCGAAGAGAAGCACGAGCCTCGTGTGGCGACATCAGACCGAGCAGACCGACCGCGTGGAGGAATCCCTATGACGTAAGCAGATCAAACTTGACCTCCGCCGCGATAGAGAAGCGGATGTTCGAAGGCGGCTGCCTTCACTAGTGGCGCACGGCCGCCTCGCGCGGCTGAGTGGCTGCATCGAAGGTCCGCAACCTTGGCCTGAAGGCGCCCGTCCGCGCGAAATCGTCTGCCGATGCGGCGTTGAGACCGAACCTCTTTCGGTAGGCCCCCGGCGCCAACCCTGCGTTCTTGCGAAAGGCGCGTGCAAATGCAGCCACGTCCCCATACCCGAGGGACTGAGCGATCTCCTTTTGAGGCGTGTTCCCGAACTCAAGGAGTTCGCGCGCGCGCGCAATGCGAACAGCGCGACAATACCCAATTGGTGTCATGCCGGTTGCATTGGCGAACCGGCGGAGGAACGTCCGCCTTTCCAGACGCGCTGCCGCCGCCATGGAGGCGAGAGAGATGCCTTGTCCATCCCTGATGTGCACCCAATCCTGAGCCTTCAGCACGGCCGTGTCTCCGTGCGCCTGCATGGGAGCGAAGCCAGCAAAATAGCGAGCTTCTCTTGCGGTTGGATCGGAAAGAACAAAGCGAGCCGTCTCCGCCCTGACGGCGCCGCCAAGCATCCTGTCCACCAGAAGGAGGCCAACGTCGACCCACGCCATGAATCCGCCCGCGCTCATGACATCGCCGTGGTCAATGATGCGCTCATTCGGGTCGACCGAGATTGCGGGAAACCGCTTCGCCAGTGCTTCCGCGCAAATGCGGTGCGTCGAAACCGCGCGCCCTGCGGCAACGCCCGTTGCCGCGAGTATGAACGCACCCGAGCACACGGAAACCAACATGGCACCGCGTTCATGACGGCTGCGCAGCCAGGCCACAACACCGGCGGGAACATCAGGATCGGGAAGGTCCATCATTGTTGGCGGTATGATCAGGATACGCGGCTTTGGCTCGCCTCGCGGATCGCTGTCATGGACGCACGAACATCCGGCATCGCGGCTCGGCGCCGCTTCCCAGTGCGTAACGCGCAGCGCTGATCGACCATCGCGCTGTTGATCGGATGCAATGGCAGCGCCGATGCCGAACAGATCCGTAAGACCGTGAACACACGCGGCTTGCACGCCGCCGTAGAGCACAATCCCAATTTCGTTGATGGCGCGCATAATTGTCATTTGTCCCTTACGGCCAAAACTTTGACCTTCGCGGCAATTCCACCGCGCCGAGGGCGCCAGCATTATACCACAGCGCAAGGAAATTGACAGCGCTGCGAGTTGTAATGAACCCGCTTGGGGGGTGAATGATGGAAGCCGCATCTACGTATCGTGCCATGCAAGCAGTTGGCCCAGGCCGGCTGGAGCTTACGGAGAAGGCCTTGCAGACTCCGGGACCGGGGGAAGTGCGCATCCGCGTCGAGGCCTGCGGCGTCTGCCACTCGGATTCCGGCACGGTGGAAGGCCTGTTTCCGATCGATTGGCCGCGCGTTCCAGGCCATGAGGTCGTCGGCAGGATCGATTCGCTTGGTGTCGGCGTCCAGGGTTGGGCGGTCGGCCAGCGCGTGGGTGTCGGGTTTCTCGGCGGCTCGTGCGGCCATTGCGAGTTCTGCCGGAATGGCGATCTCGTGAACTGCCAAAACCAGGAATATACCGGCATTCATCATGACGGCGGATACGCCGAAGTGATGATCGCAAAGGCGAACGGGCTCGTGTCGATACCCGACGATCTGTCGTCGGTCGATGCGGCGCCACTTTTGTGCGCGGGGCTCACGACGTTCAGCGCCTTGCGAAATGCACCGGCGAAGGCCGGCGATCTTGTCGCCGTGCTCGGCATCGGCGGCCTCGGTCATCTGGGTGTGCAATATGCCCGCCACATGGGGTTCGAGGTCGCGGCGATTGCCCGCGGCGCCGACAAGGCGGACCTGGCGAAGAAGCTTGGCGCCCACCACTACATCGACAGCGCAGCCGGCAACCCTGCAGACGCTCTACAGGCCATGGGCGGCGCGAAGGTGATTTTGGTCACGGCATCCAGCGGCAAAGCCGTCACCGAGACCTTCAAGGGGTTACGGCCCGGCGGTGTCTCGGTGATCGTGGGTGTGTCACCGGACCCGATCGAAGTGTCCGGCATGGATCTCATATTCGGCAGCCGCAAGCTCGAGGGCGCTCTGACGGGCGCCCCCAAAACCGGCGACGAGACGCTCCGCTTCAGCGCGTTGACCGGTGTTTCCGCCATGATCGAGACGGTGCCGTTGGAGAAAGCGGCTGATGCCTACGCAAAGATGATCGCCGGCAAGGCGCGCTTCCGCATGGTCCTGACGATGGGCTGACGTGTCGCTGGCACATCAGCGGGCGCCAACGCACGAAGAGCGAGGTGGCGAATGAGCACGGAGGTTGGCGCACCGCACGCAAAACTCTCGGGAGGCTGCATGTGCGGCGCTGTTCGGTACGACATTTCGGAAGCGCCAATCGCCTCAGCCCTGTGCCATTGCGACCGGTGCCGCCCCCAATCCGGCAGCGCATTCTCGACCGTTATCATCATCGAGCGATCGACGATCGCACTCCAAGGGGCGACGGCGGTCTTTGAGGACATTGGCGCGAGCGGCCGTCGGGTGGTTCGGCGATACTGCCCTCAGTGCGGCTCGCCACTGACGACAGAACCCGATGTGACGCCGGAACTCATGATGGTGAAGGCGGGCGGGATCGATGCCAACGAATGGTTCCGCCCGGTCATGGAACTGTTCGTCGGCCGCCGCCGTCCGTGGGTGACGCCCGTGCGGGGCGCACAGCAATTCGAGGGTAATCCGCCAATTTGAGGATCGATGTCATGAACCCGTTCCAGGAGCTATTCGATCGACAGAAGCGCCACTTCGCAACCGGCATGACCCGCAGCCGCGGGTGGCGGATTGAACAGCTCGACCGCATGAGCCGGCTTGTGGCGGAGAACGAGACCGCGCTCCAGCAGGCGATCGGGCAGGATTTTAAGACCGCCAACCAGGAGCAGATATTCGAGACGCTGGCGTGCCTCGGCGAAGTTGCCTTCCAGAAGAGCCAGCTCGACGAATGGATGAAGCCGGTCGAAGCGCCGGTTCCGCGGGCGTTGGCCGCCACGGGCCACCGCGGCGTCGTTTATCGCGATCCCTATGGCGTTGCGCTCATCATCGGTCCGTTCAACGGCCCGCTCCTCTTGCTGCTCCGTCCGGCTATCGGCGCGCTGGCGGCGGGAAATTGCTGTGTTCTCAAGCTCAGCGTAGCGATCGAGGCAACGTCGTCATTGCTGGTGAAGCTCGTTCCGAAGTACTTCGAACCGGAAGCCGTGGCAGCTGTCGCAGGCCATCGCGAAGAGACGACAGAACTCCTGAAGCTTCCCTTCGACTTCATCTTCTTCACCGGCAGTACGAGCACCGGAAAAATCGTTTCGCGGGCAGCCGCCGAGAACCTGACGCCGGTCGTTCTGGAACTCGGTGGACAGAACCCTGCGCTGGTCGACGAGACCGCGAACATCAAGGATGCGGCCAAAAAGATCGTCTGGGGCGCGATGGCCTGGGGCGGACAATGGTGCACGTCTCCCGGTTATGCCTATGTGCACGAGTCCATCGCCGAAGAATTCGTCGCCGAGGCGAAGGCGGCGCTGATTGGGCTCTTCGGCGAGGATCCGAAATCCAATCCCGACTATTCACGCGTCATCAGCGCGCACGAGGTCACCCGCCTTGTCGGCCTGATCGACCCCGCGAAGGTCATCATCGGCGGCCGATCCGATCCCGCCGCGCGCTATCTTGATCCGACGATCGTCTATCCGGTCACGTGGGATAATCCCATCATGGAAGAGGAGGTCTTCGGGCCGATCCTGCCGATCCTGACCTACCGGACTCTGGACGAGGCTCTAGGCAGGATCGCCGCAACCCCGCATCCGCTGGCAGCCTTCATCTTCAGCCGGGAGCAGAAGGCAATCGACCGCTTCATCGGCGAACTGTCTTTTGGCGGCGGCGCTGTCAACCAGGTCAATGTCCATTTGTTCATCGTGACAATGCCGTTCGGGGGCGTCGGGCCGGCCGGCATGGGCCGTTACTACGGGAAAGATGGCTTCGACATGCTGACGCACGCCAAGTCTCTGCTCATCTCGCCGCCCGATGTCGCGATCGACCATCTCTTCCCCCCCTTCACGCCTGAGAAGAACGCCGATCTCAAGATCTGGTTCGAATACTGAAGGGCGGACTTCGGCTGGAATGTTCAG
>JAQGIF010000193.1 GCA_028291345.1 Rhodospirillales bacterium | reverse complement strand
ATGACGTCGATCTCTTCGTAATCGACGCCCTTGTCATCGAGGAGCTTTTTCGCTCTGTAGCAATATCCGCAAAAGGGTTGGGTATAGATTTCGATTTTAGGCATCGGCGGAATATGGGGATTTGTTTGGGTTTGGTCTAGTCCGCCAACACGACCCGTGCCAGCGACAGGACGTCGATCCTCGCTGCGCCGCCGAGCCCCAGCACCTTGGCGTAGGCGGTGACCATGGCGCCGGTGGTCAGCACATCATCGACCGATACGCGAGCCCTTGACCCGATCGGCATGGCGCGGATCGAGGCGAAACGCGGCGGCGACATTGCGCACCCGCGGACGGTTCCAGCTCGGCTTGGCGTGGCGCGATGGCGCTCCAACAGGTCGGGCAAATGGGCAACGCCAGATCGCCTGCCGGCATGATCAGCGACCATCGCGGCTTGATTGTAGCACCGTTTCAGCAGCCGCCTACGATGCAGTGGCACCGGGGCGATCAGATCCGCATCCTCCAGTATCTCCGCCCAGCGCGAGCAACCCAGGCGCCAAGGGCCGGGGCGGCATGCAGCCCGTCGCCGTGCTTGAACCCCAGAATCAGCCCGAGGCTGCTGTCGTCAAAGATCACCGCCGCACGCGCGCCGTCATAGGCGGGTGGGTTCGCATGACACGACGCACAACGATGCAGGCCCTCGATTGCGAAATCGAAGGGAGGGCCGCAGGTGGCGCAAAACAGCGGTGCGATGAAGGTCAGTTTCGATCAGCAGGCGGCGCAGGCAACTCCAGCCGCATCCACACGTTCGCCGCAGCCTATACAGGGCGGCCGCAGGGTAAGGTCGAGGGCCGCCAGCGCCAGACGACGGGTGCGATGAACCAGCAGATTAGGATGCCCGCCAACATGACCCGCGTCAGGCGCTCTTGCGATCGTCCGCGATGTGGCGCTCGGTTTCCACCGCGAAGGCGCCTGAGGCCAATCTTTGCGCATGATCCCGTATATCGACCGGCCATCCCCCGGTGATCGCGGCGAAGCGGACACGGTTCCTGGCGAACAAGGCGCGCGTGGCCTCTTCGAAACCCCTTCGGTTGCCCGCCATGAGAGACATGAAACGGTAGGTGGCGTCCTGCGACTGGCGCACCTGATCGCGGAAACGGTGCGTGTGCCGTGCCTCTTCAACAAGCTTGCGTAGCGCCACCGACGCGCCCCCGGGTTGCCGGTTCAGCCAATCCCAATGACCTGGCAGCAAGGTGACCTCACGTGCCACGACGCCCAGCTTCGGTCTGCCGCGGCCGCGCGGCGCATCGGGATCGATGACGGTGGGAGGGGACGGAAGGCGCTGGATAACGTCATCCGCAGTCCCACGAAAATCAATGTCGGCGCGCTGGCAGTTCGCATCGTCGAGGATCATCACCGCCTCGTCGCTGCCGCCATCGATGACCGCTTTGGCCGCCAGCGCGACCTCGACCAACGCACCCGAAAGAATGCGCCGTGTACCCTCAAAGGCAGTCCAGCCTGCTTGATCCTGTTCGTGCACGATTCTTCCCAACGTTGTGAAGTTGTCTACCCGGAACAAATAACAACGTCAGTAATATCCGGGTAAATTTCCGTGTCATGGATGAGTGAGCACAGTGTCGGGGCGCACGGCTCTTAAGACGCTGAGATGCCGCCGCGGAAATACCACTGCTTTTCCAGAGGCGTCAGGCACGTGCCCTTCAAGAGAAATCATAAGCTCGCTCGCCATGGACAGAAAGGTCCAAACCGTCATACTCCTCCTCGCGGCTGACCCTGAGGCCGGTGAACAGGCGGATGAACTTCACGATCGCGTAAGTGGCGACCCCTGACCATAATGCGGTGAGGCCCACTGCTGCCGCCTGCACGATCAACTGCGATGAAAAATTCATGCCCTCCGCCAAGCCGACGCCGCCCAGTGCGGGCAGGGCAAAGCCCGCCAGCAGTACCGACCCCACCATGCCGCCGACCCCATGTACGGCGAACACATCCAGGGAATCGTCGACCCGCAGCCTGTGCTTGATCAGCAAGGTGGCAAAGAAGCAGACGAAGCCGCCAGCCACGCCGATTGCCATCGCACCGGCCGGTCCGACATAGCCCGAGGCTGGTGTGATCGTCGCCAACCCTGCCACCGCGCCGGTGACGATGCCGACCGAGGTCGCTTTGCCGATGCGAATGCGCTCGATAACAATCCAGGTCATGGCCGCGGCGGCTGCGGCCAGATGGGTGCATAGAATGGCGGAGCCGGCGGCCGCGTCGGCGGTCAGCGCGCTGCCGCCGTTGAAGCCGAACCAGCCGACCCACAGCATGCCGGCGCCGGCCATGGTGATGCCGGGATTGTGCGGCGGGGTCAGCGAATGGGGAAAGCCGTGCCGGGCGCCGATCAGTAGGGCCGCGACTAGTGCGGATATACCCGCGGTGGTGTGCACGACGATGCCGCCGGCGAAATCGAGAACGCCCTTCTGGGCGAACCAGCCGCCGCCCCATATCCAGTGCGCGACGGGAAGATAGACCACCAACAGCCAAATCGCGCTGAACAGAACCACGAACGAGAATTTCACCCGCTCGGGGAAGGCGCCGATAATCAGCGTCGGCGTGATGATGGCAAAGGTCATCTGGAACAGCGCGAAGACGTTCTCAGGCAATCCGGTGCCGGCCTTGAGCGGCGACAGATGGTTGAGGAACACTTTGCCGAGCCCGCCCAGAAAGGGCGCATCGCCGTCGAAGACGAGGCTATAACCGGCAACCGCCCAGATCAGCGAGACAATGCAGCAGATCGCGAAACTATGCATCAGGACTGAGAGCAGGTTTCGCGCGCGGACCAGCCCGCCGTAAAACAAAGCCAGGCCCGGCAGGGTCATGAATAATACCAGAGCCGAGGCTGTGAGCACCCAGGCTGTTTGCCCTGTATCCAATTGCGCGGTCCTACCCGTCTCTGCCACGGCGCACGCAGGCGCGATTGATCCGGCCATCCCTGCAAGGATGGCGGCTTTAGCCCAGCGATGTCTCATGATCGAAGATTCCTGACACAGAGTTTCTCGAAAGCCCGTCATTGTCAGCGCGAGGCTTAGCTTGCGGAATAATCCAGCCGTTCCCGGTTGGCAACGGCGCGGCCTCGCTGTGGGTACAAAAATCTGGTTCATTCGGATTGCCGGCTTCTGCCATAGTGCGAGGAAGCTTGAGCCGGAAACCGTCCGGCTTTCGGCAGCGGGCAACAAGACGAGGGATTATCGATGGGCGAAACCGGGGCGACCGACAGGAAAATGGGCGAACGGAAGCCATTCCATCGGACGCTCTATGTCCAGGTTATCGCTGCGATCCTGATCGGCGGAACGATTGGTTGGCTCCGCCCCACATTCGGCGTCGCACTTCAGCCACTGGGTGACGGATTCATCAAGCTGATCAAGATGATGATTGCGCCAATCATTTTCTGCACGGTGGTGTCGGGCATCGCAGGGGTCAACAATGTAAAAAAGGTCGGCCGAGTCGGTGGAAAAGCGTTGGTCTATTTCGAAGCCGTGTCGACGCTGGCGCTGGTGATCGGGCTTGCGGTCGGTAATCTGGTCCGGCCTGGCGCCGGCTTTCCCAGCGCGGCCGCTGACGCCTCGAAGGTCGCTCAGTATGCCGACAAGGCCAAGGAACAGGGCCTCGTGCCGTTCATCATGAACATCATCCCCGATACCGTTGTGGGCGCCTTTGCCAAGGGCGACATATTACAGGTCCTGCTGTTTGCCGTTCTGTTCGGTTTTGCGCTGATGGCGCTGGGCGAACGCGGAAGGCTCGTCCGGGAATTGATCGACCAGACCTCGAAAGCGGTGTTCACCGTCGTCGGCATTATCATGCGTGTGGCGCCCCTGGGCGCGCTCGGCGCCATGGCCTTCACAATTGGCAAATACGGCCCGGCGGCGCTTGGCAATCTGCTGGGGCTGATCGCCACTTTCTATCTGACGGCGGCTTTGTTCGTGTTCGTTGTACTAGGCTTAATTGCGCATCTGGTCGGCTTCTCGATCTTCCGCTTTCTCGCTTACATCAAGGAGGAACTTCTGATCGTGCTCGGCACCAGCTCGTCGGAAAGCGCCCTGCCGTCGCTGATGGCAAAGCTGGAGGCTCTGGGCTGTCCCAAATCCGTTGTCGGGCTGGTCGTGCCGACCGGTTATTCCTTCAATCTGGATGGCACCAACATCTATATGACGCTGGCCACTTTGTTCGTGGCCCAGGCGATGAACATCCCGCTCGGCCTGCAGGAGCAACTGGCGATCGTCGGCGTTGCCATGCTGACGTCGAAGGGTGCGAGCGGCGTCACAGGCGCGGGGTTTGTGACGCTGGCAGCAACTTTATCGGTGGTGCCTTCGATCCCGGTAGGCGGCATGGCCCTGATTTTCGGGGTCGATAAATTCATGAGCGAATGTCGGGCGCTGACCAATATCATCGGCAATGGCGTTGCCACCCTCGTCGTTTCGGCTTGGGAGAAAGAACTCGATCGCAAGACTTTGGATGCTGTTTTGCATGGCGCCGCGGCTCAGCCCGCCGGCGATCTGGTGTCCGCGTCGGGAAGCGTTTGAAGACAAACGCTCCCGATCCCGGTACTAGACGAGGACGATACGCGATTGTCATACTTGCCGAGGTCCAAAAATTCTAACCGGTATTTACGGTCGGCCCAGCACGGATATGGTGTCGATAGAGCCGAGCGCGCGTCAGTTCTCGCCGCTGATCCCGGGTGCCGAGCGTCTGGAGGATTGCATCGACGGATCATTCGCCTCCATTACAATGGTTGCCCACCAAGGGGTGCTGGAACGTCGATACGCGCTGGCTCACGCGCTGCGGGCTCTCGGTCCGGACGGCCGGCTGACTGCTTTGGCCCCGAACGCGCGCGGGGGCATGCGCATCGCAAAGGAGCTTGCCGGATTCGGCTGCGCAGTCGATCAGGTGTCCCGCCGGCATCATCGCATCTGCCACACCGTACGTCCGGCGGAAACGATCGGTCTTGAAGATGCCATCGCCGCGGGGGGCAGTCAGATACCGCCGGCATTGGCGCTGTGGAGCCAGCCCGGCATTTTCAGTTGGGACCGGCCCGATCCCGGCAGCTTGGCTTTGATCCGCCATCTGCCGTCACTCGCGGGAGCGGGCGCGGATTTCGGATGCGGTGTCGGTTTGCTCGCTCGCGCCATTCTCGAAAGCCCGGCTGTCGTACGGCTGTCGCTCCTCGATATCGACCGTCGGGCGATCGATGCGGCACGGCGCAATATCGCCGATGAACGCGCCTGCTTCGTGTGGCGCGATGTTCGGACCGATGTAGCTGAAACCCGCGGACTGGATTTCGTCGTCATGAATCCGCCTTTCCATGATGGCGGAATCGAGGATCGCGCGCTGGGCGAGGCATTCATCGGCCGAGCTGCCGCCGCCCTCAAGCCGGGTGGGATTTGTTGGCTGGTCGCCAACCGTCACCTCCCCTATGAGGCACATTTGAAGACGATTTTTGCAATTGTGCGTCAAGTCGAGCAAAGCGACGGCTATAAGATATACGAGGCACGCCGGTGAGCACTGCCCGCGGCAAAATTCCAACCATGCGGCTTGACCGACTGCTCGCCAATCTCGGCTATGGATCCCGGCGTGAAGCGCAGGCGCTCGTGGCGGCGGCGCTGGTGACGCTCGATGGCGAAACCGTCGCTAAGGCCGACTTGCATGTTCCGGTCACCCCCGACCTCCAGCGGCGGATGCTGATCGAAGGCGTGCCGCTCGATCCGCCGCCGCCGCTGATCTTGATCATGCACAAGCCGCTCGGTGTCGTCTGTTCGCACCGGGAACCGGGCCGCAGCGTCTATGCGCTGCTGCCTCCGCGCTGGGCTCGCCGCGACCCCGCTATCTCCACTATCGGGCGTCTGGACAAGGAAACGTCGGGCCTGTTGCTGATGACTGATGACGGCGGCCTGCTCCACCGGATCATCTCGCCAAAGGCGGATATCGCCAAACGTTACCTAGTTACATTAGAATGCTCGCTGCGCGGGAACGAGGCGGACATTTTCGCTAGCGGAAATATGCTAATCGAAGGGGAGGCAAAGCCCCTGCTACCGGCTTCGCTCGAGGTTATTGCACCGACCCTCTGCTGGCTGACGATCAGGGAGGGACGCTACCATCAGGTGCGCAGCATGTTCGAGGCGACAGGCAATCATGTCATTGCGCTCCACCGCGATCGTATCGGCGGCCTGGATTTGCCCGAGGATATGGCGGCTGGAGCATACAGGATTTTGACTGACGTTGAGCTCGGCCTAGTCATGGACCGTCGGTGAAATGAGCCGAAAACGCAGCGTAAGTAGAGCGAGGGTGATGTTTGACATCGGCAAATTGAATGTCGATCTGCCGCGCTTCAGGGCGAGGTCGATCAGGGCTTATGTAATTGCCGTTGCGATAATGGCTGCGGCGGCGGTCGTTCGTGTCGAACTTCCCACGCTCGACTGGATGCCGTACCTGACGTTCTTCCCCGCTGTCGTTGTCATAACTTTGATTTGCGGTGGAGCAGCGGGGCTGATCGCGACCGTGCTGTCAATCGGGCTGGCATGGGCATTTTTCATGCAAGACCCGCTGTCCTTTGACAATATCTACCGTTCGTCGATGTTCACGATCGGCGCCTTTTCAGTGATTTTCGTCGCGGCTGCGGTTAGACATGCCACTGGCCTGGTTCGTCGGTTGAACGCCACGCTGCAGCAGAGTGAGGCGAAATTCCGGAGGCTTCTCGAAGCGGCGCCCGACGCGATGGTGATTGTCGACGACACCGGCCATATCGCCCTGGTCAATGCCGCGACCGAACGGCTGTTCGGCTATCTCCGACGCGACCTTTTGGGACAACCGGCTGAGATGTTGATGCCAGATGTCGCGGGCGGCGAATTGGTCGGCATACGCAGGGACGGTGGTGTCTTCCCGATTGAGGTCAGCCACAACCCGCTTCAGACGGAGGGTGGCCCCATGGTGTCGCGCTCCGTTCGCGATGTTACGGCGCGAAAGCGGATCGAGCTCGAGCTCATGCAGGCCAGCCGCGCAAAGACCGACTTTCTCTCGGGCATGAGCCACGAACTGCGCACGCCGCTTAATGCGGTCGTCGGCTTTGCGGAACTGCTGCAGATGAAATCCGTCGGCGATCTGTCGCCGAAGCAATATGAATATGTCGGTCATATCCTCGAAGGCGGCAATCACCTCCTGGTTCTGGTGACGCAGCTACTCGATCTGGCGGGAATCGAGGCGGGCCGGCTCAACCTTTCGTTCTTGCCTGTCGATGTAAGGGCGGTTTTGCGGTATGTGCACAGACTGATGTCGCCGCTCGCCCTGCAGGCCAACGTCGAATTCGTGCTGAACATACCTCTGGAAATCGCCAATGCCTGGGCCGACGAGTTGCGCCTGCGCCAGGTGCTGATCAATTTCCTGTCGAACGCAATCAAATATAATCATTGCGGCGGCCAGGTCGTCTTGACTGCCGAACCCGTCGCTGAGACGGGGGTTCGTTTCATTGTCACCGACACGGGAATCGGCATTCCGCCGGATCGCACCCACGAGCTTTTCCAGCCCTTCAATCGGCTCGGCGCGGAACATACCTCGGTAACCGGCACGGGTATCGGGCTGGCATTTTCGCGGAAAGTGGTCGAGGCGATGGGGGGAACGGTAGGCTTCACCAGCGAACTCGGGAGCGGCAGTGTTTTTTGGGTCGATTTCCCCGTGGTCAGCCAATCTGTTCCGGTATCGATGCCGTCTTCCTGCGTGTCGGACGTGTTCATACCGTTCGCGGGCGACGATGCGCTCCGCTCCGCCTGAGTCCCAGTAGCGGCAGCAGGCTGCGCATGGGGCATAGCCCCGATGATCGCATTTGCCTATAAACTGCCCCTCGATGAATACCCACGATCCCTTGCTCGTCTTCGATCGCGCGCTGGTCCGCAGTCACCGGGAGCGCGCGGTGCTGGCGGGCGACAAAAGCGATTTCCTGTTTGCCGAGGTCGCGGCGCGGCTGGCCGACCGGTTGTCCGACGTGAAGCGGAGTTTTGCCGTCGGCGCCGATCTTGGCAGTCGCGGCGGCCATATGGTGCGCGCGACGCTGGCGACCGGCCGAGTCGACCGGTTTTATGCGATGGACCCGTCGCCGGCCTTGTCGGCGTGCCTGCCGGTCCCCGCTGTCGCGGCAGATGAGGAGGCGCTGCCCTTTGCGGACGCCTCCCTTGATCTGGCGGTGAGTTCGCTGGCTTTGCATTGGGTCAATGACCTGCCCGGTGCGCTGGTGCAGATCCGCCGGGCGTTGCGGCCGGATGGTCTTTTCCTCGCGGCCATGTTCGGCGGCGAGACTCTGTGGGAATTGCGCCAGGTGCTGATGGAGGCCGAATTGGCGATCAGCGGCGGCGTGTCTGCCCGTGTTTCTCCCATGGCCGATCTGCGCGATGCCGCCGGTCTGTTGCAGCGAGCGGGATTCGCTCTGCCGGTTGCCGATCGCGATCCGCTGACTGTGTCCTATTCCGACGCCTGGGCGCTGATGCGGGAACTCCGCGACATGGGGGAAGGCAATTCGATCAGGCTCCGTCCGCGTAGACCGCTCCGCCGCGCCATCCTCGCGGAGGCCGTCCGGCTTTATCAAAAGCGCCACCTTTTTGCGGCGGCCCGTGTTCGGGCGAGCTTCGAGGTACTATATATCTCGGGCTGGGCGCCATCCGCGACTCAGCAACAACCGCTCCGTCCCGGCCAAGCCACTACCAGACTCGCCGATGCGCTCGGTGTGGCAGAACGGCCAGCTGGCGATATTGCGGTTCCTAGAAGCGAGTGAAGCCATGACTGCCGAAAAACTGGACGTCGAACTCATTCCGGCCTTTCGGGATAACTACATCTATTTGTTGCGCGTGCCTGGCAGCGATGTCGTCGGGATCGTCGACGCGGGTGATGCTACTCCGGCTATCGCCGAGCTAGACCGGCAGGGCCTGGCGCTCACCCATATTTTCAACACCCACCACCATCCCGATCATATGGGTGGGAACGATGCGCTGAAGGCGCGCTTCCCCGATGCGAAGCTGATTGGCCCGCTCTCGGAAACCGCGCGTATCCCGGGTATGGATTTGACCGTTGCCGACGGCGACAAGGTTGAATTCGGCCCTTTGTCGTTCAAGGTGATCGAGGTTCCTGGTCATACGCGCGGCCATGTCGCGTTCTGGACCGAAAAGGGCGCGGCGGTGTTCTCGGGCGATACGCTTTTTGCCATGGGTTGCGGCCGCATGTTCGAGGGTCATGCCGCCCAGATGTGGAACTCGCTAGGCAAGCTGAAATGGCTGCCGTCGGTGACCCGCGTTTATTGTGGCCATGAGTACACCCAGACAAATGCCCGCTTCGCACTGACAGTCGATCCCGACAATCGGACCCTGGCCGCCCGAGCGGCGGAGGTCGACCACTTGCGCGCCGCTGGCAAACCGACCATCCCCTCAACCATCGGCCTCGAAAACGAGACGAACCCGTTCCTGAGGGCCGACGAGCCGGCTATTGCCAAGGCCGTTGGCTTGGCCGGCGCCGATCCGGTCCAGGTATTTGCGGAAATCCGCATCCGCAAGGATAATTTCTGAGGTATTGGTGAGTTATCAGCAAAATCTGGAGCGCGTCGCCACCCGCTATCTCGAACTACGCGACACGCTATCCGGCATGGTTAACGACCCGGAGAAGTTTCAGCGTCTGTCACGCGAATTCGCCGAACTGACTCCCGTTGCGGAGGCGATCGAGGAGCTGCGGCTGCGCCAGTCAGAGGCAGGCGATTTGGCCGAGCTCATTGCCGATCCCGGGACCGACGGCGAAATGCGCTCGATGGCGGAAGAAGAGTTCGCGGCGCTTAAGGACCGCCTGCCGGCGCTTGAGCGCGAAATTCTGATCCAGCTGCTTCCCAAAGATGCCGCCGACGAGCGTAGCGCCATCCTCGAGATACGCCCCGGCACGGGCGGCGACGAGGCGGCCTTGTTCGCCAGCGAGCTGTTTCAGATGTACCAGCGCTATGCCCAAACTCGCGGCTGGAAGTTCGATGTGATGGAGATTTCCCACTCCGATATCGGAGGATTTCGTGAGGCGGTGGCGGAAGTGAACGGACGTGGGGTTTTCGCGCGACTGAAATTCGAATCGGGCGTGCATCGGGTCCAGCGCGTCCCCAAGACCGAGACCCAGGGCCGCATCCATACTTCGACCGTCACCGTCGCCGTCCTGCCCGAAGCGGAAGAGGTCGATATCGACATCCAGGACAAGGATCTGCGGATTGATGTATTTCGCTCCTCAGGTCCCGGGGGCCAGTCGGTCAACACGACCGACTCGGCGGTGCGCATCACCCACATCCCCACCGGCACGGTAGTCAGCCAGCAGGACGAGAAATCGCAGCATAAGAATAAGGCCAAGGCGCTCAAGATTCTGCGTGCCCGGCTATACGAGGCTGAGCGGTCCAAGCTGCATGAGGAACGCGCCGCGACCCGCAAAGGCCAGGTCGGCACCGGGGACCGATCGGAACGCATCCGCACCTATAATTTTCCCCAGGGCCGCGTCACAGACCACCGTATAAATTTGACCTTATACAAGATCGACAAGGTCATGTCTGGCGAGGCTCTGGATGAGGTGCTGGACGCGTTGATCACCCAGGACCAAGCAGAACGGCTGGCGGAACTGACGTGACTGCCGGATTGAAGCTGGCGGCGGCGACACGCCGAAGCGCGCTCAAGGAAGCGGTCGTACTGATGAAGGCGGCAGGCCTCGACACGCCGGTTCTCGATGCCAGGCTGATCGTCCAACATGCGCTTGGCATCAGTTGGGACACGCTCTACCTCAAGGAAGATCAGGCCCTGACGAACGACGAGCGCACACGGCTCGAGGGCGAGCTTGCCCGGCGCGCGGCCTATGAACCGGTGTCGCGGATCGTTGGACGCCGCCATTTCTGGACGCTGGATCTCGCGGTCTCGCCCGATACGCTCGACCCGCGGGGCGATACCGAGACGCTGATCGAGGCTGTTGTGACCGCGATTCCCGATCGCGGCCGAGCGCTCAGAGTCCTTGATCTCGGAACCGGGACCGGCGCGATTCTGCTGGCGTTGCTCGCCGAATATCCGACCGCGACCGGATTGGGTGTCGATCTTTCGGACGGCGCGATCGCGACCGCCCGAATCAATGCCGACGGTCACGGCCTGTCAGGACGTGCGTCCTTCGCGCGCGGAAACTGGGCGGAAGGGCTGTCGGGGGTGTTCGACCTCATTGTCTCGAACCCACCTTATATCGTTCAATCCGATCTTGTCGGGCTGTCGCCTGAGGTGCGAGAGCATGACCCGATGCTCGCGCTCGACGGAGGGGGCGACGGGCTGGATGCCTATCGCGCACTGATGCCGGCGATCCCGGCCTTGCTCACGGAAGACGGAATGCTGGTCGTCGAGGTGGGTGCCGGGCAGGCCGACGATGTGTGCCGCCTTGCGGCCTACAGCGGGCTAGAGCAGATCGCACGCCGAGCCGATCTTGGTGGGATAGAACGGGCATTGAGCTTCAAACGAGCCGGGGCTCTGTGACGGATGCGCGCAGCAAAGCCGCCATATTTCACAAATTGTGGAATTTCGTTGTATTCTCGGCATGAGCCACTAATGTGGCGGCACGGCGTTCATCGAAACATTCGATGGTCGGGCTCCGATGGTCGGATGAAATCCATGACTTGACCATCGCTCGACCACATGTGCGGCTTCGTATTGAGCTGCGGCGGTGTTTCGATTACCGGGTCGCCGAAACCGGCAAACTCAAGAGATATGCAGGATGAGACAGGGTCCCAACCCCAAACGGTCGCGCGGGCGTAACAACAATAACAACAGCAATAATAACAATAACGGGGGTCGTCGGCCGAACATGCCGTTGCGCATGCAGACGTTCGACTCGAACGGTCCCGATGTGCGCATACGTGGCAGCGCCTTTCAGGTTCACGAGAAATATCTGCAGCTGGCGCGCGACGCGTCGTCCTCGGGCGACCGCATCATCGCGGAGAGCTATCTGCAGCATGCCGAGCATTATTACCGCATCATCGCGGCGGCTCAGGAGCAGCAGCAACAGCAGAATGGCGGCGATCCGAACCGGCGTTACCGGCCGGAAGGCTTTGGCGGTCAGGATTACCGCGGTGGTCAAGGCGGCGACGAGGGGTCAGGCGAAGGCGGCGACGAGTTCCCACCCGACGAGCAGGGCGAGGGGCAGGCCTCGCGCGGCGATTCCTATCGCCAGGATGGGCGTCATCAGGATGGTCGCAATCAAGAAGGGCGCAACCAGGATCGCAATCAGCAGGAGGGCCGACCACAGCAGGATCCTGCTTACCGCCCGCAGCCGGAAACGCATTATCGCGGCGACCGCAATCAGGGCGAGCGTAACCAGGATCGCAATCAGCCGGAAGGTGGCAATTATCGCCGTCAGCCCGAAGGCGAATACCGTACCGATCGCGAGGGCCAGCATCGCCAGCAATCGGAGGGATCCGACCGCCGTGACGGTGAGCCACGGCAATCTTCGGAAGAACGCCCGCGGACGCGCAGCTCTGACGATCGCCAGGGTGAAGATCGTCAGAGGGGGGAACGCCCAAACCGTGAACGCCAGAACGGCCGGGGCGGCAATGACAGCCACGCGAATGGCGAGCATGTCCCCGTGAATCCGATGACGCCGATGCAGATGGAACTTCCGCAACCGGTCGTGGTTGAGGCGGCACCGGTCGCCGAGGTTGTGGCACCGGCCGAGGCCGCGCCCGCAGCACCGCGCCGCGGCCGCCCTCGCCGCGCCAAGGTCGCGGCTCCTGAGCCCGCTGAAGGCTGATTTTCTTCCAACAGGCCGGCGGCGCCGATGCGGCTTCGCCTTCGCTGATGACAGCGTTCTGATCCCAGTGTCGAGCCGCGCGATTAAATCTTCGCGCGGGCGGCTCTTGGATCATGCTGCCGCCTGCCTAAATAAATGCACTATCGTTGATTTGTGTCATAGCCGTGCCTCCAAGAGGGCGGTCTCCTCTCCTTATGGGCGCCTCGGCGGAGGGCCGTGTCATAACCTCAAGGAGCGCCTGAATGGATTTCGAAACCTATACCGAACGCGCGCGCGGCTTTGTGCAGGCCGCTTACGCGCTAGCCCTGCGCAGCAATCATCAGCGGCTGACGCCCGAACATCTTCTCAAGATCCTGCTCGAGGACAAGCAGGGGCTCGCTGCCAATCTCGTCCGCGCCGCAGGCGGCAATCCCGAACAGGCGCTGGCTGCGGTTGAGGCTGAATTGGCTAAGCTGCCGCGCGTCGAAGGATCCGGCGCCGGACAGCCCCAATTGTCGCCCGAAGCGGCGCGTCTCTTCGACAGCGCTCAACAGATCGCTGAGAAAGCCGGCGACAAATATGTCACCGCGGAACGTCTCCTGCTCGCCATCGCCCTGGCATCGGGCACTCCGGCTGCTAAGGCCTTGGCCAGCGCCGGCGTCAATGCCCAGTCGCTCAACCAGACGATCGAGCAGATACGCAAGGGCCGCACTGCCGATACGGCCAATGCCGAGGAAGGCTTCGAGGCGCTGAAGAAATACACGCGCGACCTGACCGAGGCTGCGCGCGAGGGCAAGCTGGATCCGGTGATCGGGCGCGACGAAGAAATCCGCCGCACTATCCAGGTCCTGTCGCGCCGGACCAAGAATAACCCGGTGCTGATTGGTGAGCCTGGCGTAGGCAAGACAGCCATTGTCGAAGGCTTAGCTCAGCGCATCATCAATGGCGATGTACCGGAGGGGCTGAAAGATAAGCGCCTGCTGTCGCTCGACCTTGGCTCATTGATCGCTGGCGCCAAGTTCCGCGGCGAATTCGAAGAACGCCTGAAGGGCGTGCTGCAGGAGATCCAGGCCGCTGCCGGCGAGGTCATCATCTTCATCGATGAACTGCACACGCTGGTCGGCGCCGGAAAAGCCGACGGCGCGATGGATGCATCCAACATGCTGAAACCGGCCCTGGCGCGCGGCGAGTTGCATTGCGTGGGCGCGACGACCCTGGACGAATACCGTAAATATATCGAGAAGGACGCGGCGCTGGCGCGGCGCTTCCAGTCGGTTTTCGTCAATGAGCCGACGGTTGCCGACACTATCTCGATCCTACGAGGCCTGAAGGAAAAGTACGAGATGCATCACGGCGTCCGTATCACCGACAGTGCCATCGTCGCGGCCGCGACTTTGTCGAACCGCTACATTACCGACCGCTTCCTGCCGGATAAGGCGATCGATTTGATCGACGAGGCCGCGGCGCGTTTGCGGATGGAGGTTGATTCCAAGCCAGAGGAAATCGACGAACTCGATCGCCGTATCATCCAGCTCAAGATCGAGCGCGAGGCTTTGAAGAAAGAGCATGACGCGGCGTCGCGCGAACGGCTCGAAAAGCTCGAGCTCGAACTGACCGACCTGGAAAAGCAGTCGGCTGACCTGACCGATCGCTGGCGCGCTGAAAAGGAAAAACTATCTTCGGCTCAGAAGATCAAGGAGGAGCTGGAGCAGGCGCGCACCCAGCTTGACCAGGCGCAGCGCAGCGGCGATTGGGCGAAGGCTGGCGAGCTGACCTATGGCCTCATCCCGGAACTCGAGCGTCGTCTGGCCGAAGCGGAAAAGGCGGCCGGGGACCATATGCTGAATGAGGAGGTACGCGACAGCGATATCGCCTCGGTCATCAGCCGCTGGACCGGCATCCCGGTCGACAAGATGCTAGAGGGCGAGCGAGAAAAACTCTTGCATATGGAAGAGCGCCTGCGGGCCCGCGTGGTCGGCCAGGAAGAGGCGGTGGTCGCCGTGTCCAACGCCATCCGCCGTTCCCGGGCCGGGCTGCAGGACCCCAACCGGCCGATTGGCTCGTTCCTGTTCCTGGGACCGACGGGCGTCGGCAAGACCGAACTGACCAAGGCTATCGCAGAATTCATGTTCGACGATGACACGGCGATGGTTCGCATCGACATGTCCGAATACATGGAGAAGCATTCGGTCGCGCGACTGATCGGCGCGCCTCCCGGCTATGTCGGCTATGATGAGGGCGGGGCGCTGACCGAGGCGGTGCGCCGTCGGCCCTATCAGGTCATCCTATTCGACGAGATCGAGAAGGCGCATCCCGATGTTTTTAACGTCCTATTGCAGGTGCTCGACGACGGAAGGTTGACTGACGGCCAGGGACGGACTGTCGATTTCCGCAACACGCTGATTGTCCTCACCTCGAATCTAGGGTCTGAGATTCTGGCTAGCGAGCCGGAGGGCGAGTTGCTGCCCTCGGTGCGGGAGAAAGTGATGCAGGTAGTCCGGGGCGCCTTCCGGCCGGAATTTCTCAACCGGCTCGATGAAATCCTGCTCTTCCAGCGGCTGACTCGCGGGCAGATGGCCGCGATCGTCAATATCCAACTGGAGCGTCTGCGCCGGATGCTGGCGGATCGAAACATCGCTTTGGTCCTGGATGATAAGGCGACTGCCTGGCTTGCCGATGCGGGCTACGATCCGGTCTACGGCGCGCGTCCGCTCAAGCGGGTGATACAGCGCACGCTGCAAAACGAATTGGCCCAGTTGATCCTTCAAGGCCAGATCCTCGACGGCGATACAGTGTCGGTCAATGCAGGTCCCGATGGATTGGTCATCACGCCGATCCATGGTGGCGGACAGGTCGAACCGGCCGCCGCTGCTTAGGCCCGCGCGGCCAATTGTCGGAACTCTGACCTGTGCAGTGGGTTTCTCGAACAGGAACCAATCTGGAGGTCCAGTTATGGCAAATACATTTTACATCACAGCCGCCGCCATGATGTTCGCGAGCGTGGCTGCTTTCGCTCAAACGCCCACGGACAAAACGGGTGCGGCGCCTGAACCGTCTGCCTCCGCTTCGGCACCGGCTGACAGCACTGAACCCGCCGACATGCAGAAGGGCAAGATGCATCGTCATCACCATCATCAAGGGGCGCGGTCTGGCACGAGCGGCAGCAGCAGCACCGATGCGGTTGCCGATAAGCTGAACGCGTGCATGTCCAACGCCACACCAACTGCAGAGCAAGAAAATTGCCTGAGGCAAGCCGCAAGCAGCTAAACGTTTGCGGCTCACAAAGAGCGCCGCCCCCCGAGGATCTCGGGGGGCGGCGCTTTTTTATGGCCGCTTCAAGTAGTGCACCTCTGATTTTACCGAATATCTAGTATGCGATCGGTCAATAAGTGTGTGACCAATTTACAACGCAGCAAACCCAATAACACGTTGAGAGTATTGGAAGGGGAACTGCGTTATCCAATTATATGTTCGATTGCTGGTTGCGAGAAGTGAATGACTTCATCCGCATTCAATTTAGATTCAATTGGATCTAAATCACGGGTAAAAAGGTGTATTATTATGATAAATAAGTTCTGGTCTTTGGCTGGGCTTGCTGCAAGCTTGCTTGGCGGTACAGCTGTCGCACAAACCAACAGCTCTTCCAGCGAAAGCTGGATGGACAGCTTTACCACCGGCGGTCAGTGGTACGTGGGCGCGAAGGTCGGTGGGAACTGGATCGATCGCGACACCAATGTCGCGAAATTCGCGCCCGGTTCCACGGTGCTCGGGACCACTCGCTATGATGACGGCTATATTGGTGCCCTGCAGTTTGGGTACGGCTTCAATAACGGGCTGCGTCTCGAACTCGAAGGCGCCGACCGGTATAACGGCGTCAGCACCATTTCCGGCTATGGCCAAGGTCGGGGCGCGATGCGCAGCTACGCGCTGATGGCGAATGCCCTTTATGACATTCCGGTCGATTTCGCGTTCAAGCCGTATGTCGGCTTCGGTATTGGCGCGGCCACGTATGCGCCAGATCACATCCGTGCCGACGGCATGCCCTATCCGAGCTATTTCGGTGGCGATCGCACCAACATCGCTTACCAGGGTATTGCGGGCGTCGCCTATAATCTCGACGACAACATGGCGGTCACGCTCGAATATCGGTACTTCGTCCGACCAGACGAACATCCGGCGGGTATCCGGACGGACTATCAGTCCCAGTCCGCCTTGATTGGCTTCCGCTATTCGTTCGGGGAAAAGGCGCATGAAGAAGAGGCTGTGGCGCAGACCTATGTTCCGCCGCCGGCTCCCGCGCCAGCCCCCGCGGCACCACGCAATTATCTGGTGTTCTTCGACTTCAACAAGTCCGATTTGACATCGGCGGCGCGGGGGATCGTCGATAAGGCGGCGGCGAATGCCCAAAGCAGCCATGTGACCCAGCTCGAGGTGACGGGATACACCGATACTGTGGGGTCGGATGCCTACAATCTGCGTCTGTCGCGTCGTCGTGCGGAGGCGGTCTCGGCCGAACTCCAGGCGCAGGGCGTTCCGGCCAGCGAGATCGCGATTTACGCCAAGGGCAAGCACGATCTGCTGGTCCCGACTGCGGATGGCGTACGGGAACCGCAGAACCGGCGCGTTCAGATCGTCTATTCGGCAGGCGGCGCTAACCCAAGTTCGTAATCGGGTTTAGCGGAATCTAGTTAAGGAGCGGCGCTTTCGTAGCGGAAGCGTCGCTTTTTATTTGCTGATATTGACCCCGCCGGTGGCAGTGGGCGGAGCTGTCGTCACGATTAGGGTCGCCGGCGGGGCTGTCTCGGCGGGATCCGGCTTGCATAGTGCGACGGGGGCAGGAACGGACAAGGCGCGCCCGGCGGAGAAGCGCTCCAGTTCCAGACTCGTCAAAGCGAGGACCTTCTCGAACAGCATGTCCTGCTGCTTGCAATAGTCGGCTTCCGAAAAGCCATTGCTGCGCTGGGAGGCGTCATTCGCGAGCTGGGTGACGAAGGCGTTCATCTGGTTCGCCCCGGACTTGCCATAGGACTTCGAGAACAGTCGCTGCATCCGGTCGGCGTCTGTCTTGATTGTTGTCTTGAACTTGGCGGTGAAGGCGTTCCATTTCTCTGCGCTGCATTTCAGACCCGCCACCATCAGTTCGGTTTGAAGTGCGCGGATGCCTATTGAAGCCTGATCGGGGGTGGGCTGGCAGCCGCCGGGCGGCACCTTCGCCGCTTGCTTTGCGGGGGTCGCGCTGCTGTGTGTCGTGTGCTTGGCCTTTTGGGTTTCAGCCTGAAGGGGTGCGGAAATCATTGCAGCCGCCGATGCGACAATCAAAGCCAAAGCCAAGCCGCGAGGTGCGTTGACCATTATGTTAAAGCCCCTAAATCGACCCATGAGTCGCTCCATCGACAAGTTCCTAACGCCCTTCTGGCATGACATTGCCGTCAACGCAAGCAAAGCATTGCAGTATAAAAGTCTATATTTAACAATAACTACAGTGAGTTTTTTGAGTCCCGAACGGCAAAACATCAATGCGCGGACAGCGCGCCGAACCGCACCAGGGGCGGAAGCTTTTGTTAAGTTTCACGAAAACGGTGGGGCCTGCACCGTCCCGAAAGAGTGCATCGATCAGCCTGCGACGTTGACACGCGCATCGGCGCGCACAGAAAGGTTGCGTTACATCGCGACAAAGTGTTGACTGATGTCGGCTTTCAAAAAGGGGAAGGTCCGGGCATCTCATGGATTACGAGAGTTTCTTTTCCGAAAGGGTTTCGGCTCTGCGGGATGAAGGGCGTTATCGCGTCTTCGCGGACTTGGAACGCCGTGTTGGAATTTTCCCCAAGGCCAAACTCCACCGGAATGGCACGGAGCGCGAAGTCACCATTTGGTGCAGCAACGACTATCTGGCGATGGGTCATCACCCCGTCGTACTTGATGCGATGCACGAGGCGCTTGACCGCAGCGGTGCCGGCGCCGGCGGGACGCGCAATATCTCGGGCAACACGATTTATCACGTTGAGCTCGAACGGGAATTGGCCAGCCTTCATGGCAAGGAAGCGGCTTTGCTGTTCACCTCCGGCTATGTCTCGAATGAGGCGACATTAGGGACGGTCGCGAAGCTTCTACCCGGATGTGTCGTGTTCTCGGATGCCGACAATCATGCCTCGATGATCAACGGCATCAAGAACAGTGGCGCCGAGCGGCGCGTGTTCCGTCACAATGACGTCCAGCATCTGGAATCGCTGCTCGTCGAGTGCGAGCCCGGTCGGCCCAAGATCATCGCATTCGAATCGGTCTATTCGATGGATGGTGATATCGCGCCGATCGACCAGATCGTCGACATCGCGAAGCAATATGGCGCCCTGACCTATCTCGATGAGGTTCACGCGGTCGGCATGTATGGTGAACATGGCGGCGGGATTTCCGAACGCGAAGGCTTGGCGTCACAGATCGATATTATCGAAGGAACGCTTGGCAAGGCTTTTGGCGTCGTCGGCGGCTATATCGCCGGGTCCGCGGCGATGGTCGATTTCGTACGCGGCTACGCGCCCGGCTTCATCTTTACGACCTCGATGCCGCCCGTCGTCGCCGCCGGTGCGCTGGCTAGCGTGCGTCATCTCAAGACATCGACGATCGAACGACAATTGCAGCAGGAACATGCGGCAAAGCTGAAATCGGCCCTGAAAGAGGCCGGCCTGCCGGTGATGAAATCCAAAAGCCACATCGTGCCGGTGCTGGTCGGCGATCCGCGTCTGTGCAAAGCAATCACCGACGAACTGCTGGACCGGCACAATATTTATGTCCAGCCGATCAACTACCCGACAGTTCCGCGCGGCACCGAGCGTCTGCGCCTGACTCCGACGCCGCTGCATGGCGACACCGAGATCGAGGAATTGGTTGGTGCGCTCACCGAAGTCTGGAGCAAAGTGATGCGCCGGAGCGCGGCCTGACGCGGATCCCGAACTCGGCTATTTAAGCCGCTCCTCCAGAAGGCGCAGCAGATCCACGGGGATAGGTTCGTGCACCACCGGACCATAAAGCTGCGATAGATGATGGGTTAGCCAGCCGTCGAACGCGGGGTCGCACTTCGGTTTGCCACGCGAATCCAAATTCGCAGCTGACTCACCCGCGCGACCATCAGGCTCTTTACTGGCCGATAAAATACCCATCATCTGCTATCCGGCGATACCGATCCGAAACCGCTCCGCGAAGCGAAGACGTGACGTCACCGCTTATTCGCGGTTGTCCTGTATGAAACACCCCAACTCGGCAAATGTTCTCAAGGCTTTACTGACGCAAGATAAGTAAGCCGGTTGTGCTTCACAGAATCAGGCGCCGCCGGCGTCCCTGGCAAAGCTGTCGATCTTGCGGGCCAGCACCACATCCCGTTCGGTCAGGCCGCCCGCATCATGCGTCGACAGCACGATATCGACACGGTTCCAGACGTTCGACCATTCCGGATGGTGATCCATCGCCTCGGCGGCCAGCGCGACGCGGCTCATAAAACCCCAGGCTACGCTAAAATCCTTGAACTTGACGCTGCGTTCGATAGCGTCGCGCCCTGCCTGAAGTTTCCAGGCGGTCAATTGCGACAGAGCAGAACTGCGTTCGGTGTCAGTCAGTTTTTTCACGGGACATTTCCTCCTGATTGCCGTTATTCGCGTCGCGGCATCGCATAAGCGGTGGTTCGCGTCGGATCCTCCGCGACGAGCGCGAGCCCCACATGACGCGCATGATCTGTTCATGCGCAAAGCTTGCCGGGTGCGGCGTGTTCGCGGTCGGACTCACGATCCCCGAACGTTTACCCGCCGGCAATGCTCTTCAGCAAGCGTCCGATCAGCCCGTCTTCTTCCTGGCCTTGCGGGGCGGTGGCGGTCGGCTGTTCAGCTGGGGATTGCGGCTCGATTTCAGCCATCGGTATGCTCGGCAGATGCGCCAGGGCCGGCAGGTCGCGTGGCGGCAGGTTGGCGTTCGCCGCCATCATGAATTCGTGCCAGGTATGAGCCGGCAGCGTGCCCCCGGTTACCTTTTTCATAGGGCTGTTATCGTCATTGCCGAACCATACGCCGGTCACCAGATCGGCCGTGAAGCCGATGAACCAGGCATTGCGATAATCCTGGCTGGTGCCGGTCTTGCCCGCAGCCGGCCGGTCCAGCCTGGCGGCCTTGCCGGTGCCATAGGCAATGACATCCATCATCATGCTGTTGAGCTCGGCCACCTGCTCAGGCTTGGCCACTTGTCCCGGGCCGCCCCCGTGCCGCTGGTACAACACCTTTCCGCTATTGTCCGTCACCCGCTCGATCGTGTGCGGCAGGACCCCGGTCCCGCCATTGGCGAAGGCGGCATAGGCGCCGGTCAGCTCCAGTAGCGTGACGTCGCTTGTCCCGAGCGCGATCGACAGGTCGCGCGGAATGGGTTCCCCGATACCCAGCCGGCGGGCCAGTGAGCGGGTATGGTCGATGCCGGCGAAGTCGAGCACCCGGACGGCGGCTGTGTTGATCGATTCCGCCAGTGCTTCGCGGGCCGGTATCTGCCCCTTGAAGCCGGGTTCGAAGTTCTCCGGCGACCATGTGCCGATTCTGAGCGGCGCATCGTCGACTAGGCTGTCGGGCCGCAGGCCGTTTTCCAGCGCCGCCAGATAGACGAAGGGCTTAAAGGCCGAGCCGGGCTGCCGTTCGCCCTGGGTCGCGCGATTGAACTGGCTCTCGGCATAATCGCGGCCGCCTACCATCGCGCGCACAGCGCCATCCAGCGTCATCGCGACCAGCGCACCCTGGCTTGCTTTCAGCTTGACCGCCGGTCCGGACAAGGTGTCGTCAATTTTAATTTCCGCCAGGCGCTGCAATCTGGGGTCGATCGTGGTCAGCACGACGACGTCGCGGTCGATCGCCCCGATATAGCCTTGGGCCTGCTGAACCGCCCAATCGGCAATATAATGTGCGTTCTTACTAATCGATGGCGGATGCATGTCGGGGGCGCCGGCCGACAGGGCAGCCAGCATGTCCTGATCCGAGATATAGCCCTCATTATGCATCGCCCGCAGCACCAGTTCGGCCCGCGCGAGCGCAGCATCCATATCGGTCGCCGGGGAATAGCGCGAGGGCGCTTTCAGCAGCCCGGCGATGATCGCCGATTCCTGTAAGTTCAGTTGAGTCGCTGGCTTGCCAAAATAAGTCTTGGCGGCGGCATCGATGCCGAACGCGCCCGCGCCCAGGTAAACACGGTTCAGATAGCCAGTCAGTATCTGGTCCTTGGTGTAGTAGCGCTCCAGCTGCAGAGCCAGCAGCGCTTCCTGCAGCTTGCGCTTGAATGTGCGCTCGGGCGTGAGGAACATGTTCTTGGCAAGCTGCTGGGTCAGGGACGATCCGCCCTGCACGGCATAGCCGCGCCGCGAGTTGGTTATAAAAGCCCGCAAGAGACCGATCGGGTCGACGCCGAAATGATGATAGAAGCGGCGGTCCTCGATCGCGACGACGGCATGGACGAGGTTGGGGGGCAGTTCCGACACCGCCAGCGTGTTGCCATACAGATCGCCCGACTGCGTCAGAACTGACCCGTCGGCCGCCAGAAGGGTGACGCCCGGGCGTTTTTTCAACCCCGCGACCTGATGCACGTCCGGCAGGTCGGACGCGTAGATGGCCAGCAATATGCCCAGCCCAGCGACGCCCCAGATCACAGCGACGATCAGCCATTTGCCGATGAAGCGCCAACCGCTCCACCGGCGCGCGTGGCGCTGGATCGGGTGCGACTCGTAAGATCCCGACTCATCTTCTTCGATCATCTTGCTGACTTAACCGTTTTGGTCATCTTCCTCTATCGTGTCGTCGCTTTGCGGCGAATTTGCGGTCGCGCTGCCGACCATTCCGTGCTTGCGCAGCAGATTGCGCAACTGGTGATAGGCAAGCCCCAGATGGGCGGCGGTACGCTTCTGGTTGCCGCCGCAATTGACCAGCGCGATCTTCAGCGCCTCCTGTTCGATGCCGGCGATATGGGCGAAGAAATCATAGGCCTGCAACGGCGGGAACGTGCTTGCGTTGCTTTCCGGCGCTGCAGGTGAGGTGGGTTTGAGCGCTGCGCTACGCGGGCGGAACGGCGATTCGAACGGATCGAGGACGATCTTGTCGATCGGCTGATCCGGATCGACGGCGCGATAGACCGCGCGCTCGACCACATTCTTCAACTCGCGGACGTTGCCGGGCCAGGAATGGGTTTCGAGAATGCGCTGCGCCCGCGGCGAAAAACCCGGGAACACCGACAGTTTGATCTCCTGCGCCATCGCCAGCCCGAAATGGCGGGCCAGCAGCAGAATGTCGCCGGGCCGTTCGCGCAGCGGTGGAACGGTCACCACGTCGAAGGCGAGGCGGTCGAGCAGGTCGGCGCGGAATTTTCCGTTCGCGGCTTCGTTGGGCAGATCGACATTGGTGGCGGCGACCAGCCGGACATCCACCTTGATCGTCGCGCTTGCGCCCAGCCGCTGGAACTCGCCATATTCCACGACGCGCAAAATCTTTTCCTGCACCGCCATGGAGGCTGAGGCGATCTCATCGAGGAACAGGGTGCCCCCATCGGCGCGCTCGAAGAACCCTTCCCGCCGCCGCGTCGCGCCGGTGAAGGCGCCGGCCTCATGGCCGAACAGCTCTGCCTCCAGCAACGATTCCCCCAGAGCCGCACAATTCAATGTCAGTAGAGGCTTTTCCCAGCGCAGCGATAGATAATGCAGGCGCGCGGAGATCAATTCCTTGCCGGTGCCGCGTTCGCCGATTACCAGGACTGGCCGGTTCAGCGGCGCCGCACTCGATACTTGTTCCAGCATATCGAGGAATACCGATGCCGAGCCCAGCATGGATTGGTTGGGACGAGTCATTGCCATGCCGCTGCTTAGCAGATTCTCTCATGATGTTAAGAGAAAATGTCATATCGCAAAAGCGGGCTGGATGGGGCCTCGGACTTCTACGCCAACGCTGCACAAATTCGGATAGGGCCAAGTTGTTGCAAACTCTCGATTTCCCTCATTCACAATAGATACCTCGAGCAAGAAATCAAACTTGGCACGCGCTATGCAATGAAGACTGCGTAGGTCAATTTTAGGAATCCTGCCATGGGCATTTTCTCGCGTCTTAGCGACATCGTGAACTCGAATATCAACTCGCTTCTGGACAAGGCGGAGGATCCGGAAAAGATCATCCGCCTGATCATCCAGGAGATGGAAGACACTCTGGTCGAAGTCAGGTCCGACGCTGTTCGGATCATCGCCGACCGTAAGGAGGCCGAACGTCAGATCGCCCGGCTCACGGTCGAGCGTGACGACTGGGAGGCCAAGGCCGAACTCGCCATCTCGAAAGGGCGTGAGGATCTCGCCCGCGCCGCCTTGGTCGCCAAGACCCGGGTCGCCGAGGCGGTCGATAACGAGACCAAGCACCTCAACGACATCAACACCGGCCTCGAACAGCAGGGCGAAGATATCGCTCGGCTGCAGGTCAAGCTGGACGATGCGCGCAAGCGCGAGGCGCTGATGATCTCACGTCACAAGACCGCGACCTCGCGTCTGCAGGCCCGCCGTGTCACCTATGACAACCGTATCGTGGGTGCGCTGGGCCGGATGGAGGCGATGGAGCGCTCGCTCGATCATCTCGAGGGTAAGGTCGAAGTGTTCGATCATGGCCGTGCGCCGAACCTCGCGGATGAGATCGCCGCGCTCCAGACCGACCATGCGGTCGATGAGGAGTTGGCGCGGATAAAGGAAAAACTGTCGACCAAGGCGGCGGGGTGAACCTACACTTGGCGGATAAGGGATCATGACGATAAATTTGAGCCAAGGAACGGGCGATGTCTGACATCGATTTCAATGCGATCGGGATAATCTTCGTCGCGTTCGTTCTGCCGATGTGGATGTTTCTCCACTATGGCTCCCGCTGGCGCGCCTCGCGCGGTCTGGCGGCGCAGGACGAGAAGCTGCTTACCGATTTGTGGGACGCGGCCCGTCGGATGGAGGAGCGGATGGACAATCTCGAACGCGTGCTCGGAACAGACTCTCAGAGGAAATCATGATGTACCGATATGGTTTGTATCGTGACCCGTCGAAGGGCTGGATCGCCGGCGTCGCGGCCGGCCTGGGTGAGCGCTTCGGTGTCAGCACCGGGATTATCCGCCTGGTCTTCGTCCTGTTCGCCCTCACCGGCACGCCGGTTCTGGCAGCGATCGTCTACGCTGTGCTGGCGGTCCTGATCCCGGCCAAGCCGCTGGTAATCGGCGCCTCATATCGCCGCCAGTGGCGTCGGGAGTATTAGACGATGGTTTGGGAATTCGTCTGGGTTGTGATTCCTCTGGTGGCGATCATCGGCGGCTTCATCACCAAGTGGCACAGGACCAATGTCGAATTCGACCTGCGGAACAGAGGCGACAGCAAGGCGATGGAAGAATTGCGTGACGCGGTTCTCCGGCTGGAAAGCCGGGTCGCCAATCTGGAACGGGCGGTCACCACCGCTGAGGCCGATAGGAAATACGCATCATTATGACCAAACAGCAGTCTCAACCGGAACAGCCGCCGTTCGGTCCTGGGCCGACCGGTCTCTACCGCGACCCGGCGAATGGCAAGATCGCCGGCGTCTGTGCTGGGCTGGCTGACTATTTCGGCGTCAGGGCAGGTGGTGTCCGCATTGCGCTCATACTGTTCTCGCTCTTCGGCTTCTTCGGGCCGGTCCTAGTCGGCTACATTGTCTTGGCAGTGCTGCTGAAGCCCAAGCCGGCTCACTTGTTTAGGGATTCCGACGACGAAGCGTTCTGGCGCTCGGTCGTCCGCCGTCCGGCCGATACGGTCAGCGGGCTGGCTCGCCGCTTCCGCGACTTGGATGATCGCCTGGTCCGCATGGAACGTCGCGTCACCTCGCCCGACGAAGTCCTGCGCGCCCGCTTCCGCGAACTCTAAGCCCGGTCAGCCGTAGGAATGCAGTGCGCCGCCATGGCACTTTAGCCAGGCGCGCGCTGCCTTGGGATCCGCGTCGGTCAGCGAAGCGCAGAGCTTCCAAAAGCGCGCGCCGTGATTCATCTCGCTCAAATGCGCGACTTCATGCGCCACGACATAATCGAGTACGAATTCCGGGGCCATGATCAGCCGCCATGAAAAGGCGAGCCTGCCGCTGCCGCTGCAGCTGCCCCAGCGCGATCGTGTGTCGCGCAGGGTGACGGCGGCGATCGGCCGGCCGAGTTGCGCGGCCTTCCGGTGGGCCCGTTCGCCGATTTCCCGCTTGGCCTCCGCTTTCAGAAAATCGGTCAGCCGCCGCGCTAAGTGATCAGGCGTCCCGGGTATGGTGATCGTGCCTTCGGCCCGCGCGGCGAGGCCGCGCAGCCGGCCGCCATCGCCGCGGATCAGATGGGGAACACCCAGTAGGGGGATCGTCGCGCCGTCGGCGAAGGCGCGCGCGGTCGGCAACTGCGCCACCCGCGCGGCCAACCAGCCTTCATGACGCGCCAGGAAATCCAGCGCTTGACGGCGGGCGACGGCGGCCGGGGCGACCAGTACAACCCGACCCCTTGCGTGATCGACCCTAAGGGTAAGTCGCCGCGCACGGGCGCTGTGACGGAATTCCACTGGAACAGCCAGAGGAAAAGGCGGCTGCAGCAGTTCCGTCGTCGTGATGGCGCGTGGCTTCGACGGTTTCGTCACGACGCGCGGCGTCGTGGGTTTGCGGCGCAGGAAAATGGGCAGGCTCAGGCTGCGCGCGAGCGTTTTACAGGCACGAGATCGGCCTTGGGCACCTCGCTATGCCCCTTGTCATGCTGGCGGATCCAGTTGCGCGCCACCGGCATGATCTCCTCTCGCCAGCGCTTGCCGTTGAAGATGCCGTAATGACCGACACCCTTCTGCAGGAGATTGAACTTCTGGTTGGGCTTCAGGCCGCTGCACAGCGTATGGGCGGCCAGGGTCTGGCCGGGAGCCGAGATATCGTCCAGCTCGCCCTCGACCGTCAGCAGCGCGGTTTTATGGATCGCCTTGGGCTCAATCAGATGGCCGTCCACCCGCATCAGCCCACGCGGCAGCAGGTGGGTCTGGAACACGGATTCGACGGTTTCCAGATAGAATTCGGACGGCAGGTCGAGTACCGCCATATATTCGTCGTAGAACCGCTTGGTTGCGTCGGCGCTTTCACCGTCACCGCGGATCAGATGGTCGAACAGCTTCACATGGGCGCCCATGTGGCGATCGAGATTCATCTGCATGAACCCGGTCAGCTGGATAAACCCCGGATAAACTCTCCGCCCAGTGCCCAGATAGGTGAACGGGACCGAATGGATCACGTTGTTCTCGAACCACGAGATCGGGTGGGTTTCGGCCAGGCGTGTAACCGCGGTCGCGGCGGCGCGGGTGTCGATCGGGCCGCCCATCAAGGTCATGGTCGGCGGCTGTGCCGGGTCGTTCGCCGCCGCCATCAGCGAGACTGCCGCCATCACTGGCACCGCGGGCTGGCATACGGCGATCACATGGGTGTTGGGGCCGAGGAAACGCAGGAATTCGATGACATAATTGACATAATCATCGAAGCCGAACGGTCCCGCCGAGAGCGGCACCTGCCGGGCATCCACCCAATCGGTGATATAGCAATCATGGTGCGGCAGCAGGGCCTTGACCGTCCCCCGCAGCAGGGTGGCGTGGTGGCCGGACAGCGGCGCCACGATCAGGACGCGCGGATCGTCGCGTTCCACGTCGCGCACGAAATGGCGCAATTGGCAGAATGGCTTGCCAAGCGCGATCTCTTCGGTGACCGCGACGTTTTCGCCGGCGATTGTCGTCTGGTCCAGACCGAAAGCCGGCTTGCCGAAGCGGCGCGTGCCGCGCTCGATCATCTCGGCCGAGGCGCCGATCAGCCGTCCCATCTCGGACTGCCCGCCCGGGAAAAACGGGTTTTTCAGCGCCGCCTGTAGAGCCTGGGCAAAGAAGCGCAGAGGCTGGGCCGCGTTGTAATTCAGCTCATAAAGTTGGTAAAGCACGCCATCCTCATCCTTAAAACGCGGTCGGCCAATTTTCTTGTCGCAGTGCAACAAACAAATGTCGGGATTTCATCTCGCCGGGTCAAGAAAATCCGCTGCAATGCTCCCATGTTATATATGATTGCCACAGTTTAGTCGCCGCGATCGCCTACTTGTCGAGAGAATTCAATGCCGTCACCTGCCGCCTCGTTCGATGAAATCCGCGCTGTGGCCGACTCTCTACCGGTTTTCGCGTTCACCCAAGCCGCCGGGGTGGCGCACCCCCGGATCGTGCTGTACGCGGCCACCCACGGCATCGCGGCGGAGCGGCCCGGCGGTTCGGCAGCGGCGATGACGCGGATGGTCGACGATCTCGTGGCCGGGCAAGGACCGCTGCACGATCTGGTCGCGCGGGCCGACAGCGACCTCAAGCTCTACGACCTGGCGCTCGACCGGCCGACTCGCGATTCTCGGCAGATTCAGGCGATCGACGAGATCGAGGCGGCGCGGGCGGCTGCTTACGGCATGATGGCGGTCGAGCCAGGGATCGACATTTTCGTCACCGCCGCGCTTGGCGCCGGGGCCGGCATTGCCGGGCTGGCGCTGGCGCGCGCGCTGTTGCCGGGGCCGGGGGCAGACAGCGATATGGCGTTGATTGGCCCCGCTTTGGACCGGCATGGCGCGTTGGGCGACCCGCTTGAATTGCTGGCGGCGCTGGGCGGCCCCGATATCGGGGCGATATTGGGCGTGATCCTGGCCGCCCGACTCGCTGGTATTCCCGTGATACTGGACGGGATTGCCGCCTTTGCCGCCGCAGCCGTGGCTTTCCGTTTGGGTGCCGAGGCGCTGGCGCATTGCCGCTTTGCGGTCGGCGAAGTCGCGGGTTTCTCGGTTGGCTTGCTGGGGCTGGAATCGGTGCTAACCGGAACAAGCGATAGCCCGCTTAGCGGGGCCAGGGCATTGATCGCGGTTAAGAACTGAGACTCGGTCCTTTTTCAAAAACTCCTCTCCGCCTTGGTTAGAGAAAGGTTTTTGAGCGAAGAAAATTCGCCTATTCCCCCAGTTGCAGCAACGCCCCGCGCTTGCGGGCGTTGGCGAAAGCCCACAGGAAGACCAATCCCGATAACGCCAGATAGACTAGGTTGAGCGCCGCTGCGTTCATCAGCAGGCCGGGGCGGAACACGTGATCCACCATCACACCGCGCATCCCTTCGAAAACATGCGCGCCCGGCAAAGCGAGCGCCACATATTGCAGCCAGCCGGGCAGAACGGCGACCGGGTAATAGATCGCGCTGATCGGCGACAATACGAAGGCGGCGGCCCAGGCCAGGTTCTCCGCGCCCTGGCCGTAGCGCATGATCGCGGCGACGATCAGCAGGGCCAGCCACCATCCCATGATCATCAGATTGGCGAGGAAGCCCGCCAGCGGCAGTCCAAGGTCGAACAAGGAAAAATGGTACATCACCATGGCGATCAGCACGGCGGGGGCGAGACCAAGGAATGTGCGGAAGATGCTGACGATCATCAGCGACGCCAGCCACTCATGGGCGCGTAATGGGCTCACGAACATATGGCCGAGGTTGCGCGACCAGACTTCCTCCAGGAAGCCGACCGACACCCCCAATTGGGAGCGGAACATCACGTCCCACAGAAACATGCCGGCCAGCAGAACGCCGCCGGCCTTGGCGACGAAGCTGCTATTGCTGGCCAGGAATTGGCTGAGGAAACCCCACAGAACGACATTGACCGCCGGCCAATAGAACAGATCGAGCAGCCGGGGGATCGAGCGGCGCAGCAGATACCAATAGCGCAGCACCATCGCCCAAATGCGAAGGGCGCTCATCGACCATTGCTCCCCTTAGCGGCCTGTCGTGAATAAGTCAAAACGCCACGGTGCCAAGTTTCCAAGGCAGGGTGTATCGGCAGATTACGCAGATTAACGCAGATTAAAAACGGGATATTACCGCCTTTGGCGATGGAAGGCCCGCGCAGCGAAGAATTCGTAGTCTGGGTTAATCTGCGTAAGCTGCGGATTAAAATGGATTTACTTGGCGCCTTGACGCCGTGGCGTTTTAAAACTGGGCCTTTTAAAAATCCGGTCACAGGCGCGCCCTACTTTCGTCGGGCACAATCGGTTCGGCGCGGGCGATGTCGAGGAAAACTTCCTCGAGGGTCTGGCGGCCATAGCGTTCGATCAGCCCCTGCGGCGTGCCCCGGTCGACGATATGGCCCCGGCGCATGATCAGCAGGTCGCCGCACAGCCGCTCGACCTCGATCATGTTGTGCGAGGCGATCAGCATCGTCGCGCCGGTCGTGTGGGCATATTCTTGAAGGTAAAGCCGGATGCGGTCGGCGCTGTCGGGGTCGAGCGAGGCGGTGGGTTCATCGAGCAGCAGCAGGCGCGGCCGGTTGATCAGCGCCTTGGCCAGCGCGACGCGGGTCTTCTGGCCGGCCGATAGGCTGCCGTAATCGCGCTGCAGCAGCGGGATGAAATCCAGCGCCTCGGCCAGTTCGGCGATGCGCTGGCGGGGCTGGTCGACCAGATAAAGTCCGGCATAGACGGCGAGATTCTCGGTCACGGTCAGCCGGTGCGGCAGGTCGATATAGGGCGAGGCAAAATTCATGAAGGGCAGGGCGCGGTGGCGGTGCCGCACCATGTCCGCGCCCAGCACGGTGATCGAACCGGATGTGGGGATCAGCAGGCCAAGCAGCATGGCGATCGTCGTGGTCTTGCCCGCGCCGTTGCCTCCCAGCAGGCCGGTCACCGATCCTTCGGCCACGGTGAAGGAAATGCCGTCCACCGCCGCCTCTGCACCAAAGTTTTTGGTTAGCGCCTCGACAGTAATGATCTTTTGCGTGGATTCGTGAAGAATGTTGGGCAGCATCGGGTCAAATATGGCGGTCGGCGCGTCCAGCGGCTAGGGTATGTTTCATGATCGCGGATTTCTCCTCTCGACCTATGACGGCGCGTGGCGGCGCGGAGCCGATGAGACATGTCGGGCGCGTCAGCCTGCGCACGCTGGTCTTCGTCCGCTGGGTCGTCATCATCGGCCAGCTGGTGACGGTGTCGGTCGTCGCGCTCGGCTTCCAATTCCCGATGCAGCTTTCGGCGGTCCTGACGATTATCGCGCTCGCGGTTGCCGTCAATCTGCTGGGCATGGTGATGCGGCGTGGCCGGGCGCTGTCCGACCGGGCGGTGGCGGTCTATCTCGCCTTCGACATCTTGCAGCTTTCTGCGCTGCTGTTCCTGACAGGGGGATTGACCAATCCGTTCGCGGTGCTGGTGCTGGGGCCGATCGCGGTCGCGGCGGCGGTGCTGGGGCGGGATTATTCGTTCGGGCTAACCTTCCTGGCGATCATCTGCCTGGCCGCCTTGTTCGCGTCGCCGTTCGACCTGCCTTGGAACGGCGGCGGCTCGCCGCGATTGCCCGACCTCTACCAGCTCGGCCTGTGGATATCGCTGACGCTCGCCTGCGGATTCATCTCCACCTATAACTGGAGCGTCGCGGGCGAGGCCCGGCGGATTTCCGAAGCTCTGGCGGAAACCCAGCTCACTTTGGCGCGCGAACAGCAATTGACCGCCCTCGGCACGCTCGCCGCCGCCGCCGCGCATGAGCTGGGCACGCCGCTTTCGACCATCACGGTCGTCGCCAAGGAATTGGCGCGCGACATGCCCGCCGACAGCCCGTTCGCCGAGGACGTCGCTCTGATCCAAAGCCAGTGCGAACGCTGCCGCAGCATCCTGGCCGAACTGGCGCGCAAGCCTGAGGACGCCGAGGAATCGCCGTTCAACCGCCTGCCGCTGGAACAGCTGGTCGAGGCTGCCGCCACACCGCACCGCATGCCGGGCATCAGGCTGGAAATCAGCACCGTCGCCGCGCCCGGGACGGAACCGCCGATCCTGCGCCGCACGCCGGAAATCATGCACGGGCTCGGCAATATTCTGCAGAATGCGATGCAGTTCGCGACCACCGCCGTCACGGTCATGGCGCAGACCGACGCGCACCGGATTGCGATGACGATCAGCGACGACGGTCCGGGATTTTCGCCCGGCTTGCTCGGCCGGCTGGGGGAGCCGTATCTATCGATACGGGATCAGGAGCATGAGCATCTCGGCCTCGGTATCTTCATCGCCCAGACTTTGCTTGAGCGCACCGGCGCCGAACTCACCTTCGTCAACGGGCTCGAGGGCACTTTGCAGGGCGCCGCGGTCATGATCGTGTGGCCTCGTGCTGCACTTGCCTTATAAAATGTAGTATAGCACAGGGCCCAAGGCTGAAAGGCTTAGGTGCTGGAAGGAATGAAAGAATGCAGGAACCTAACGTGACCGATCGGCCGCCGGCGGGCGTGCCGGACACGAATCGTCTTCTGATCGTCGATGATGACGAGCCGTTTCGCCTGCGCCTTGCCCGCGCGATGGAGCGGCGGGGCTTTTACGTCGAAACCTCGGGCGGAATCGCCGATGCCGCCGCCACGGTTCAGCGGCTGAAGCCGACTCATGCGGTGCTCGATCTGCGGCTGTCCGACGGCAGCGGCCTCGATATCGTCGCCATATTGCGCGAGGCACGGCCTGAGTGCCGGATCGTCATGCTGACCGCCTATGGCAATATCGCGACCGCCGTCGCGGCTGTGAAGGCCGGGGCGTTGGATTATCTCTCCAAACCCGCCGATGCCGATGCCGTCGAGGCGGCGCTGCGCGCCGATCCGCTGCGCGCGTCGCTGCCGCCCCCGCCCGAAAATCCGATGCCGGCCGACCGGGTGCGCTGGGAGCATATCCAGCGCGTGTTCGAGCAATGCGGCCGCAACGTATCTGAGACCGCGCGCCGGTTGAAAATGCATCGCCGGACGCTTCAACGCATTCTGGCCAAGCACGCCCCCCGCGCCTGACGATCCCTGCATTCGACGACCTCCATCCAACGATACGAACCCTGCGAGACCCGACGCATGAATAGCGGCACAGACCTGGACGTGATGAAGCTTGGTAGTATCGCGGAGCGCATGCTCGACCGGGCGGCCGGCAACAGCGTGCTGGCTGTGGGCGATTTGATGCTGGACCGGTTCGTCAGCGGGCGGGTCGAGCGCATCTCGCCCGAAGCGCCGATCCCGGTTCTGGCTGTGGAGCGCGAGACGGTGATGCCGGGCGGTGTCGGCAATGTGGTCAATAATATCCGCGCGCTGGGCGGCGAGGCCCATCTGGTCGCGGTGGTCGGCGAAGATAACGAGGCCGATTTCCTGGCAGAGTTGATGACGCCGGACAAAGATGCCGGCTTCGTGCGCGACCCCAGCCGCCCGACCGCGGTTAAGACCCGCTTCATTGCCAGCGGCCAGCAGCTGCTGCGCGCCGATTATGAACTGAACCGCCCGATTTCGCCTAAGATCGAGGAGCGCATTCTTGACGAGATCGAGAAGAAGCTTCATGGCGCGCGTGTCCTGATACTATCCGATTACGGCAAGGGCGTGCTGACCGATCATGTGATCCGCCACGCCATTGCCGCCGCGAAACATCTGGGCATTCCCGTCATCGTCGATCCGAAAGGATCGGACTATGGCCGCTATCGCGGTGCCAGCGTGGTCACGCCGAACTCTAAGGAGCTGCAGGAGGCGGCGGGTTTCCTGGGCACCGGCGACTCCAAGGTCGAGGAGGCGGCGCGCAGCGTACTGGGGAAATCCGGCATATTGGCGATGGTGGCAACCCGCGGCGCAGAGGGGCTGTCGGTGATTAGGATGGATGCCGACGCGATCCATGTGCGGGCGCAGGCGCAGGAAGTGTTCGATGTTTCCGGCGCGGGCGACACGGTGGTTGCGACCCTCGCATTGGCGCTGGCGACCGGCGCGGATCTGCCATCGGCGGCGCGGCTCGCCAATCTGGCGGCCTCCATCGTCGTCGGCAAGGTCGGCACGGCGTCGGTGACCGCCGACGAACTGCGCGGCGCGGCCGACGAGGCGGCCCGCGTGGGCGGCAAGCTCAGGAGCAAAGCGGCGCTCGTCGATCAGGTCGAACGCTGGCGCCGCCGGCATCTGACGGTCGGCTTCACCAACGGCTGCTTCGACCTGATCCATCCCGGCCATCTGTCGCTAATCCGGCAGGCGCGCCAAGCCTGCGACCGGCTGGTCATCGGTCTCAACAGCGACGCCTCGGTGAGCCGGTTGAAGGGGCCAACCCGCCCGGTCTCGAGCGAAGGGTCGCGCGCCGAAGTGCTGTCGGCCTTGACCGATGTCGATGCGGTCGCGATCTTCGACGAGGAGACGCCGATGGGACTAATCCACGCGATAAAGCCGGATGTGCTGGTCAAGGGCGCGGATTACACGATCGAACAGATCGTCGGTGCGGATTTCGTGCAATCCTATGGCGGCCAGGTGGTGCGCGCCCGGCTCGAGATCGGGCACAGCACCACGAACATCATTTCGAAAAT
>JAQGIF010000174.1 GCA_028291345.1 Rhodospirillales bacterium | reverse complement strand
CTGCGCGAAGCACTGCAGCTCGAAGGCACACATCCGGCGCCAGCCAACCACGTCGAGGTTAACCTGCCCGTGATCTTCCGACGACGCAGCGGAGAAATACGGATCCTCGTGAAACCCGATTCGGACGCGCCCATCTCCGCCCCCTGTCCATCCCTGATAAAAGCCATCTCGCGCGCTCAGGTTTGGTTCGCTCGCTTAACGTCCGGCGAGAGCATCAAACAGGTCGCCACGGCCGAGGGCCTCACGACTTCATTTGTAAGCAGGACGATTCGGCTCGCTTTTTTAGCTCCCGATATCGTTGACTCTATTTTTGCTGGGCATCAGCCGGAAGGGCTTAATACAACGCACCTTCTCCGGGATTCGCATCTGCTCCCGATGGCGCGGGCCGACCAGCGCAAATTGTTGGGCTTCTGACGGCCCGACCGCTCTCCAGGTGCTGCCAAAATGGCTCCCGGAGAAACTAGCGCCAAAATCCCGAAATACCGGCGTATCTCGGCCCACGAGAGAGCGAAGATCGCGATGAGCGACCAAGCAAGCCATTGAATTTGCGCAGTTACTTTTGAAGCTTCCGGTACTGCGGCAGCACCATTAGAAAGCTTGGTGGAAGGGGGAGGATTCGAACCTCCGTACTCATAAGAGGGCAGATTTACAGTCTGCTGCCATTAACCACTCGGCCACCCTTCCATGCGAACCCAGATTATTCGAGCGCCCATAGTCACGAGCGATCGGGGTTGGCGTAAGGAGTGTGCGTCTTAGGGATATCGGGCTTCGCCGTCAACTGGTTGGGACGCACGGAAGCATCCCGATTGGCACCGAACCGGCAACCGTCTATGGATGGCCGGATGCGCAAGCCACATCCCAAATCGCGACCGTTCAAAACTCCCGACAAGCCTGCCGGCGGGCGACAGGATAGGCCGGAGCGGCGCGGTCCCCAGGCACCCGACGCGAGCCATAGCGGCGGTGGGGTTCCCGCGCCCTCGGTCGGCCGTTCGCTGATGCTGTATGGCATCCATGCCGTGACCGCTGCATGGCTGAATCCAGACCGTCCATGCCGACATCTTTACGCAACGGCACAGGCCCTGACCGGCTTTGCACCCGTCGTTGTCCAGGCCGCGGCGCAAGGACTGAAACGTCCGGCGCCGATCCCGGTAGAGCGCGACGCCATCGAGAAGCTGCTGCCGCTGGGTGCCGTCCATCAGGGGCTTGCGCTGGATGCCGAGCCCTTACCCGAGGTCGATCTGGAAGATGTGCTGATCGCCACGGGCAATGAACCAGCGACCTTTGTGCTGCTGGATCAGGTGACCGACCCGCACAATGTCGGCGCAATCCTGCGCTCGGCCGCCGCGCTGGGTGCGAATGGCGTTATCGTGCAAACGCGCCACGCGCCGGAAGTGACCGGCGTTTTGGCCAAGGCGGCGTCGGGAGCCGTCGAGATCGTGCCGCTGCTGCGCGAGACAAACCTGTCGCGCGCGATCGAACATCTGCGTGACGAGGGTTTCTTCGTGGTCGGACTTGATGAACGCGGCGAAACGACGATCGCGGACGCGGTGTTCGGCGAGCGTGTCGTACTGGCCTTGGGTGCGGAAGGCGAGGGCCTGCGCCGGCTGGTCGCCGAAAATTGTAGCCAGCTGGTGTCGCTGCCGAGCCAGCCGCCGATCAGAAGCCTGAACGTATCGAACGCTGCGGCAATCGGGCTTTACGAAATCGCCCGACGCCGTATGCGTTAAGGCAGAAGATTCACCCGGCCGTGAGAGGCCGGGCTGAAATCAGCCCGTGCTTACTTATGTTCGTTGGCTTCTTGGGTAACGCTCTTGCCCAGGTTCGACGTATCCTTGCCGGCGCCGGCGACAGTGTTGCAGGCCGACGCCATCAAGGAGATGGCCAAAAGGCCGGCAACCGCGAAGGCTCTGCTGCGAATATTTTTGCTCATAAGCGATTTATCCTCTATCTCGCGCCAGCCGGTGCTGACGGTCCGACGAGTAACCCCCAGTAGTACTGGAAGTTCCGTTCAATGGTCAGCGCATAGAACGATAAGAATTCGCTGATGGTGATGATCATGTCTAAATATATTCCGGTCGTGGGGACCGACGATCTGCCTGTCGGGACCTGCAAGCCTTTTATCATTAGCGGCATCAGCGTAATCGTGGCCCACCTCGCCGATGGGTATCACGCGGTCGAGAATCGCTGCTCACATGCCAACAGCCCGCTGATTACCAGTAAAATTTATCGCGGCGATCAGGTCGCCTGCCCCATCCACGGGGCGCGTTTCGATCTAAAGACCGGCGCGGCGAAGAGCCCGCCCGCTTTCACCGGACTTATGACGTTTCCGGTGCGTGTCGAGAATGGACGGATCGAGGTCGCGATGCCGCCGACGAACATATCGAGTTAAAGGCTGCTCGCGATGATATTGATCGTCAGCGCCAGAATAATCGTGTTGAAGAAGAAGGAAACAACCCCGTGGATCAGCGTGAGGCGGCGGATATCGCGCCCGCTGACTTGAACGTCGGAAACCTGGCAGGTCATTCCGACAACGTAGGAAAAATACATGAAGTCCCAATAGTCGGGTTTCGTTTCCGAGGGGAACTCCAGCCCGCCGACCAGGCCATCCTCGTCTTCGTCGTCCTCGCTCGGCCCGTAATAGGCGTGGGCGTAGTGCAGCGTGAAGACGGTGTGGACCAGAAGCCAAGACAGGACGATCGTCCCGATGATGGTGACCAGATAGAACACCGGCTCGTCGCCCGGGGACGCCTTGATCGTCTTTTGGATGTAGGCAAGCGCCAGCATGCTGAATAACGAGCCGGCGACGATCGCCAGCAATATGATCGACCGCCCCATATCCTGGCGCGCGGCACGGCGGCGCATATGGTCCTCGGTGCTGCGCGCCATCATCGCGATGATCCAGCCGATGAGGACCAGGATCGCGGAGTCCCATCCCCAGATCGCCCGAACGACGGGCGAGTAAGCGATAGGAGCCGCCTGGTAGACAGCAAACCCGACGGTCGCAGCAACGACGAGCCGCAACAACGGCACATAGGCGATACGACGATCGAGGGGCTCCGCGCGCCAAGTGGCCACTTCGGAGGCCGGGACCTTCGACTGCATGATCAGTTCGCCGACGGATCGACGCGCACCATCATCTTGCCTTTGTGCGATGCGCCGGATTGGAACAGAGTCTTGAAGGCCTCTAGTGCGTTCTCGAGGCCATCGGTAACATCAGCGTGATATTTGACCTTACCCTCGGCCAGCCACTGGCCGAGCTTGGCACTGGCCTCACCCAGACGATGGAGATAATCCAACAGGATAAAGCCCTGGACGGTACAGCTCTTCAGCAAGATCGGCAGCATATCAAGCCCGGCGGCCGGTCCATCGTCGGCATTATATTGCGAAACCAGCCCGCACAAAGCAACGCGCGCGCCCTTGGCCAAATTGGCGACCACTGCGTTGCCGACAGCGCCGCCGACATTCTCGAAATAGACATCGACGCCATCCGGGCAAAGTTCGGCCAGCCGCTTCCGCACATTCTCGTGCTGATAGTCGATGGCATGGTCGAAGCCGAGTTCGTTCGTGAGCCAGGCGCATTTCTCCGCCGAGCCGGCGATCCCGACGACCTTCGCGCCCTGGATCTTGGCGATCTGTCCGGCCAGCGAACCGACCGAGCCGGCGGCTCCCGAAACCACGAAAATTTGGCCGGGCTTGACCTGACCGATATCGATGACGCCGACATAGGCCGTGCCCCCGGCCCCGCCGAACAGCCCCTGAGCCGCGGCGAGCGGAAGCCCGCCCATATCGGGAATTTTGTTCACCCCACCCGCCGGTAGCGCACAATAGTCGCTCCAGCTGCCGAAGCCGCCGATGATATCGCCGGGCTGAAATTTTGGCGAATTGGATTTCACGACCTTGCCCAGGACACCGCCCCACATCGGTACGCCGACTGGCACCGCCGGCATATAAGTGGGCCCGGCCATCCAGCCGCGATTGGCGGGATCGAGCGAGAGATAGAGGGTGCGCACCAGAACTTGGTCCTCGCCCAATTCCGGCATCGGCAGCGTCTGGAGCTTGAGCGCGCTGTCGAAATCGTCGCCGACCGGCCTCTGCACCAGAACCCAGGCCCGATTCATCTCAGCCATCTCTTATATTCCCCATGATTTTTAAACGTTGTGTGACAATAGACCGGCAGTCCTTAATTTGCAGCGGGCTCAATTCGCAGAGGGATCGATCCGCACCAAGAGCTTACCCATATGCGTGGCACCGGGCGTGAACAGCTTGCGGAACGCACCGACCGTATTTTCCAGCCCGTCGACGATATCCGCTTTATGCTGCAGCCGGCCAGTTGCCGCCCAACCGGCCAGCGCCGCGTTCGCCGCTTCCAGCCGATCGAAATGGTCGATCAGGATGAAACCCTGCACAGTCACGCGGTTCAGCAATATCGAGCCAAGATCGAGTTCCGGGCCGGGATTGTCGAACTTCGCCATCGAGCCGCACAGCACAATGCGGCCGCGTAAAGCCATATGCGACGCAACTGTGTTGGTCAGCGGACCGCCGACATTGTCGAAATAGATATCGACGCCATTCGGAAAGAGCGCACCGAGACGAGCGCCTACATCCTCGCGCTGATAATCGACTGCATGGTCGAAGCCGAGTTCATCGGTCAGCCATGCACATTTTTCCGGCGATCCGGCGATCCCGATGACCGTGCAGCCCTGAAGCTTGGCGATCTGCCCAGCCAGCGAACCGACCGAACCGGCTGCGCCGGAGACGACGAAAACCTCGCCCGCCTTGGCCCGGGCGACGTCGAGCACGCCGACATAGGCGGTGCCGCCGGACAGGCCGAAAAGGCTCTGTGCGGCATAGAGCGGCAACCCGCCGAGATCGGGCACCTTGTTGGTCATGTCGGTGCCCATCAGGCAATAATCCGCCCAGGCGCCGAACCCGCTGACTAGATCGCCCGGCGCGAAGCCGGGCACGTTGGAACGCTCGACGCGACCAAGCACGAAACCCCACATCGTCGTGCCGACCGGCACCTGCGGGATATAGGTCGGCATCATCATCCAGCCGCGATTGGCGGGGTCAAGCGACAGGTAAAGGCTGCGCACCAGCATCTGATCCGGCGCCGGTTCGGGCATCGGCAGGACCTGCAGCTTTAATATTTCGTCGAAATTATCACCCCTCGGGTGGGCAACCAGCACCCATCCGCGATTGACGGAACTCATGTCGCCCTCCCCTTTAGCGGTTCGTCTGGCGCCCTTTGCCGGACGTCATCTTATGGTGCCGCGCCAAGCCCTTCCGGGCGAGGACCGCCCGTCGCCCAATCGAGCAGTTCCACTGTATGTATCACAGGAACCCGCATTCCGCCCGCCAGCTGCGTAATGCAGCCGATATTTCCGGTCGCGACGATGTCGGGATTTAGACGCGCGATATTCGACAGCTTACGCGCCCGCAGCCGTTCGGCGATCTCAGGCTGGAGCAGGTTATAGGTGCCGGCCGAACCGCAGCAGAGGTGCCCTTCAGGCACATCGCGCACCGTGAACCCGGCCTTCGTTAGAAGCGCCTTGGGTTCCGTCGTGATCTTCTGCCCGTGCTGGAGCGAACAGGCGGCGTGGTAGGCCACGGTGAGGCCGCCGACCGTGCATTCGGGGATCGGCATCGGCTCAATGCCGATCCCCGCCATGAACTCGCTGATGTCGCGAGTCAGGCCGGAGATACGCTGGGCTGCCTCGGCCCAGACCGGATCGTCGCGGAAGATATGGCCATAATCCTTGATCTCAGTGCCGCAGCCGGAGGTGTTGACAATGATCGCGTCCAGGCCACGGGCCTCGATCTCGTCCGCCCATGTGCGAATCGCATCGATCGCCAGGTCGCGCGCCTGATCCGCCTTGCCGATATGGTGGACGATCGCCCCGCAGCACCCCGCCGGCCTCGGCACGACGACCTCGACGCCGTGGCGGGTCAGCAAGCGGATCGTCGCGGCATTGATCGAGGGCGCGATCACGCGCTGGGCGCATCCTGTCAGCAGAGCGACCCGCGCCCGGCGCGCGCCAATCGCCCGGTAAAGCTCCTGATCCATCTCTTGTGGCGGCAGGTGAATCGGCGCCAGGGCCAGCATGGCGCCGAGCCGGCCGGTCATGAACCGGCCGAAGGGCCGAACGAGCCGCGCCGCCTGAAGCGCGAGGCGGAAGCGGCCTGGATAGGGCAGCAGCCGTGCCAGTAACGCGCGCAGCAACCGGTCCAGCAACGGCCGCTCGTAGGTCTTTTCGACATGCGCGCGGGCATGGTCGATCAGATGCTGGTAATGGACGCCGGACGGGCAAGTCGTCTGGCAGGCGAGGCATGACAGGCAGCGATCGACATGGAGCGCGACCTCGGCCGTGGCGGGGCGGTCATGCTCCAGCATGTCCTTGATCAGATAGATCCGGCCGCGCGGGCTATCGAGCTCGTCGCCCAGTAAGGTATAGGTCGGGCAGGTCGACAGGCAGAAACCGCAATGCACGCAGGCGCGCAGATTGCGTTCGCTATCGACGATCGCAGGATCGGCGAGTTGTTCGGCAGTGAAGCGCGTCTGCATCAGGCTTCAACGGCCATGCGGCCGGCCCCTAATATGAAATGCGGATCGAACGCGGCTTTAACGCGCTGGTGCAACGCCGCCAGCGCCGGTGCCTGGGGTTGGAAGATCGCCGCCCTGGCCCGAATATCAGTGGGCCCCCGCATCAATGTGGCGTGGCCCGATGGCAGCAGGCCACGGATCAGTGCGGCATGGCCATCGGCGCTTCCGCTTTGGGGCAGAGTCAGCCAGACGAGCGCGCCACCCCAATCATAGAAAGCTTCGGCCTCGATCGCCTTCACGATGGCATTCACCGTGCCGACGGCGTCGCTAGCCGGGAGCGACAGACGCCACATGATCGGGCCGGGACCGATCAACGGCGCGACATCGCGAACTTCACGCCAGAGGACGGCGCACTCTTCTGCATCGAGGACGAGATGTTCGGCTCCCTGCCCGCATTTAGCCTCCAGCCCCTTGAAACGGTCCATGACAGACGGCCCGAAACCTTCAAGTCTGATCAACGTGGCGGAGACACCCGACCTGGCGATAACACCGATCGCCGAACGCGCAGCAACCGCCCTGGGTAGATGGGCCGCGCCGCTAACCTCATAAGGGTTGCCCAGGAGGTCGCAGAGCAAGCGGATCGCCGCGCCGTCGTCCAGACCCAGCACGACCAGCGTGCGCGTAGCCTCGGGCGCCGGCAGAACCTTGATGGTGATGTCGGTCATCACGGCAAGGGTCCCGTGCGAGCCGGTCAGCAGCTTGGGCAGGTCGAAGCCGGTCACGTTCTTCACGACCCGGCCGCCGGATTTGAAGATTTGCCCGTCGCCGCCGACTGCCAGCGCACCCAACACGTGATCGCGCACAGCGCCGGCCTTGACCCGGCGTGGACCCGACCAGCCTGACGCGACCGCGCCGCCCAATGTAGAGGTTCCACCTTCGAACAGTGTGCCGAATTCCGGCGGCTCGAATGCCAGGCACTGGCCATGTTCGGCGACCACTGCAGCGATATCGCTGAGTTTCGTGCCCGCGCGGGCGGTTAGCACCAGCTCGTCCGGTTCGTATAGGGTGATGCCGGACAGGCCGGCCATATCGAGTGCGGTTTCGTCCTCCCGGGGCGGACGCCCGAATGCCACCTTGCTGCCACCGCCACGCACATACACTGGCGCACCGGCCAGAGACCGGTCGCGCAGAAACGCAGCAATTTGGTCCGCATCATGTGGCTGGAAAGATGGCAGGGGCTTCATATTGCCATCTGTACTTGGAACGACAGCCCAAGCCAATCAAGTAGGAATGCGGATGGTGCCGTCTTCGAGAATCGTGAAATGCGGATTCCAGGCGACTTCCCAGGGATGTCCGTCGGGATCGGCGAAATAGCCGGAATACCCGCCCCAGAACGCATCCTCGGCCGGCCTCAGGATGGTGCCGCCCGCCTCCCGCGCCTCGTTGAGGACATGATCGACATCCTCGCGGGCGCGCACATTATGGGCGAGCGCGACCCCACCGAAGCCGCTACCGGCATTCGGCAGATGCGCATCTTCCACCAGCGCAGCCCGCCCATAAAGGCTGAGGCAGAGAGCGGCGAGCTGGAAGAACACCACATTGTCGTTGCTGGCGCCTGATGCCGTCCAACCCAGAGATTCATAGAACCGCCTAGCGCGCGAAATGTCCGCGACACCAAGCGTGATCAGGCTGATTCTCGGCTCCATGATCGAACATTTATTCCGAAGGATTATTCCGGCGAGGCAGCGTCGCCGTCCGGTTCGGGCGTATCCATCATGGCGCTGGCCACCAGGCCGGCATTTGCACGCACCTTCGCTTCGATCGAACCGGCGACATCGGGATTGTCGCGCAGGAACTGCTTAGCGTTCTCACGCCCCTGCCCGATCCGCTGACCCTCATAGGATATCCAGGCACCGGATTTCTCGACCACCCCGGCGGCGACGCCGAGATCGACCAGTTCGCCGGTTTTGGAAATCCCCTCGCCATACATGATGTCGAACTCGACCACCCGAAACGGGGCCGCCATCTTGTTCTTCACCACCTTGACCCGAGTCTGGTTGCCGACCACGGTTTCCTTGTCCTTGATCGCACCGATTCGGCGGATATCCAGCCGCACCGACGCATAGAATTTCAGCGCATTGCCGCCCGTCGTCGTCTCGGGGCTACCGAACATCACACCGATCTTCAAACGAATCTGGTTGATGAAGATGACGATACAATTGGACTTCGAGATCGACGATGTCAGCTTGCGCAGCGCCTGGCTCATCAGCCGGGCCTGGAGACCGACATGGCTGTCGCCCATTTCGCCTTCGAGTTCGGCGCGCGGCACCAGGGCGGCGACACTGTCGACCACCAGAACATCCACCGCGTTCGACCGCACCAGGGTGTCGGCGATTTCGAGCGCCTGCTCGCCTGCGTCGGGTTGCGAGATCAGCATCTCGTCGATATTGACGCCCAGCTTGCGGGCATAGCCAGGATCGAGCGCATGTTCGGCATCGACGATGGCGCTGACGCCGCCGGCTTTTTGCGCCGAGGCGATGACATGAAGCGCCAAGGTGGTTTTGCCCGAGCTTTCCGGTCCGTAAATCTCAACGACACGGCCTTTAGGCAACCCGCCGATCCCGAGCGCGATATCG
>JAQGIF010000163.1 GCA_028291345.1 Rhodospirillales bacterium | reverse complement strand
GTTATCGGCCGCTTCGCCCCTGATAAGGCGCTATGGCTCTATGGCCGTACTTACGACGGCAAGGCCGGCATCCACCTGCTGGTCCCGCTCATCAGGCCGGGGGGCGACGCCATCCTGGTCGATCGCGGCTTCGTTCCGTTCGAGCATTCAAGCGAGCTTGCGCCCTTCACGCCAGCCGATGGACAGGTCGAGATCGACGGGGTCGTGCGCCTGGCGGAACCGGGTGGCCTGTTCGTCCCCGCGAACGAGCCAGATCGCAACGTATGGTACACCGTCGATATGCCGACGATGTCCATGACAGTCTCCATGCCGCTCGCGCCGCTCTATATCGCAGCCAAGCCGGCCGGCGGCACGGGTTGGCCCGCCGCCACCGGCGGCACGGAAGGGGCCGGTATCCGCAACGAGCATCTGAATTACGCCATTTTCTGGTACAGCATGGCGATGGTCCTGGCCATTATCTATCTCATATCGAGCCGCAGCAGGCCCCGATCGAGCGACAACACATGAATTATATCAGCACCCGCGGCCATGTCGGGCAGAGCCAGAAGGCTGGCGTCCATAACTTTGAAGATGTCCTCTTGGCCGGACTTGCCAATGACGGCGGATTGTTCGTGCCGGAAACGTGGCCAACTTTCGCGCCGGGCTTCCTCGAAGGTCTCGCCGGCAAATCCTATGAGGATGCCGCCATCGAGATCATGCTGCCCTTCCTGGGCGACGCCATCGGCCGCGACGAGTTCACGGTCCTGGTTCACCAGGCCCATGCGCGCTTCGCCCACAAGGCCGTCACGCCGCTGATCCAGATCGACCAGCAGACCTGGCTAATGGAGCTGTTCCATGGGCCGACCCTGGCTTTCAAGGATGTGGCGCTTCAGCTCCTCGGCCAGCTGTTCGATCATATATTGGCCAAGCGCGGCGCGCGCATCACAGTGGTCGGCGCAACCTCCGGCGATACCGGCTCCGCCGCCATCGAGGCCTGCCGGGATCGCGACGCCGTCGATATCTTCATTCTCTACCCCGCCGGGCGCACATCCGATGTCCAGCGCAAGCAGATGACGACCGTGCCCAGCGCCAACGTCCATGCCATCGCTATCGAGGGCAATTTCGACGATTGCCAGGCGCTGGTGAAGGCGATGTTCGGCGACGCCGATTTCCGTGACAGCCATTCTCTGGCAGCCGTCAACTCGATTAACTGGGCCCGGATCATGGCCCAGATCGTCTATTACGTCGTTGCCGCCGTCGCCTTGGGCGCACCAGGGCGCAAGATCGCCTTCGCCGTGCCGACAGGCAACTTCGGCAATGTCTACGCCGCCTATGCCGCAAAGCGCATGGGTCTGCCGATCGAACGGCTGATCATCGGAACCAACAGCAACGACATTCTGGCGCGTTTCTTCGCCACGTCCGAGATGCGCAAGGAGGCGGTCGTCCCGACCTATAGCCCCAGCATGGATATCCAGGTCTCGAGCAATTTCGAGCGGCTGTTATTCGAATTGCTGGGCCGCGACGGAGCCGCTGTTGAGGCGAAGCTGGCCGAGTTCCAGGCGACCGGCGCGTTCAGCGTCTCGCCAGAGATTTTCGCCGAGGTCAGCGCCCTGTTCTCCGGCATCGCCGTTGACGATGCGACCACCAAGGCGACTATCGCGGGCATCCATGCAGACACGGGCTATGTGCTGGATCCGCATAGCGCCGTCGGCGTCGCCGCGGCTGCGCGGGTGGCGGGTGGCGTACCGGCACCCATCGTGGCGCTGGCCTGCGCACATCCGGCGAAATTCCCGGAGGTCGTGACCGACGCCACCGGCATTCATCCGGCCCTACCGCCGCATATGGCCGATCTGTTCGAACGGCCCGAGCGCATCGTCATCTTGCCGAACGATCTGGCGGCGGTGCAGAGCTTTATCCGAAGTCACGCGCGAATCGCGGTTTCCCCTCGGCAACACCGGCATCGCTGAGGCGGCACGTATGTCGTCATCGAAAGGAGGAGCAGACCCGCCGAGCCGTTGCCCCTAATAAACAATTCAAGTACGTTATATTGTTCCAGACAGGAACCAATTGCGAAGCGGCACCTCTTAGCCGGCGGCCAGGGACTTGATACCATCGGATCGAACACGGTTGTCAGTCGTCGTGCCGCGGCTTTGCGGAGCGATGACTGCGTTGGTCGGCACGGTATCGCTGACCGGCTGGTGGTTGTGGAGACCCTTACTCGGCGGAACATGGCACGAAACCACCCTGCCGATGAGCCCGACCACTGCGCTGCTTTTCATCATACTGGGCGGTGCGCTGGCAAGCCTGCCCGGATCGCCCATCACGGCCCGCACGTTGATTTCGTCCGGCTTCGGCGCGGGCGTCGCATTGTCCGGACTTCTATGCCTGGCGGATCTGCTCTTCGGCTGGAATGTCCATTTCGATCGATGGCTGCTGCATGACTGGCTGGACCAGCATGGCGTGCTTTTGCGCAGCGGCGTTTCCCCTCTGGCCGCGGCCGCTTTCGCGCTGACCGGCAGTGGGCTGATCTTGATCGACACGGGCGGCCGGGTGAGCCAGCAGGTCGGTCAGGCGGCCCTGATCCTCACGCTGCTGATCGCGATAACGCCCCTTAGCGGCTATGTTTATCAAGCGCTCGGCCTTTATGAGGTTGGCCGCCTTTTGCCGATGGCGCTCAACACCTCGATCAATTTCCTGCTGGTGTCCATCGGCGTGCTGATGCTTCGCCCCGAGGCCGGTTTCGTGGCCATCCTGACCGCATCGAATCTGGGCGGTGTAATGGCGCGGCGGCTCTTCGGAGCGGTGATCATCCTGCCACCTTTATTAGGATTCGTTTGCCTGCGCCTGATGCGGTGGCTGGCCATCGACCCCGCCGGCGGAGTCGGGCTGCTGGTCACTCTGACCGGCCTTGCCCTCGCGGTCGCTGTCCTAGTCACCGCGCATCGGCTAGAAAAGACCGCCGAAACACTGACGGAGCGCAGCCGCGAACTGGAACTCGCCCGTCAGGAGGCCGAGACCGCCAACCGCACCAAGTCCGAGTTCCTGGCCAATATGAGCCATGAACTGCGGACGCCGCTAAACGCTGTCATCGGTTTTTCTGAAATCATGCGCGACGCCCGATTTGGACCGCTCGCCGAACGCTACCGGGAATATTCCGGCGATGTTTTCGATAGCGGAGTCCATCTGCTCGCCGTGGTTAATCAAATCCTCGATCTCGCAAAAATCGAGGCCGGCCAATTGACGCTGAATGAGGATGAGGTCGACTTCCCCGATGTCGTTGGGGCCTGCATGACCTTGGTAAAGGAAAAGGCGACCGGCGGCGGGGTGGCATTGATGCTCGACCTGCCGTCCGACCTTCCCACGCTCCACGCCGACCAGACGCGGCTGAAGCAGATCGTGCTCAATCTTCTGTCGAACGCCGTTAAATTCACCGGCGCCGACGGAAAAGTCACGCTGAGCGCGCGCGTGATGCCCGACGGCAGCTTCGAAATTTCCATCGAGGATACCGGAATCGGCATGACCGAACAGGAGCTTGCGGTGGCATTTCTCCCCTTCCGCCAAGTCGATTCCTCCCTGTCGCGCCGCTATGAAGGGACAGGCCTCGGTCTGCCATTTGCCAAGGCGTTAGCAGAACAGCACGGTGGCACCTTGACCCTCGAGAGCTGCTGGGGCGCAGGCACGACCGCCTATGTTCGGCTGCCGCCTTATCGCGTCGCACGCGGCCAGCGGGTTTCTCCGATCGCCGGGGCTTCCTAACCCGCCCATGATCGGAAACATCCGGACGCATATCCGTTCCTCCGCCCAGGCGGGCGAGGAAATTGATCAGATGAGAAATGTCTGTCCGGCTCGGACAGGAAATATTGGTGCGGTCGAGAAGACTCGAACTTCCACGGGGGTTAGCCCACAGCGACCTCAACGCTGCGCGTCTACCAGTTCCGCCACGACCGCACGGGAGCCACCGGCTCTGAGGTGGAGGGGGCATAGCAAATCGCTTTCATCACCGCAAGGCGCGCAGACCTCTTGAGACCAGACCCCTGCAAATAGAGCAATTGATCTGCTCCGCAGGCTGCGTCAGGATCGCGCAAAATCTTACATGACATTGGCCAGGGGAATTGCAGGATGACGACACGCCTTAACGACGACGCACTCAGCCGGCTTTTGGATCTTCAGGATATCCAGCGGGCGCTCGCCCTCTATGTCGTCGCCATTGACACGCGGGAATTGTCGCTGTTCGACCAGTGCTTCACCCCCGACGCGCAGATCATATTGGGCGGTGTCGGCGAGATGACGCCCACCAGCTATAAGGAACTCGCGGCCAAGGGGCTGGGCGCGCTGAACGCGACGCAACACCATCTCAGCCTGCCGCTGATCGATCTGGATGGCGACCGTGCCCATGCCCGCTGCTACTTCATGGCGCAGCATGTGCGCAACGACCTGACACCCAAGCCCTTCCTGATGATAGGCGGCTGGTATACAGACGACCTGCTGCGCACCGAGGACGGTTGGCGGATCACGCGCCGGATTGGGACCGCGCTCTGGTACGATGGCAACCCGGAGGTTCTGGGCATGGGCAACTTCCCGATGGGCGCTACACCGCGCGCCGAGGGTCACCTTCCGCCGGATTGGCTGATGAGGTGAAGCGCATCTAAGCCCTCGAAAACAAGCCGGGCGCATTGACACCGGCGCAAGTTTCGTTAGATTGCGCGGCTTGCTCGGGACCGGTGACGGCTGCCCGTACTATTTTTTTGCCCAGGCCGTTGCCAGATCCATGTCAGGCCCGGCACAGTTTCAGGATTGTAGCGATGTTCGCAGTCATCAAGACCGGCGGTAAGCAGTATCGGGTCGTCCCCGGCGACGTGATCAAGGTCGAGAAGCTTGAGGTCGAAGCCGGTTCGACGATCGCCCTCGACCAGGTTCTGATGGTCGGCGACCAGATCGGCACCCCGCTGGTCCCGGGAGCGAGTGTCGCGGCCGAGGTGATCGCGCAGGATCGCGGCCCGAAGATCATCGTCTTCAAGAAGAAGCGGCGGCAGAATTATCGCCGCAAGAATGGTCATCGCCAGGACATCACCGTCCTGCGCATCACCGATATCTCCGCAGCGTAAGGTAGAGAGCCATGGCACATAAGAAAGCCGGCGGTAGTTCGCGCAACGGTCGCGACTCTGAGGGCCGCCGCCTCGGCGTAAAGAAGTTCGGCGGCGAGTTCGTCGTAGCCGGCAATATCATCATCCGTCAGCGCGGCACGAAAGTGCATCCGGGCGCCAATGTCGGCATGGGTAAGGATCATACCCTGTTCGCGCTCGAGCACGGCCATGTCGCGTTTCACAAGGTGCGCGGCGGCCGTCAGGTCGTGAAAGTTGTTCCGCTTCCGCCCGAGACCGCCGAAGCAGCGGAATAGCCCGTAATCGGGCCTTGAAGGCCCGATCGCCGGCACCGCGTTAGGGCTTTTGCCCTTTAGGATCGGCAATGAAATTCCTGGATCAGGCCAAGATATACCTGCGCAGCGGCGATGGCGGCGCAGGTTGCGCCGCGTTCCGGCGTGAGAAATTCATCGAACATGGCGGCCCCAATGGGGGTAATGGCGGCCGTGGCGCCGATGTCGTGTTCGAAGTCGCCGAAGGGCTGAACACGCTTATCGATTTCCGCTATCGCCAGCATTTCAAGGCGCCACGCGGCGGCAACGGACGCGGCAGCGACTGCACGGGGGCAGACGCCCCCACACTGGTCATCAAGACTCCGCCCGGCACCGAAATCCTCGACGAAGACGGCGAGACCGTTCTCGCCGACCTGACTCATGTCGGCGACCGGCTGGTCTTCCTGCGCGGCGGGGACGGCGGCTTTGGCAATGCCCATTTCAAAACTTCGACCAATCGTGCACCCCGCAAATGCACTCCCGGCTGGCCGGGTCAGGAACGCTGGGTGTGGCTGCGGCTGAAACTGATCGCCGATGCCGGAATCGTTGGATTGCCCAATGCCGGTAAATCGACTTTCCTGGCCGCGACATCGCACGCCAAGCCAAAGATTGCCGACTATCCTTTCACCACACTTACCCCCAATCTAGGCGTCGTGCAGGTCGATGACCGCGAGTTCGTGCTGGCCGACATTCCAGGCCTGATCGAGGATGCTCATCAGGGCGCCGGGCTGGGCACACGGTTCCTCGGCCATGTCGAGCGCACCGGCGTGCTGCTGCACCTGATCGATGCGACGGACGAAAACCCGGTCAAGGCATATCGCACCGTCCGGCATGAGATCGAGGCCTATGGCCAGGGCCTGGCCGAGAAGCCCGAAATCATCGCGTTGAGCAAGACAGATGCCATATCCTCCACCGACCTGACAAAAGCGAAGCGCAAGCTGACACGGGCCACCGGCAAGGTGCCGCTGATCCTGTCCTCCGCCACCGGTACCGGTGTTCGCGAAGCGCTAGCGGCCCTGCTGCATGTCGTCGATGCGGGCCGGGTCGAGGAAGCCATTGCGCAGATCCCGCCGGAAGAGCGGAGCAGCTGGCACCCCACCGATGGCTGATGCGGCGTCGATTGCCCAGTCTGTAACCTCTCCACTCTCCCAGGCACGACGCCTCGTCGTGAAAATCGGCTCCGCTCTCATCGTCGATGAGACTGGTGAAATCCGTCGGACATGGCTCGAAACCGTGGCCGACGATATCGCAACGCTTCGTCAGAACGGAGTCGAGACGATCGTCGTGACTTCGGGCGCCGTCGCAATCGGCCGGCGCGTGCTGGGGCTGAAGCGGACGCGGTCACTGCGGATCGAGGAAAAACAGGCTGCCGCCGCGATCGGACAGGTCCGTCTGGTCGAGGCCTATCGCGCCGGCCTAGCGCGCCACGGCATCATCGCCGCTCAAATCCTGGTTACTCCCGACGATACCGAGGCGCGCAGGCGTCACCTGAATGCTCGCGCGACCTTGACCGCCCTGCTGGCGCTGGGCGCGGTGCCGGTTATCAACGAGAACGACACGGTTGCGACCGCCGAACTGCGTTTCGGCGACAATGATCGCCTGGCGGCGCGTGTGGCGCAGATGGCAAGTGCCGATACGCTGGTACTGCTCAGCGACGTCGATGGACTCTACACCGCCGATCCGCGCCGGGATCCCGCGGCAAGCCACATCCGCGAAGTGACCGAGATGAGCGCCGAGATCGAAGCGATGGCCGGCGAGGCGCGACCGGGCATCAGCTCCGGCGGGATGGTGACGAAACTCGCCGCCGCGCGAATCGCCATGGCCGCCGGCTGCCGCATGGCGATCACCGACGGGCGTCCCGGCCACCCGCTGTCGGCGCTACTGAGTGGAGCGCGCGCGACATGGTTCACCACCAGCGCGGAACCGCTGAGCGCCCGCAAACGTTGGATCGCCGCGCACCTGTCGGTCATCGGTCACGTCATGGTCGATGACGGCGCGGCGCGGGCGCTGGCGACCGGCAAAAGCCTGCTGCCCGCCGGGGTTATCGAGGTAACCGGCCAATTCGAACGCGGCGACCTGATCGCGGTCCAGGGCAAGGACGGGCGGGAGATCGCGCGCGGCCTGTCCAACTATGCGACCGACGAGGCGCGAACGCTGGCGGGTCGTCATAGTGGTTTATCGGAGGCGATTCTGGGCTATCGTGGCCGCGATGAACTGATTCACCGAGACGATCTGGTGCTGACATGAAATTTCTGACCGTGCTTTGCTCGCTAGCCTTCGTGGTTAGCGCCGCAGCCGTGGCGTCGGCCGCGCCGACCGACGACATCGCCGACGCCCTCGTTCAGGGGGGCACGAAGGCGATCACCGCAGACAGCCTGCCCGCCGATTTCGATCGGCTAACGAAATTCGTCCGCCATGACGGGAACGGGATGGTCCTGTTCAGCGATGGCGGGATGACGGACGGTTATATCCGCCATGCCCAGGCGCGGTTCGATACCAGGACTGGACCGCGGGCAGGCGCGAAAATGCCGCTTTTCTCGGTCGCATTCGAGTTGGTAAACCAGGATAATTTCACATTTGAAGGGCTCGCCGCGGCGCTGGCACAGCGGCTGGGCACGCCCAGCGCCAGTTCCAACCAGACGGGCGCGGTGTTTCGCACCTGGCTGCTGAAACACCCCGAAGGCCGAAGCTTTACAATTGCCACATCCCAGGCGTCAGATAATGGTGACCCGATCACGATCGTCCAGCTGATCCAAAAGTAATGGCCTTCGACCCGATCATTCAGGGGAGCTATCGTTTCTGGGCGACCGAGCATGTCAGGTTCGCCGATTTGGATAGGCTTGGCCATGTCAACAACAAGGCCTATACAATCTATTACGAGACCGCGCGGGTGAATTTCATGGCGGCGTGCAACCTGTCGGATGGGTTGCATGCCGGCATGGCCCTGGTCCGGCTCGAACTCGACTACCGGAAAGAAATTCGATATCCGGCGACGCTCAAACTGGGAGTCAAACTGTGTAGAGTTGGTAACAGCTCACTTACTCTTGCCTGTGCTATCTTCGATGGCGACGTCTGTTCCTCGACCTCGATGGCCATCGCCGTCCGTTTCGATTCGCAGGCGCGGGCATCGAAACCGTTTACGCCGGCGGAACGCAAGGTACTGGAGAGCTATCTTTAATGGACCAGCCCAGCGTCGATCCGATCACGACCCCACGTACCATCCTGCGGCACGACTATCGGCCGCCTGACTTTCGCGTGCGCCACCTGCATCTCGATTTCGATCTTGAGCCGTACGCCACGATCGTCCGGTCCCGGATCGAAATCGAACGCGCGAATGAATTGGACGTCGCGCTGGTGCTGGATGGCCGGAAGCTGGAACTGGTATCTGTTGCCGTCGACGGAAGGCCGCTGAGCGCCGCGGACTACATCCGCGACGCAGAACATCTGACGATTCCGAAAATCGGCGGGAAGGCTGTGCTGGAGATCATTACCCGCCTCGACCCGGCGGCCAACACATCTCTGGACGGTTTGTACCGTTCGTCCGGCTCGTTCTGCACGCAATGCGAGCCGGAAGGCTTCCGCAAGATCACCTATTACCTCGACCGGCCGGATGTGATGGCGCCGATGACCGTCAAGGTTTCGGCCGGCAAGGCGGAATATCCCGTGCTGCTGTCGAACGGCAATCCGATCGAGGCCGGCGATCTTGCCAATGGCCGGCATTACGCCATGTGGGACGACCCATTCCCGAAGTCGAGCTATCTGTTCGCGCTGGTCGCCGGCAATCTGTCCCACGTCAATGACAGCTTCGTGACCGCCTCCGGGCGCACGGTCACGCTCGGCATCTATGCCGCGCCCGCCGATCTCGACAAGCTGGATCATGCAATGCGCTCGCTGAAGGCGTCGATGGCCTGGGACGAAGAAACCTATGGGCGGGAGTATCAGCTCGATGTTTTCAACATAGTCGCGGTCGGCGATTTCAATATGGGGGCGATGGAGAATACCGGCCTCAATATCTTCAATACGAAATATGTGCTGACAACCCCCGATACGGCTACCGATGCGGACTATGCCGGCGTCGAAGGCGTTATTGCCCATGAATATTTTCACAATTGGAGCGGCAATCGCGTCACATGCCGCGACTGGTTCCAGTTGAGCCTCAAGGAAGGTCTGACGGTCTTTCGCGACCAGCAATTCTCAGCCGACCAGTCGGGCGAGGCGGTGAAGCGGATCAGCGAGGTCGACCGCCTGCGGCGATCTCAATTCCCGGAGGATTCCGGGCCGATGGCGCATCCGATCCGCCCGGACAGCTATATCGAAATCAATAATTTCTACACGCCGACCGTCTATGAGAAGGGTGCCGAGATCATCCGGATGATCCGCACCCTGCTGGGCCCTGCCGGTTTCCGCGCCGGGATGGATCTCTATTTCGAACGGCATGACGGCCAGGCCGTGACCTGCGACGATTTCGTCCAGGCGATGGAGGATGCGTCGGGCGTCGATCTCGGCCAATTCCGGGTCTGGTACGGCCAGGCCGGCACGCCGCTGCTGACATCTAACGGGACCTACGACGCGCAGTCCAAGCGATTCAGCCTGACGCTCAGCCAATCGACGGCGCCAACGCCGGGACAGCCCGAGAAGGCGCCCCTGCACATCCCGGTCCGCTTCGCGCTGATCGGACCGGACGGAAGTGCAATGGCGCTGGCGGGCGATGGAACGACTGAAACGGTGCTCGAACTGAAATCGGCCAGCGCGCGGTTCGATTTCGACAATATCCAAGCTGAGCCGACGCCGTCCCTGCTGCGCGGTTTCTCGGCGCCGGTCCGGCTGGCGACCGACCTCAGCGGCGCCGACCTCGCCTTTCTGACGGCCCATGACAATGATCCGGTCGCCCGCTGGGATGCGGGCCAAGAGCTGGCCGTGCGCACCATGCTGGCGAACGCGGCGCGCCCGGCCCATGCGGATGCCGGGACACTGGTCGACCTGCTGAGCGGTGCGATCGGCACGATGCTTAAGGACGGGACGCTGGATCCGGGCCTGGGCGCGGTGATGCTGATGTTACCGGACGCCGCGGCGCTGGCTGAATATGCCAGCCCCGTCGATGTCGTCGCCCTGGCCGAAACCGCGAAAACCGTCCGCACGACAGTGGCCGCGCGCCTGCGCCCGCTCCTCCTCGATATATATGGCCGCACCGGAGCTGGAAACGAGGCGAGCGAGGGCGATCTGTCGGCCGCCGCCATGGGCAGGCGCGCCCTGCATAACGCGACGCTCAGGCTGCTGATGGCCTCGCCGGACGCCGAGACCATCGCGCTGGCCGATCGCCAATTCCGTGCCGCCCGCGGCATGAGCCTCCGCATTGGGGCGCTGGCGGTGCTGGCGGATACCGATGGGCCGGAACGCGAGGCGGCGCTGGCCGCCTTCTATGAGCGTCACAAGGACAATGCATTGACCATCGACAAATGGTTCGCAGTGCAGGCACGCGCCGACCGGCCGCAGGCGCTTGACGACGTGCGACGGCTGATGCGCCACCCCGATTTCACCACCGGCAACCCGAACCGGCTGCGCGCCCTGATCAGCAGTTTTTCCGACGGAAATTTTACCCGATTCCACGATCCGGCGGGCGAAGGCTATCGCCTGCTGGCCGATATCGTGGCGCATCTCGACACGACCAACCCGCAGGTCGGCGCCCGCATGCTCGGACCGCTTCGCCAATGGGACCGTTTCGCCAAACCGCAGCGCGATCTGATGCAGGCCGTTCTGAAGGAGCTGATCGAACGCGTGAAGTCACGGGACATCTTCGAGGTGGTCAGCAAGAGCCTGACCACTTAAATCGCACTATGTTCTTTAAAAGTTCGATTCGATTTGCTATATCGCTGATATGGGAAACCTACATATCAGAAGCGAGATCGATGCCGTCCCCGATATGCCCCAAAAAGGGCGCGGTGCTGTCTCCAATCACCCCAGCGGGCGGTTCGATTCGCCAGACCGGATCGCGACTGACGATGGCTGGGGGACTGAGGCGGAATTCGGAGAGTGGGAGGAGGAGCCCGCCAAGACGGTGGTCAGCCCGCCGCAGACCGTTCTGGGCGTCGATACAGCCAAGAAGATCATCACCCGCAACAAATCGCCCGATGTCGGGTTCGACCGGTCGATCAATCCCTATAAGGGCTGCGAACATGGCTGCATCTATTGCTTCGCCCGGCCGACTCACGCCTATCTTAACCTGTCGCCTGGATTGGATTTCGAGACGCGCATCTTCCGCAAACCCGATGCGCCCGAGCTTTTGCGCGCCGAGCTGTCGGCCAAAAATTACGAACCCGCCACTATCCAGCTCGGCATCAATACCGACGCCTACCAACCGATCGAGCGCACTGAGCGGCTGACCCGCCGCATATTGGAAGTGCTGGCGGAATTCGAACACCCAGTCGGCATATTGACCAAATCGGCATTGATCCAGCGCGATCTCGACATATTGGGGCCTATGGCGGCCAAAGGGCTGGTCAAATGCGGTGTCTCGATCACCACGATGGACCGCGACCTCGCCCGGATCATGGAGCCGCGTGCGGCGACACCCCAGCGCCGGATGGAGACTATCCGGGCGCTGAAATCGGCCGGCGTGCCAGTCTTTGTCATGTCCGCACCGATCGTACCGGGCCTGACCTGTCATGAGCTGGAGAACATCCTGGAAGCTGCCGCGGAGGCAGGGGCCGAGCGCGCCGGCATGACGATCGTGCGCTTGCCCTATGAGATCAAGACGCTGTTCGAGGAGTGGTTGCGCGGCCATTTCCCCGATCGCGCCGAGAAGGTTCTGAGCCTGATCCGGCAGTGCCGCGACGGCAAGATGAACCAGGCCGAATTTGGCACCCGCATGACCGGTACCGGACCCTACGCCCAGCTGCTGCAGCGCCGGTTCGCGCTGGCGCTCAAACGATACGGGCTCGACAAGCCCAGAACGCCGATGAACCTGACCTTGTTCAGAGGCGGGACACAGGCGAAGCGGCAGTTGTCGCTGTTTTGACAAGCGATCTGCCCCGTCCGAATAAAGGGCGCTTTTTCGATGAATGGTCATGCGTTAGATTTCCCGCATGTCCGAGTCCCGCCCGCATTTCAAATTCGAACGTGCCTTTGCCGGCATTGTCGCTGGTATAGACGAGGTCGGTCGGGGACCCCTGGCCGGACCGGTGGTGGCGGCGGCGGTGATCCTGCCGCAGCGACTGCCTCGCGCTTTGGCACGAGACGTGGACGATTCCAAGAAACTATCGATCCTGGACCGGGAGCGGCTGGATATCGAAATTCGCGGCTGCGCGACGATCGGAGTTGGCCAGGCCAGCGTCGAGGAGATCGACAGCATCAATATCCTGCAGGCCGCGTTCCTGGCGATGCGGCGCGCCGTCGCCCAATTGTCGGTCGCGCCCGACATGGTTCTTGTCGACGGAAACCAGCATCCCGGCCTGGCGGTGCCCTGCCAAATGGTGATAGGCGGCGACGGAATTCACCTGTCGATCGCCGCCGCCTCGATTGTTGCAAAGGTAGTGCGCGACCGCTTGATGTACGCGCTGTCCGAAGCCCACCCGGAATATGGCTGGTCCACCAACGTCGGCTATGGCACCCCGGAACATCGCAACGCGTTGAAAAGATTCGGCCCGACACGGCATCACAGAACATCATTTGCCCCCGTGCGCGAATGTTTCGAAGCAAGCCTCTGACTCTGAAGGCGAAATAGGGTTGACTGGGCCCAGCGCGCGCAACAAGATCGCGCCGCAATGACGACTTTCGGACCTGACACAGCGACAAACGGCGGCGAACTCCCGATCGGGCAGATCGTTATGGGCGATTGCATAGAGCGTATGAATGCGCTGCCCGCCAAATCGATCGACCTGATCTTCGCCGATCCGCCCTATAATCTGCAGCTGCGCGGCTCGCTGCTGCGGCCCGACAATTCCGAGGTCGACGGCGTCGACGACGATTGGGACAAGTTCGCCGACTTTAAACTGTACGACGAATTCACCCGCGCCTGGATGGGTGCCGCCCGCCGCATCCTTAAGGACGACGGCGCAATCTGGGTGATTGGCAGCTATCATAATGTCTTTCGCATGGGCACAGCGCTGCAGGATCTGAATTTCTGGCTGCTAAATGACGTGATCTGGCTGAAATCCAACCCGATGCCGAATTTCCGGGGCCGGCGTTTCACCAACGCGCATGAGACCATGATCTGGGCCGCGAAAAGCCCGGAAGGGCGCTACAAATTCAACTATCACGCGATGAAGGGCCTGAACGACGATCTGCAGATGCGGAGCGACTGGACGATTCCAATCTGCGGTGGCGGAGAGCGGCTGCGCGATGATAAAGGCGTCAAATCGCACCCGACGCAAAAGCCGGAGGCGCTGCTCCATCGCGTACTGCTGGCATCGACCGACCCTGGCGATATCGTGCTGGACCCGTTCTTCGGAAGCGGGACCACCGGCGCGGTGGCCAAGCGGCTCGGACGCCGCTGGATCGGCATCGACCGCGACGAAGCCTATGCCAAGGTCGCGCGGGAACGCATCCGCACCACCGAAGCCCTGCCCCGAGACTCGTTGGCTGCCACGCCATCCAAACGCAACGAGCCGCGCGTGCCGTTCGGGCGGGTGGTCGAACGTGGCTTGCTATCGCCGGGCACGCTGATCTTCGATGCCGGCCGCCGCCACAATGCCGAGATCTATGCCGACGGCACGATTGAATCGCGCACTTTGCTGGGTGCCTGCCGTGGCTCTATCCACAAGGTCGGAGCGGCGGTGCAGAACGCACCGGCCTGCAACGGATGGCTGTTCTGGCATTTCGAAACCGACGGCAGGGCAACCCCCATCGATATTCTCCGCCAGCAAATCCGCGCTGAGATGCCATGAGCCCACGCACGCCGGTTGGCCCGTCCGTGGGGAAGAAATACCGCATCTTCGTCCGGGACCTGGAGATGATCGCCTCGGTCGGCGTCTATGAATTCGAGAAGATCAGGCCGCAGCGCATCCGAGTATCGATCGACCTCAGCGTCGGCCCGCGCGCGACCGATGCAACTGACACGGTCGATACAGTCCTGTCATATGAGAACGTGGTTAAGGCGGTCCGAGCGATCGTCGCTACCGGCCATTTCCACCTGATCGAGACCTTGGCGGAGAAGATCGCCGCCGATTGCCTGACGCATTTCACCGTGGCGTCGGTAAAGGTTAAAATCGAGAAGCCGGATATTTTCCCAGACGCGGCGACGGTTGGGATCGAGATCGAGCGGCCTTAGAAACGATAGCTATGTTCGATAGCATCCCCGAATGGGATTGGAAGAAAATACGGGACCTCAAACCGGTCCTCCTCGATCGTTTCTGCCAACGCATCCTCAGGGAAATCGATCATAAGGCGGCCGAAGTGACGCTGAGTCACCACCAAAGATATCTCGATATATGGGAGATCATGCGTAACCAAGATCGCGAACTCGCGAAGATGTTCAATGGTTTGCGCCGATCCGTTGCGATACTCTGCATCTGGCACACGCGAAGACTCGCCTTAATGACTGATGAGGAATTTAGCTGATTCAGCGAAGAAACTCGCGCCGAAGTGCAAGGCCATGATCGAGGGCACGCGGATCACCGCCATCATCAACACGGATAAAGCCCCGCCGCGAGCCGCCTTCGAACCGCTGTCAGAATAAACCCGATCGTGACAAACTGTTCTGAGACCTCAGGAAGCTGAACAGCGGGCTAAATAACCGCCAGAAGCAAGGCGTCGTATGCCAATAGCGGGAGTTCGCAGTGATTGAAAATTAACCCGGCGATGATATGATGATGTTGTGATGCTCAAGCTAATTGGTCATAGCCTGTTATCATTTGTCTTCGTCCTCGTGATGACGTTGCAGGTGATCCCTCACGCTTCGGCGGCGGCGCCGGATACATCGATGTCGATGGACGGCATGGATATGAGCCATTGCGGTGGGCCAGAGGCCCCATGCAAAGGGATGACGCCTGCCTGTATCGACAGTATGGGCTGCGCCACGATCATCGCTCTTCCGACCGCGGCCATTCTGGCATCTGTGCCCCTGCGATGGGCTCTTCTGAGCTTCACCGTTACCGATGTAGCACTGAGCGGCCGGACCATCCGGCCCGAACTCTTTCCCCCCATTCTTCGCGCCTGAACCCGGCTGGTCGCTTTGCGGCCGGTTTCACGCACATAGCCGATCGACGCCGTAGCCGCGTCTTCTGAGCTATTCCCGGCGTGGTTTTCACATTGGCCGAGCTTGGCGCTGTTGCGCTGGCGCTCTCTATAGGCAATCGCCGTGCGCGCTTTGCGTGCGGCAGAGAAGGATACGTCATGTCCGTTTATCGCATCGTCGCGGCGCTCACACTCGCCGCCGCATTATCATCGCCGTCCGTATCGAGCTTCGCGGCAGCATCGGATTATAAATTCGAATTGGTGTCCGCGGCGCCGGCAGGAGCCGGGAAAAATAACGTCGCCGTGCGGCTGGTCCATATGCCGGACGGAAAGCCCGTGGCCGACGCCGTCATCATCGAGTCAAAGACCGACATGGGACCGTCCGGCATGGCGGAGATGCCCGGTAAGGTGATGGCGCCCAGAACCGATAAGGACGGCATCTACCAGTTTCAAACAGAAAACGGCATGGCCGGAACCTGGGCCTTGAGGATCGCTGCCAAGATCCAGGGTGAGACAGAAACCGTGAAGGGCGCGGTCGATTATAAGGCGGCCAAGTAAGATGGTCGGGCCTTCTCACAAATTGGGGGCAATGAAACGGCGTCGCGGGCACTTGCGCGCGCGTCTGTTGCCGCTCGGCTTCATTCTTGTCCTCGCCTCAGCTTCTGCCGCTGCGGAGAATGCTTCCGATCCGTTGCCCGGAGCCACACTGGAGACGGTGCTGACGGTCGCCCGTCGTCTCAGTCCTGAACTCGCGGCCCGCGCGCTCGAAGTCGAGGCGGCCCAGGCGCGCGTAATCATCGCGGGATCCTGGGACGATCCGACCTTGCGCGTCACCTCGGACGAGATCGACCGCACCGGCGGCCCACGCCAAAACAAGATGATCTATAGCGTCGAGCAGGACATCTCACTCTGGGGCAAACGCGACTTGAAGCGCGACGCCGCGCGAGCCGAGGTCGATCAGATGACGGCTGACAGCCGTTCGGCGGAAACCGAGCTGGTCGAAAAGGTGAAGGTCGCTTTCGCCCAATACTACCAGACAGACCAGGTGATCCGGACGACTCATGAGCTGCACAGCGTCGTTCACGACATCGCCAAGCTCGCCCGCGACCGCTACGCGCAAAATCGCGGCTCTCAGCAGGAGATATTCAAAGCCGAGGTCGAGAATGCCCGCGTCGAAACCGAGATCGCCCAGCAAGCGGCGGCGTTGCGGGCGGCGAAAGGGCGGCTGAACGCGCTCCTTGCTCGCCCGATCGAGGCGCCGTTGGCCGAGCCCGAACGGCTGAGGCCGTTGCCACCGAGGGAGTTGCTCGCGCCAACGGCGCTGTTGGAACGCGCGCGGAGCGGCAATCCGGAGTTTCGGTCGACGACGGCCGTGATCGCCGAGGCCGAGAGCAACCGGCGTCTCGCGGAAAAGAGCTGGTATCCCGACATTACGATCAGCACCGGCGCGATCGACCGCACCGGCAACGGTCCCAACGGTTACATGGCTGCAATCGGCCTCAAAGTGCCGCTTCAGTTTGGCATGCACGAAGCGCAGGGTCAGGAAGCCCGGGCGAAGCTCGGCGCGGCGCGTGCGCGGCGGCAGGCGCTCGATCAGCGGATCGAAGGCGATCTGGCCGAAGCGGCCGCAAGCCTCTCATCAAGCCGCACGACCGCGGACCTCCTGAAGACGCAATTGCTCCCCAAAAGCGAAGCGCTCGTGCGGTCGGGAACAGCCGCCTACGTCGCGGGAAAGGCCGAGCTCACCGACGTGCTCATGGCCGAGCACGATCTCGCCGACCTCAGAATTCAGCTTCTGGCCGCTGAATTCGACGCGCAACGTCAGCTTGCGGCCATCGAACGTCTGACTGGGGACGACCTATGAGGCACTCATTTTATCTGCTCTGGGTTTTCGCGTTGGCGGCGATTGCGGGTTCCGCAGCGGCGCAAACGGGCGCGCCGCTCTATTACCAAGACGCATCGGGAAAGCCCTTCTACTCGGCAACACCCAAGAAAGATGCCCAGGGTCGCGATTATGTGGCGGTCTATGAAGATACCGGCGCTCCGTCCTCACCCAATATGAGCGCCGCTTCGCCAGCTCCATCGCCGGCCGACCAGGGTAAGCTCCTTTATTACCGCAACCCGATGGGTTTGCCGGATACCTCGCCGGTTCCGAAGAAGGACGCGATGGGGATGGACTACATTCCGGTCTATGCAGGCGACGCAGCCGACGCCGGAATCGTTAAGATCAAACCGGGCCGGGTCCAGCAGCTCGGGGTTCGCACTGAGGCGGTGGCCAAACGCACCATGACCCGCGCAATTCGCGCGGTCGGAACAGTCGCGCTCGACGAGCGTCGCATCGCCGTGGTCGCGCCCAGGTTCGAGGGCTGGATCGAGAGGCTGCTGGTCAATACGACCGGCCAGTCCGTCCGCAAGGGTGAAGCGCTGGCCGAAGTGTACGGCCCCGACCTGCTGCTGGCGCAACAGGAATACATGGTCGCCCGCGACGCCGCCGAGAATGTGGAGGAAGGGGATACAACCCTTCATCGAAACGCGAGCGCGATTACCGACGCCGCGCTGGCGCGGCTCAGAAACTGGGACATTTCCACCGACCAGCTTGCGCGGCTCAAAGGCAAGGGCGGCGTCAAGCGAACGCTTGCGCTCGCGGCTCCGACCGACGGCGTCGTCATGGAAAAGATAGCTGTCGAGGGGCTGCATTTTGCGCCGGGCGACATGCTCTACCGGATCGCCGACCTGTCCACCGTTTGGGTCTTGGCCGACATATTCGAGCAGGATCTAGGCCTGATCCGGTTGGGGCAGGAAGCCAAGATTACCGTTCCGGCCTATCCGGATCGCACCTTCACCGGAAAAGTCGCCTTCATCTATCCGAGTATCAATCGGGAAACCCGCACCGCCAAGGTACGAGTCGAGATTCCGAATCCCGACCTGGCGCTCAAGGCCGACATGTACGCCTCGGCCGAGATCGCGGCGCCCGTTTCAACGGCGGTTGTCGCCGTGCCGGATTCGGCGGTGCTCGACAGCGGCACGCGGCAGGTCGTACTGGTCGAACGGGGGGAAGGACGCTTTGAACCGCGGCCGGTCAAGCTCGGCCAGAAAGCCGGCGGCTATGTCGAGGTCCGTGAAGGCGTTACCGCCGGTGAGAAGGTGGTGGTCGGCGCCAATTTCCTGATCGACGCGGAAAGCAACCTGCGCGCCGCGCTGCAGGCGTTCACGGCCCCGCCCGCTTCTTCGCCGGAGGCGCGGCAATGATCGCGAACATCATCCGCTGGTCAGCGCACAATATCTTCCTGGTGCTGCTGGGCACTGTGTTCGTGGTTGGCGCAGGCATTTACGCACTCCAACATACGGCGCTCGACGCCATCCCTGACCTCTCGGATACGCAGGTCATCGTCTACACCGAATATCCGGGGCAGGCGCCACAGGTCGTCGAGGATCAGGTCACCTATCCGCTCACCACGGCGCTGCTCAGCGTGCCGCGCTCCAAAGTCGTCCGCGGCTTCTCCTATTTCGGCGTGTCCTTCATCTATGTCGTGTTCGAGGACGGAACCGACCTTTATTGGGCCCGATCGCGGGTGCTAGAATATCTGAACTTCGCGTCCAAGCGCCTGCCGTCCGGCGTTACGCCATCACTTGGGCCGGACGCCACCGGCGTCGGCTGGGTCTATCAGTATGTGGTAACCGGTGCGCAGCGGACGCTGGCTGAGCTACGCACGATCCAGGATTGGACGGTGCGCTATCAGCTCGCCAAGGCCGAGGGCGTCGCCGAGGTCGCCAGCGTCGGCGGCTTCGTCCAACAATATCAGGTCGTCGTTGATCCGCAGAAGCTGCAAACCTACGGCATCCCGCTGAATAAGGTCAGCGAGGCGATTCGAGCGAGCAATCAGGATGTCGGCGGCCGCACCATCGAAATGGCTGAAACCGAATATGTTGTGCGCGGGCGGGGTTATCTGCGCGGAACGGACGATATCGGCAATATCGTGCTCAAGATGGAAGGCGGCACCCCGGTCCTGGTCCGCGACGTGGCTCGTGTCGAGCTCGGACCGGACGAGCGGCGCGGCATCACAGAGCTCAACGGTCAAGGCGAAGCCGTGAGTGGGATCGCGCTCCAACGTGACGGCCAAAATGCCCTCACGGTGATAAATAGCATCAAGCAAAAGATCGCCGAGATTGCCACCAGCCTACCGAAAGGCGTCTCGATCCAGGCGGTCTATGATCGCTCAGGGCTGATCTACCGAGCCATCGATACGCTGAAGCGCACCTTGTTCGAGGAGAGTGCGATCATCGCCCTGGTCTGCGTCGTGTTCCTGCTGCACGTCCGCAGCGCGCTTGTGGCGATCATCATGCTGCCGGTGGGCGTGCTGATCGCGATAACGCTGCTCCATGTGTTCGGCATCAGCGCGAACATCATGAGTCTCGGCGGCATCGCGATCGCGTTGGGCGCCATGGTCGATGCCGCCATTGTCATGATCGAGAATGCGCACAAACATCTCGAACGCGCGCCGCCGGGCGCGTCGCGCGTCCGAACCCTGACCGAAGCCGCGATCGAAGTCGGGCCGGCGCTGTTCTTCAGTTTGGCGGTGATCGTCGTGTCCTTTCTGCCTGTCTTCACGCTGGAGGCGCAGGAAGGCCGCATGTTCCGGCCCCTGGCCCTCACCAAGAGCTTCGCAATGGCCGGCGGGGCGTTGTTGTCGGTGACGTTGGTGCCCGTTCTGATGATTCTGTTCGTACGGGGTCGGATTGTGCCCGAGCACAAGAACCCACTCAATCGTGCCATGATCTGGATTTATCGCCCACTCATCCGGGCGGTCCTGCGCGCTCGCACGCTCACGATTGTTCTGGCGCTGGTCGTGCTTGGCGTGACCGCGATCCCGGCCATGCAGCTTGGCTCCGAATTCATGCCCAGCCTCAACGAAGGCACGCTGATGTATATGCCGGTCAGCCTGCCCGGCCTCTCGGTGACGAAGGCCGCGGAACTGCTGCAGACCCAGGACAAGATCATCAAGAGCTTCCCGGAAGTCGAATCCGTCTTCGGCAAGTCCGGCCGTGCCGAGACCGCAACCGATCCGGCTCCGACTGAAATGATGGAAACGATTGTCAATCTGAAGCCGGAATCGGAGTGGCCGGCAGGTATGAACGTGGACAAGCTTGTACAGCAGATGGATCAGGCGCTTCAGTTTCCGGGCGTCAGCAACGCCTGGACGATGCCGATCAAGGCGCGGATCGATATGCTGTCGACCGGCATCCGCACGCCGATCGGCGTCAAGATCTATGGTCCCGATCTCGCCGGCGTCGATCAGCTCTCCAAACAACTCGAAGCCACGATCCGCACCGTGCCGGGCACCACCAGCGCCTATGCCGAGCGCGTTGAAGGTGGATACTACCTGGAAATACTACCCGACCGGCCAGCGCTGGCGCGTTACGGCCTGATGATCGGCGATCTGCAGCAGACCATCCTCACTGCCCTCGGCGGTGAGCCGGTAACAACCACCGTCGAGGGTCGCGAACGTTACACCGTCAATGTGCGCTATCCACGCGCCTTCCGCTCCGACCCGCAATCAATCGCGGAGCAGGTGCTGGTTCAGGCGCCGGGCGGGATGAGCATTCCATTAGGCCAGCTAGCCGCAATCAAGCTGACCCAGGGACCGCCGATGGTTCGCACGGAGAACGCGCAACTCGTCAATTATCTCTACGTCGACATGCAGGGCCGCGACATCGGCTCCTATGTCGCCGACGCGCAACACGCGGTGGCGCAGAAGGTCCAGATGTCACAGGGCTATCGCATCGAGTGGAGCGGCCAGTTCGAATATCTCGAACGGGCGAAGGCCAAGTTGGAGATCGTCGCTCCGGTCACGTTACTGATTATCTTCCTGCTGCTTTATCTGAACTTCGGCCAGCTGACCGAAACGTTGATTGTCATGTTGTCAGTCCCCTTCGCGCTGGTCGGCGGGGTTTGGCTGATGTGGTGGATGGGCTTCAACATGAGCGTCGCGGTGGCGGTCGGCTTTATCGCGCTCGCCGGCGTCGCAGCGGAAACCGGCGTCGTGATGCTGATTTATCTCGACCGGGCGCTCGAAGAGGCCTGCGAACAATGCGAGATTGAGAAGAGGCCGTTGATGCGCGCTGATCTTCACGCCGCGATCATGGAAGGCGCCGTTGAGCGCGTGCGGCCGAAGATGATGACCGTCGTCGCGATCATGGCCGGCCTGGTGCCGATCCTCTGGAGCACCGGAACGGGGTCCGAACTGATGCAGCGCATCGCCGTCCCGATGATCGGCGGCATGATTTCGTCGACTTTGCTGACCCTGATCGTCATTCCGGCCATTTACGGGCTGGTCAAAGGGTGGCGTCTTTCCGGTGTTGATGCGACTGCCGGAGCAGCAATCAAGAAATCCCAGCCATATCCTGCTGAATAGAGGATCAGGAGCATTGATTGCCGTCTCGCCTTGACATGTATTGCCCATGAAAACGGGCCTTCTCAGGCGAAGCCTCATCGCTCTGCTCATGCTCGCCTTGGCGAACGTATGGCAGATTGCGCCGTCCTTTGCCGCGCCGCCTTGCAAGATGAATGCGGGCGCACTGGACTCACATCACCCAGCGAGCGGCGATCCCTGCAATTCCGCATCCTGCGGTTGCGTGGCGACTGCCTGCTGTCAAATCCCGCCGAATCTTTTAGCACCTCCGGCCGCCTTTGACGCTCCGGTCGATTGGGATCACGTCGTCTATTCAGTCGCTGCCCAGACCCTCACTGGACTAACGTTCCCACCGAACCTTCATCCCCCCTCAGCTCGCGTCTAGCGGAGCTTCGCATCGTTTTCGGGCGATGCGTTCGCGCCGGCCGGCTCAAGCCGGCGCGGCCCACCGCTGCGCAGACAGGATATCGCGCATCGGCAATCCGCACGCTCCGAGACGCCTTTGCCATGCCCCACTGAGGCGAAATCTGAGGATAGAACTATGTCAAACATTACCCACGTCGGAGGGCCGAGTCCGGTCCCGATTTCTTGCTATCGCGCGGCGTTCCTTTGTGATCGGCGCGCTGGGGGCTGCGATGCTTCTTGGGCGCGTTTTGCCCGCTGAAGCGGCGTTGCCTGTCCACCTTGTACGGCTGGGCTGAATCAGCTCTCAGGGAACTGGAACGAAACCGGCTTTGACACGCCGTCCAAACCCGGTCAGGCGATCGTTCACGGCCGGAACGGCCGCGTCAGCTCGGGTGCGGAAGTGACCTACATAGCCCGCCAAATCCGGCAAGCTGTCTGGGACTGTCAGCACGGGAACGTGGCAGCGGTGCAGCAGCGCGTCGCTCTCGTGAGCGAAAAGCTGCACCAACTGAGCCCTCACCAGTTCGTCCGTACAGCCTTGACCATGTAATACGCCCTAGCTTGGCAGAGTTTTGTGAACTCGGCCGACGCTGCAATATCGGACGGGGCTGCGGCACGCTCAGCCGCGACGTAGCCGGCACTTTGGAAGAAAGGCACGGCTGTTTCCGTCAATAGATGCAGAC
>JAQGIF010000151.1 GCA_028291345.1 Rhodospirillales bacterium | reverse complement strand
AGTATGACACGACATGGTGTTGCGGCAAACGGGTTTGAGGGGTGGGACAGGCTGAGATGCACCTTATTGTTCTGCAAGCATCCTCAACAGGCGTGAAATGCCGACGGCGGCCAGAAACGCCCCATCGTGGCTGACGATCAGCAGGGCGCCATCATAGGCCCGCAGACCGGCCTCGACCGCCTCTATCGAGTCGATGTCGAGATGGTTCGTCGGCTCGTCGGGGATGAGGAAAGGCGGCAGCGCCGAACCGCCGAGGACGCATGCCAAGCCGGCGCGCAGCAACTGCCCGTAGCTGAGCGTGGAGACGATCTGGAGCGCTGCATCCGCCCGGAACATGAAGCGCGCGAGCGCCGCGCGGCAGCCATTCTCATCCGCCCGCGGATCGATGCGGCGGAAATTGTCATGGATCGAATTCGCGGGATCGAGGTGACTCACCTGCTGGTCGAGCATGGCGAATTGCGTCAGCGTCCGCACGCTTCCGGGCCAGGGCTGCATCGTCCCGGTTATCAGCGCAAGCAAGGTGGTTTTGCCGGAGCCGTTCGGGCCGCTGACGGCGATGCGCTCCGGCCCGGTGATGGCTAAAGAAAGGTCGCGGATGAGCGGCCGCTTCGGCATGTAGCCGGCGGTCACCCCGTCGATCCTCAGGTCCTCCCTGCTAGCGGACAGGCCGGTGGGCGGCAGGGCGACCGACATAGGCTGCAGGATTTCGATGCGCTCGCGGGTCGATCGCGCAGCCGCCAGGGCCTGTTCGCGTCGACGTTCGGCAAGGCGCGCATTCTCGCCGCTCGTCCCTCGCTGCGCTCCTTCATGGCTCCAAGAAGGATGCGCGGCCGGTCTCCCCGCGCGGCCTTTCTCTGCTCTGCCCCATCCTTGCGCGCCTTGCACTCGGCCATCGCCTGCGCGCTGTGGGCGAGTTCAACGATCCGCCTTTGCCCATCCTCCAGACCGTGCCGGGCAGCGGCGAGCTCCAGCGCTTTGCGCGTGCGATAATGGCTCCAGCCGCCGCCATAGCGGGTGGCGCCGAGCGAGGTCAGCTCGATTATGGCGTCCATCCCCTCCAGGAGTTCGCGGTCGTGACCAACGACGATGGCACCGCCCCGATATTCGGCAAGGAGGCCGATCACCGCCGCGCGCCCCTCCCGGTCGAGATTATTGGTCGGCTCATCCAGAGTGAGGAAATCGGGCTCCGTGACGATGAGGACGGTGAGCCCGGCGCGCGTGCGCTGGCCGCCGGACAGGATGGCGAGGCGGGTCTGGAGCCGTGCGTCCAGCCCGAGGCGGCCGAGGGCCGAACTGATGCGCGCCTCGAGCGACCAGTCGGCGGCGGCGAGGTCCTGGCGGTCGCCTGCCCGGCTTCGGCGCGACCGAGCACGGCCAGTGCGCTGGCGACGCCGAACAGATCGGCGATCGTCTCGTCAGGGTCCGGCTGAACCGTCTGGCGCAGCACCGCCAGGCGGCCGCGAGCCGATATTGTCCCGAGTTGCCGGCCCCAACAGGCTCACATTCTCTGAAAATTAAAATCGCCGCCCTTACCGACATAATCGGCATAACCCTCGTTCAGCCACTCAGGATAGCCCAGGCCGAACAGGTATCCAAAAGCCCTGGACTGCATCGCATGAGCGGCTTCGTGGGCAATGAAGTAGGAAAGAAGCCGATCCTCAGCATCGGCGATCGGCTCTGTGTTCGTCGATATAATCCGGGGCAGCAGGACCGCTACGCCACTATAGCTGGGGTGATTACCCATTCAGAACGGTTGGCAGGCATTTGCTCCAACGTATGTTTACGGAAGTCGGCGCAATTATAACGAGTTCTTTATGATCTATTAATATAAAACATCCACAATACTGTATTTCGAAGCATTACCCTTTGCCTTTCCCTTGAATGGCAAGGGAAGGCGGACCTCGGAAGACATGACGTTTCCTCTGCACGCCCGATGTTACCTCAATTCCTTTTCAATAATATCATTTGGAGGCAATAATGAATTGTCAGTGTGTCGTGGCTGTCGCCGCGCTCGGCCTTGCACTCTCCGGTTGTGCCACCGTTATTGAAGGGGCGGACCAGACCCTTAGGGTTACGACGCCTCCGGTCGTCGGAGCGGAATGCATCATTAGCGGCCCCACCGGGTCGTATCACGTAACGACACCGGCTTCTGTAACAATTCCCAGAACTCAGCGCGACCTTCATGTCGAATGCGATAAGGTCGGGTACGAGCCCGCTTGGGCTACGGTTCAATCTCATTTTAATGGAGCAACGCTCGGAAACGTTCTCGCCGGGGGACTGATCGGGGTCGGAGTCGATGCCACCACCGGAGCGAACTATACGTTTCCAACGAATATACCGCTGCCAATGGACCCGATGAAAGGACCGCCGGCGCCCGCGCTGACGCCTACCGTCGCCGCCGAAACGACCGCCAAACCAATGTCTTGAGTGCTTCGAAATCAAGAGCGAAGCGATGACGGTCTGTTTCCGCGATCAAGGCGGCACCGCGCTCAAAGGCGGGCTTAGCGCAGGCGCCTGCCAGCCTGTCTTTCGCGAACGTGTGTCCATAGGACGTCACAGAAGCTTCACTATTGCCGCGTCGAAGACATCAACTCGGTCGATCCCACACGCCTTTCATTCGCCTGGACCGCAGGTGAAAACTGAGAAAGGCTTCATGCCGCTCAAACCCTGGATGGGTGTAACGGCGAAGATCAAGACCGGGAAGCGGCGGGTGAAAAACTCGACGGGGCGCTTCGAAATCAGCCAATATTTAGCGGAAAGACCACCGGATATAAAGGTCAATGGAAAATACAGTAATTGGAATTTTACGTTTATTTCCATGTTGCTGGAATATGATCATCTATGCGCCAGCGCTGCATATCGGGCCACGCTTCCAAAAACATCCCAGATCCAAAACACTTAGAGGTCCGCCTCTGGCCGATATCGTTGATTTGGTCGCGATCAGGACGCGCTTCGGTCCAGGCTATGACGATCCCACCAAAATCCGCTTTGATTTACCCTCGCCCTCGCCCTCGCTTCGCGGCGGTCACCGCATTGCAATGAATCGACGATCATTTGCGTCTGAAGGCGGCGAGACCGTGATCATTCAAGGTGCGTCCGGCGTGTGAACAATAGACCTTGGCAGTGCTAGGCGCATTCGCGTTACGAGCGTGTCGTCGATCACCGCAAACCGTGGAGCAAGCTTGATTGCATGCTCCAGATACTGGCGCAGTTCCGGAAGCAGCGCCAATTGGAACGGCGCAAAAGCGGCGACAATCCTTATCCCCAGGATCGAATCGCCTCCTGGACCAAACGCCCACTCGAGCGCGCCCCGAATCTCCGCAATATCATCCCTGTGCTTACCCACCCACTCCGCGGCGGGCATTTCCGTCCAATTCCCGGCAGAGGCGGCCGACAGCTCATACCAATATTGAGCATGGCGGCGCATCGCACATTGTTCTTCCTCGTGTTCCAGCAGCTTGCCGCGCGCATAGAGTTGAAGTGATTCAAGCAGCCGGTATCTGGTCTCGCCAACGCGAGAGTCGACCGCAACCAGTGATTTCCCGACCAAGCTATCCAAAATGTCGATAATGTTGAAGTTCTGGCTCGATGGATCGTTCCCGATCGCGTCGGCGGCGTCGATCGAGAAAAAACCGCGGAAGACCGCGAAACGGCGCCAGACGATCTTCTCTTCATCGCTAAGGGTCTCGTAGCTCCAATCGATCATCGCCGCCAGGGTTTGATGTCTTGGAAGGGCTGTCCTCCTTCCCTTGGTCAAGATGCTGAAGCGGTCATCAAGTCTGACAACAAGACCGCGCACACCGAAAAGTGGAACACGGTTAGCGGCGAGCTCAATGGCAAGAGGCAATCCATCAAGCCTCGTGCAAATCTCCGCGACTACAGAAGCGTTGGCGTCTGTTATTTCGCAGGTCACGTCACACGCCCTTGCACGGTCTGCAAATAACTGGGCTGCAGGATATCGAAGCACCTCGCCTACCGTCAGCTTCGTTGAGATAGGAGGCACGGTCAGTGGATCCAGTTTCTGCACCGACTCGCCCGTCGCCCGCAATGCCTCCCGGCTCGTGGCCAAAATGTGGATCTCGGGCGCTCCCTGAAGGATGGTCTCGACAATCTCACTGACCGCTTCAATGACATGATCACAGTCGTCAAACACAATCAGCATGTTCCGAGTCCGCAGGTGCGCGACTATGTATTGCAGCTGCCGTTTATCGGGCGCGGGCAAGCGCAGGAGTGATGCGAGGTGCGCGACGGCCAGATCGGGGTGGGAAACCGCCCCAAGAGCGACCAGCCGAACACCGTCCCGAAAAATGCCCGCAAGTTGGCCCGCAATGGTCAGAGCCACGGCTGTCTTTCCGCTTCCGCCCGGTCCAGTAATGGTGACAAACCGCCTGCATGGCAATTGCCCCGCAATGTCGCTGACGATCGCATCCCGCCCGACAATCCTGACCAGAGGAACTGGGAGGTAGTCGCGGTCGTCTTGAATGGCCGATCCAAGAGGGCGTGCAATGCCCCCGCAGCCGGGCATTCGCTCAACCTTTGCAACGAACGTGTAGCCGCGCCCAGGAACGCCGATAATAAAGCGCGCGCCAGCCCGGCCATCGCCGAGCGCCTGGCGTAGCGCTGCAATCTGAACGCGCAGATTACTGTCTTCGATAAATGTATCAGGCCACGCGATCGCAAAGAGCTCTGATTTGCTGACGACCTGCCCCGCTCGCTCGACCAAAGCGATCAAAATATCAAGCGCGCGAGATCCCAGATGGACCGGGAAGCCGTCCCGGGTAAGCGTGCGGGTCGTCGGCGCCAGGCGGAACTCTCCGAACAGGATCATGTCACCGTCATTCGGGACCGCGGCTCTCCAGCCGGAGGGGTTGCTCTCGTTGAGCATTGTCGGGGTCCCGATCAAATCCTACCGCCACTGAAACGTAGATTCAGACAATCGGTTTCACAAAATTTCCCGCCGATTCACGCAATTTCACTCGGTCCGATGCCTTCCGCCACCGCCTAATAGTTTGGCCGGCGATAGTTTGGGCCGGTCATGCCAATCCTAAAGCATCGACAAGGCTCACCCCACGGGGTTCGCAGGGGTGTTCAGCGTGAGGCAAGAGAGGTCCGGATGCGCGCCAAGTCAGATGGGCCGACAGATCGCAAAGGACTTTCGTGGCGCTTCCGGTCGATGATCGCCCGACCGGCCCGTTGCGCTGCCGTCAGCACGCCGATCGTCCTGACAGCATGCCAGCCGGCCATCCTCGACCCGCAAGGAATCGTCGGAATTGCCGAGAAGACGATTCTGATAGACTCGCTCGCTATCATGCTCGCCATAGTGGTCCCGACGATCGTCGCGACCATTGCCTTCGTCTGGTGGTTCCGCGCCTCCAACGCGAGAGCGATCTACCTGCCGGATTTTGAGTATTCCGGCCGCCTTGAGCTGATCGTCTGGTCCATCCCTCTCCTCACGGTCATCCTCCTGAGCGGCGTGGCCTGGATCGGATCCCATGACCTCGATCCCGCCAAGCCCCTGGAATCAGACACGCCGCCGCTCGAGATTCAGGGCGTTTCGCTGGATTGGAAGTGGCTTTTCATCTACCCGAACCAGCGCGTCGCGAGCGTGAACCAGCTCGTGATTCCTGCCGGTGTGCCCATTCACTTCTCCTTGACCTCGGGGAGCGTGATGAATGCGTTCTTTATCCCGCAGCTCGGCAGCATGATCTACACGATGAACGGCATGAGGACACAGTTGAACCTGCGCGCGGACGCACCAGGCACGTTCCTCGGCATTTCGAGCCACTATAGTGGCGATGGTTTCTCGGACATGCATTTCGACGTGCAGGCAGTACCGGCGGAGAAGTTTGACGCCTGGATCGACGCCACGCGCACTACGGGGCCAGCCCTGGATGCCGGGAGTTACGCTGCCCTGGCCAAGCAAAGCATCATCACAAGCCCGTTCACTTTCGGTATGGCCGATCCAGAGCTGTTCCACCAGATCGTCATTCAGAAATTGCCGCCCGGACCTGGCCCGCAAGCCGGGCGGCCAAACCCGAGCGTATCCCCGCGAAGGGAGCACTAGCATGTTAGGCAAGCTTACCTGGTCGGCCATTCCCTTCGACGAGCCGATCCCGCTGATCGCGGCGGCCCTGGTCGGAGTGGCAATCATCGGCGTCCTCGCCTGGGTCGTGCTGACGGGGCGCCTCCCGTATCTTTGGCGCGAGTGGATCACCAGCGTCGACCATAAGCGGATCGGGATCATGTACACCCTGCTCGCGATGGTGATGCTTCTGCGCGGCTTCTCCGACGCGATCATGATGCGCTCGCAACAGGCGCTCGCGTTCCGGTCCGATGGCTACCTGCCACCCGAGCATTACAACCAGATCTTCTCGGCCCACGGCACGCTGATGATCTTCTTCGTCGCGATGCCTTTCGTGATCGGGCTGATGAATTTCGTCGTGCCGCTGCAGCTTGGAGTCCGCGACGTCGCGTTCCCCACGCTCAACTCCGTCGGGTTCTGGCTCACCGCCACGGGCGCGCTGCTCGTCAATATTTCGCTCGTCGTGGGCGAATTCGCCCGCACTGGGTGGCTGCCGTTTCCTCCACTGTCCGAGGTCACCTATTCGCCCGGCGTCGGCGTTGATTATTACCTCTGGGCCCTCGAAATCTCCGGCGTTGGGACTTTGCTGTCCGGCGTCAACCTCGTAACGACGGTCCTGAAACTGCACGCACCCGGCATGACCTACATGCGCATGCCGATGTTCTGCTGGACGACCCTCGCCTCCAACCTGCTGATCGTCGCCGCTTTTCCTATTCTCACAGCGACTTTGGCGATGCTGCTGCTGGACCGCTATCTCGGCTTCCACTTCTTCACCAATGAAGCTGGCGGCAACATGATGATGTTCATGAACCTCATTTTGGCGTGGGGACATCCGGAGGTTTACATCCTCATTCTGCCCGCCTTCGGCATATTTTCCGAGGTGACATCGACGTTCTCCGGCAAGCCTCTGTTCGGCTATCGGTCGATGGTCATGGCGACGATGGCCATTTGCCTACTCTCCTTCATGGTATGGCTGCACCACTTCTTCACGATGGGGGCAGGCGCCGACGTGAACGCGATCTTCGGCATCGCGTCGATGATCATCGCGGTGCCTACAGGCGTAAAGATCTTCAACTGGCTCTTCACGATGTATGGCGGCCGGATCGTTTATTCCGCACCGATACTGTGGTCCATCGGCTTCATGGTCACATTCATGATCGGCGGAGTGACGGGCGTCCTGCTGGCGGTGCCCCCGGCGGACTTCGTGCTGCACAACAGCCTTTTCCTCGTCGCACACTTCCATAACGTCATCATCGGCGGGGTGCTGTTCGGCGCGTTCGCGGGCTACAGTTATTGGTTTCCGAAGGCGTTCGGCTTCCGGCTGCACGAAGGCCTCGGCAAGGCCGCGTTCTGGTGCTGGCTCATCGGCTTCTACGTTGCCTTCACGCCGCTCTACGTTCTGGGCCTTATGGGAATGACCCGTCGCATGCAGCACTACGATGTTCCCGCCTGGCGACCATGGTTGCTGATCGCAGCCGGCGGCGCAGCCATCATTCTGGCCGGAATAATCCTGCAGATCGTACAACTCGTCGTCAGCATTCGCAGACGGGAGGCACTTCGCGACCAGACCGGTGATCCCTGGGACGGGCGCTCGCTCGAATGGGCAACACCATCCCCGCCGCCATCCTTCAACTTCGCCGTGCTCCCGCGCATTGAAGGCCAGGAGGCCTATTGGGGCATAAAGCAGCGCGCGCGCCAGCAGGCGAAGCTCAGCGAGGAGCCCGGCTATACCGAAATCGAAATGCCGAGGAATAGCCCAACCGGCTTTATTTGCGCCTTTTTCGCCACCTTCATGGGATTCGCGCTGATCTGGCACATCTGGTGGCTCGTGGCTCTGGCCGCATTGGGCGCATACGCGACCTTCGTTGTCTTCGCCTGGCGGGACAGGCATGAGGACATCATTCCGGCTGACGTGATTGCGCGCATAGATCGGGCCAACCGAAGTGCACGCGGCGAGGCGCTCGCCCGCATGCAGGTGACGCCATGAGCGCCTTCGAAGGAACCGCCGATCGCGACGACCCCCATGGCCTCGGTCACGGCCAGGACGCGTGGGATCGCCAGCACATCGCGGAGCACGCTGCCGGGTTTGCGTCCAAGCGCATTATCGCCGGTTACGGCTTCTGGGTTTTCCTGCTCAGCGACATCATCATGTTCTCCGCCTTTTTTGCGGCCTACGCGGTGTTGGTCGGGCAGACCGCGGGCGGACCGAGCGGGCGCGAGCTGTTCGACCTGCGCAATACCGCGATTGAGACGGCCTGCTTACTCCTATCGAGCTTCACCTGTGGCATCGCAAACATCGGCGCCCAGGCGCATCGCGGGTCCTGGTTCTATGGCGCCATGACGGCAACATTCATACTCGGAGCCGCGTTTATCGGCCTCGAGGTCCAGGAATTTGCGGGCCTGGTCGCG
>JAQGIF010000146.1 GCA_028291345.1 Rhodospirillales bacterium | reverse complement strand
CGTGCATTGTCCCGCAGCGCCTGCATGCGATCGGGATGATCGAGAACCTCGTCGATCCGGTCAGCGATCCCTTTCTGATCGAAAAAATCGACCAGCAATCCATTCTCGCCATCCCGCAGAACCTCAGTCACTGATGGGGTGGATGATCCTACAACCAGGCAACCCGCCGACATTGCCTCCAAGAATGACCAGGACAGGACAAACGGATATGTCAGATACAGATGTACGGACGATATTTGCAGTACATTGAGGAACATCCTGTGCGGAACGCGGCCGAGGAAATGAACGCGATCCAGGTCAATCCCCTCGCCGAGCTGCTGAAGTAAAAGTGCACGGTATTTCATACCGTCCGGAGCGGGCCGGCCATAGCTGACCTCGTCGCCGCCGATCAATATGATACGGGCGTTGGGCCGTCGTTTGAGGATCTCAGGAATGGTTCGCATAAAGATATGAAAACCGCGATAGGGCTCAAGATTGCGCGACACATAGGTGATGATTTCATCCTGGCGCGTGAGCTGAAGCCCCAGCCTGGCAATCCCAATCCACGCATCGGGATCGGGTTTTGCCTTATCGGTATCGACGCCTTCGTGCATAACGCTGACATGCTCGCGACGCTCCGCCGGATATTGGTCCCATTGCCATTTGGTAGGCGTCTGCCCCCAATCGACGACGTCGAGGCCGAGTAAATTGATGGAATTCTTGACGCGCAACCGCGATCCATCGCTCGAATGCGACGGAAATTCCGGATCGAAACCCACGTCCGTACCAATGGCCTTATAAAAAAACTCGAAATAGCCGAGCAGCGGGACGTCGGGCCAAATGTCCTTGACGAAAAGGATCTCGCCCCAACCGTTATGGCCGATCACGATGTCAGGACGAAATCCCTGAGCATCGAGCACGCGGCAGGCTTCCAGAACAGCCAAGCCGTTCCTGATCGCATCGTCAAATTCGCGAACAAAAAGATGTGGCGCTCCGGCGGCGGACCGAGGCGTCGAATAGACGACCTTGGTCACGCCAACCATCTCGTTGTCATTCCCCTGCGTGATAAAAACGACACGATTGTCAGCCTGATCGGCAAGATGCCGCACGACATGCTGATACTGTCCCGGAAAATTCTGGTGAATGAACAGAAATCTCAAAATTCTAGCTCAGCCAGAATCCCGTCGCGCGCCGGATCTTCCGCCGCATTACTCTTGAACACCACAGCAGAAAGCTCCAATGCTTCCTTCCTTTTCAAAACACCATATCCGAACCCGGCGGCCCTCAGAAGGCGCTGGAGAAGCGGCGGAGAGAAGCCCGTGCGGTGTGCCATGAACATATTTCCCACCGCAAGCGACGCAGTATGTCCAAAAATCATGTCGAGCGGCGTGATCGGGCCTGCCGGAGAATCATAAGCTATTTCATCAAGGCCATTCGAAACGACGAGTTCCGCGACCAGTTGCAGATCGGGAACCTTCAAATAAATAAACCCGCTCGGCTTCAAAATCCGCAAAAACTCCCGCAATGCCTGATCAACCTCGTGTGGATAAAGATGCTCTAGATTGTGAGATGACCAGATACAATCCACCGAGTCCGAAAGAATGCATGACATATCCGTGATCGACGCCACGATGTCCGGTTGCGCAGCCGGATCGACGTCAAGCCGAATCTCACACCAGTCCGCCGACCGGAAATAGAGCGGTATGCGATCGTCCTCGTGAACGGGACCGCACCCGACATTCAGGAAAATGTAATTCGCCATGGCCCTAAAGAAATATTTTTCTAATAGCTGCCATATACGATTTCATATTCCGGTACGGAAGCCTCGACAATCTCCTGATTGTCAGATGAGACGGCCCCGGTCCTCTCGACAATCTCCAATTCTATGCCCTCCAGCGGATCGCGTCCGTAGACGCTCTTGCATGCAGCGCCACTGCGAAACGGACCGACGACGCCGGACCCGAGAAATGTTCCACGATAGCGGCATTCGTAACGTTCGGCTGCCGATCCGCGAAGTCTGATGGCGAAGGCTATGAGCGGATTGGAAGTTCCACGGGTCCCGCACATCGTTCCACCCGAAACCCAAGGCGTTTCGAACCCGGTTCCAGTAAGTGCCTTGTACTCTATTTCGTCGGGCAAAAAGCCCTCGAGCGGGTTGATCGTAAAAGCTTCTATCCAGAGATGCTCGCCAACGCATCCGGCCCAACCTGGCCCAACAAACGGAAGATCACCGCGATTTTGAACGTGGGCCGTAATCTGGGTGCGCAGGATACCGGAGCCGTCGCGAGGAACGACCGCATCGGCTGCGTCTCCAATGCGATCCAAACGACGGCACTCAACGGAAACTCCCGAGAAATCTCTCCCTGCAGCATGGAGACGTTTGATCAACAGGCTGCAGGCGGCTCCCGCTATTCGGACCACGACGACGTCCCCCGCCTCCGTCAGCCAATTTTCGACCGGATCGTGTTTGCCGAGAAAATCGACTTTCGTATCGGCAGCATATCCGGCGGCGGCTGATATCTGCACGACCGGCATATCGACTACGCCATCATCCACCGTGTCGCTCAGCGAAAAAGCATAAAGTCCCGGCTCAAGGGCAATCAATGTTTCGAGCGAAGACTGACCGCCATCGTCCGAACCCTCAATGGAAGCCACAAGAGTACCGCCGGCATGTTCATGCCGCACGACATCCATAGAGCGGACTTGGTCCCCTTCTTCGGCCCCATCGACGTCGGACGCCAGGGACCTGCCGAATCTCGCTATCGCCAGATTTATAGTCTTCTCATCCGTCGAGAATGGAATGAGACGACCATGGCCGGCATTCCGTATGCGCTCCGCGATTGCGCCGAAATCGAAGGCGAGAACCTCTAACCCGGCCTTCCATGCCAGAGTCAGCGTATATGACCAGGTTTCGGGCGATACTGACGGAAGAAACGCGAAGTTGCAGGATTGGGTACGAATGAGCGCGGTAGCCTCGGCATCGTGATAACGGCCAGTCACGAAGACGCGGCCGGTTTTGAATAGGCGCAAGTCGTCGCTTGTATAGCCTATGACGACAAACTCAATCGGCAGATCTCGGAGTGCCGCATCCCGGGCGCAGGCCAGCAACAAATCATAACCCTTCTGCTCCCCTATGCCGCCGATAACGGCGACCCGTATGCGCTCGTTGGCTCGTGGCGGAACAACCGTACGCTCGAATGGTGGTTGCTCCTCCCAGGGTATGATTTCATAGGCGGCATCCGGAGCGAAAAGGCTGAAACGATCAACAACATCTTCGCAGGCGGCGACGACTCGACGGGCACCGGCGAGGACCCTCCCCGAGCGCTGCCGCAAGTCCGGCACCCGAATGTTCTCTTCGAGCATAGCCCCGTCGATTGCGACGCAACGTTCGCAAATTTGCGGATCCAACGGCAATCCGCAATATTGGCCGCGCCCATCCACCAGGTTAATACGGGGGCAGAGCCAGCTATAGTCATGTAATATGACGTCGTAGGGGACCCGTAGGCGATGGGCTATCCCGAAAACGCTCGAATCGTGACCGAAGAAGTGATGGATTTCTACTTTGCCGACGTCACTTGCCACGAGAAGCTCAAGAAGAGCATCCAGTTCATCAGGTAGGTCGAAGATAAGATTACAAAGCGTATCGTCTAACGGATCGGCAAGAATGGCTCGTCCCACCTGCCCGCGGGCAGCCGGAAGCGGGCGAAGAATAAGAGCCTTCAGGCCCCGCGCGGCGTAACGCTCCGCGGCTTCTTCAACATTGCGGGCGACGCCGCCTGCCAAGCCCAGCGTGACCAGCAGGATTACCGGACCTGCATCCGTCCGGCGCAAACGCGCCGCATCGATATTTCTGCGCGCCTCGGCCAGCGGATCCGCTGCGATGAAATCCCGGACGAAGCCGTCATATCCGGGATGTAAGTTATTGAGAATTCTCGTGTTGCGGGCCACAAGCATTTTTTTCGACGAGCCGAAAGAACGCCCCCCGATATGCGTTACGAATATATTCGGTGCTGCGATATTGCGCCAACCGGCCTCATGGGCACGCATGCAGAGATCGTTTTCCTCCCCATATCCCCGTCCAAAGAACGAGACATCGAAGATGCCTATCTCATCAAGACAATCGCGGCGGATATACATGCAGAAACCGACAGCGGTCGGGATATCGACCGTCAGTCCCGCGTTGGCCTCGCCCGCAAGGCGATCGAGCATCGCGCCCTCAGTTGGCGACGGCGGAGGATTATCCCCCAGGCTCATGGGATAGCTTAAGATCGACCCCTCGTTAGAAAATGGAGTGACCGTGCCGATATCTTGCGCTGAATAGGCAGCAGCTTGCAGCCGCGGCAGCCAGTCGGAGAATACGACGGCATCCGAATTGAGCACGACGACATCGCGATCCGGATGCAGATTGAAGCCGCGATTGACCGAAATCGGAAAACCCGAATTCCGTTCGTTGTGAAGCAGGCATATTTCCCCGTCAGCCGCGAGTGCTGCCAATGAAGCCAAAAGATCGCTGTCCCGGCTACCATCGTTGATGACGATAATCTCACAGCCCTTGGTCGCTTTGCCAAAAAGGCGCCTTGCCGCGATGACCGAGTCGAGGCAAGCCAGTGTTTCTGTCCTGCCGTCGTAAACGGGTATAATTACATCGACGGGTTGCTTCTTGCCGCTCGCAAGCCGTCGTTTACCAGCTTTCGGTTGGATGCTCGGCTTGTTCGGCGTGCGCATTGTCTCACCGCCAAGCGGACTTCCCGACAACTGGTTCCCGATGCTGAGCGCGGGAAGCCAACCCCAAATTTCGACGCGTGAGGCGTCCAGGCCAAACCGCGCGAGATCAATAGAAAATCGTTGCTTCGCGATGCCATCGGCTGACAGCTCCGCATTGTCTCCCTCGGCAGGGCTCGCATCCGTGGCAAACTCCCTTGCCGTTCCTTGCTGGTCGATCAAACGAACGCTTAGCCGCGCTTTGGGAGACCCGGTCAGCGCGACCCATCCGGTAATTTGATCTCCGAGCCTATCGACAAACCCCTCGATCTGGGAGGCCGATGGCGCACGCGCGGGGCTGCCAATTAAATCGACTCCACCAACAGAGACCTGAATGGCTTCGGAATAGTCCCCAATGTGCGGTTTAAACTCGAAATCTATAAAACCGCCGCTGTGTCTCGTTTGAGCAGAGCGTGAAATGAGTTGTTTGGCGGTCTTCCTCGCAAGAACCTGTCCGGTGGAAACGCCAGTTGCGATTAAATGACCGCTCTTCCTGAGTTGCGCTTCGCCGATGGCGCCGACCACCCGGCCGTCCGCGGTTATCGAAACCCAACCAGGCCCAGCTTTCCCAAGAGACTTACAAACACTGCGAAGCAATGGCGCGATCATCGCGAAA
>JAQGIF010000141.1 GCA_028291345.1 Rhodospirillales bacterium | reverse complement strand
CGGCTGGACGTGGACGTCAGGCCACACGGCCGTCAGCAGCTCATCGTGGGTTACCAATTTGCCGGTATTTTCAACCAGATAGCGGAGAATGTCGAAAGTCTTTGGGGTCAGATTGAGGCGTTCGTCCAGGCCTGCGCCGCTATCGCGCCACAGACACAAATTGTCCAAGTCGATTCGAAACGAGGCCATCTCCACCACATCGGCTGTCCGATGCGGTTCATTTTACCATATGGCGCATGGGGATCATAACAATCCGAGTGCCCTGGCGCGGGACACCGCCTCGATCCGACCAGCAACGGCTAGCGCAACTTCAGACCTCGGCGAGTGCTCCACTGCGCTGTTCGAATTTCAAACGGACAGGATGATCCTTCGGCAAGCTGTCGGCGAGCCGTTTTCGAACGGCTGCGCCTAGCTGGCTGTGCTGTCTTGCTCGGCGATGATCGCCGACCGCTTTGTAAATGATTGCGCTCGTCGCGTGGACGCGCCATTCGGCAATTGGAACCTGCACCCCCTCGCACGCGGCCAAAGCTTTAGCGACATGTTCGATTGCTTCCGCCGAATCGCCGCGGGACAAGGCAGCCCGCGCGCGGGCCTCCCACGCGAGAGCCTGCCAGGTCCGCTCGTCGGTTCGCTCTGCCAAGTCACAGAGTAGTTTCGCCCGCGCGCGAGCCGCGACGTGACCGCCCTCTGTTATGAGCACACCGACCATTCCCCATTCCAACGCGAGCCGCCAATACCAATCCAGATGCGCGGGCCGGCGCTCCATTTCGCCTTCCGCCGTACGGAAGTCGTCAAGCGCAGCCAGATTGTTTCCGAGGCCCAGCTCCGCCAATCCGCTAAAAATAAGTGCGATCCTGCGATCGACAGGCAGGATTCGGATCGGAGAAGCAGTATTGTCGCTCGATGGGCGGGCGGCGATTGGCTTGCAGTCTCGCAGGACGCCTTCAAAATCCATGGCGTGGAAGAGCATGACGCCACGATATACCTGAAAGGCGCGGGCGGCGGAGGGGTCGTCGACGCTTTCAAAGGCGGCGATGCTGGCGTCGAATTCCGTCAAGGAGTCACCGAATTGCCCGAGGGAAAACAAGGCCCAGGGTCGACCGATATGACGCATCCACGCTGCTTGAGCCAGATCGATCCCGACGACATTCTCGGGGCTTTCGCATAAAAGACGGTAACTGCCGCCCACCAAATCGTGCGCCTCGCGATAGCGCGTCGAGACAAGGCACACCATGCCGAAGCTCATCTGAGCCCGTGCGGCGGTGAGGCGATCGGAATCGTTCCTGAGCCGCGTGAACGCTTCCTCGCATTCACGTGCGTAAGTCCTGTTCCAGCCGACGCCCCAGAGTAGTCGCGCATATGCCGACATGCGCACGACGTCTTGTTGGATCGGATCGGATTGCTTTTCGCATAGCGCCAGGACCTGATTCAGCACTTCCAGGCTGTGACCAAGATCATGCCAGCCGACGACGTAAGCCAAGCCGATAAGCGCACGGCATTGAGTATCGATATCACCATGTTGGCCAGCCTTTGCCGCAAGCTGTGTATAGGTTTCTCGGGCCTTCGCATCATGGGTCGCCGCCTGAATCGAGGCACGCCGCTCCAGAAACTCGATCTGGGCCGAGGTTCGATCCGTCTCGGACAGATTGGCGGCCAATTCGGAGGCAAGATCGAGAATCGCCAAAGCATCACGGCGCGCATATCGGATAGTCGCGACGCGCAGGGCGGAACGCAGATAGATCAGCGCTCGCGGCCATTCACGGGCGGAAGCGAAGTGTTGCGCAAGCCGAGTTGCAAGATCGCCACGTTGATCCGGTGGATAAATCTCCTCCAGCCGATCCGCAATCACGCGGTGCAAAAACGACCGACGCGATTGGCCTATGCCATCGTACAGAACCTGCCGGTAGACCGCATGATTGAAAGCATAGCAACGCGCAAGGCCACCGCGGGGAAGGATCAGTAATTCTTCACGGTGAACGATGGATGTATTCCGGACGAAGTCTTCGCAGACGGCTTCGAACGATTGCTCATCCATGTCGGCTGCGCGCATAGTGGTGGCTGGATCGAAACGGAGACCTGCGACACTCGCGACCTCAAGTACACGCCGCTGCTCGTCAGTCATTCCTTCGATCTTGGCCGCGATTAGACGCGTGAGACTCGGCGGTGCCTCCGAGGACAATTTTGCGTGAGGAGCGAGGAGCCGCCAGCCATGAGGCGTACGCGAGGCGTCTCCTCGCTCAAGCAGATAATCGAGGGTGAGACGCATGAAGAGGGGATTGCCTTCGGTGCGGTCGCTGATGAATTGGATAAATTCTTGCGAGACCAACTTGTCCTCGCGGTCATCTGCCAGGATCTCGGCAACCGCGGTTGCCGAGAGAGGAGTAAGCTCGATCTCGCTGCAGTATTTGTGCACGGCTAGATCTTGGGTCATCTGCTTCAAAGGGTGGCGCGCGATTTTCAAATCTTCCAGCCTGTAGGTCCCGATCAGCATGAGCCTTGCCGGCGAACGGCGCCGGCAGAGGGCCGAGATGAAATCGATCGTCGCAAAATCGGCCCAGTGAAGATCTTCGAGCACGAGCACCAGGGGATGCTCTGTAGCGATCGCTTCGAAGAGATCGCAGGCTTCGCGGACCATCCGGGTTCGAGCATCTGGCAAAGCCGGTTCGTGCAATGCCGTCCGCTGACCGGTAGAGATTTGATCGGGTATCTGGGACGCCCAAGACGGCGCGAACTCCCGGAGAGCCCGGATAACCCTCCTTCGATCGGCCGCGTTGAACAGCTTCCGGAGAACCTCGAATATCGGATAGTAAGGTTCAACCCCCGCGAACCCCTCAATACAATGCCCTTGCGCTTCGACAAGGCCGGCCGAACCGCGGACGCGGACGAGGAACTGTTCGACCAACGTTGTTTTGCCAATCCCAGGCTCACCGCTGATGAACACCACGCAAAGCTGGCCGGAAGACATTTGCTCATAAAGTGCGAGGAGGTCCCGCATAGGCTCGGCTCGCCCTGCGAAGACCCCAAGGTCGAGTGCTGCCTCGGGCTTCGCGTCCGGTGGAGCGAGTCCGGCTATTTGCCCGATGAAGCGGTAGCCTCGACCCCGCTGGGTTTCGATGAATTTCGGGCTGGAGCTGTCGTCTCCGAGCGCGGTTCTAATCGCGAGGATATGGCTTTTCAGGATCTCCGGCTGGACGTGGACGTCAGGCCATAGGGCCGTCAGCAACTCAGCGTGAGTTACCAATCTGCCGGTGTTTTCGACCAGATAGCGGAGAACATCGAACGTCTTTGGCGGCAGGTTGAGGCGTTCGTCCGGGCCTGCGCCGCTATTGCGCCACAGACATAAATTGTCCAAGTCGATCCGAAACGAGGCCATCTCCACCCATCTGCTATCCGATTGCGCCATTTCAACATATGGCGCAAGGATCATAACAATCCGAGCGACCTGGCGCGGGACACGGCCTCAATCCGACTGGCAACGGCTAGTTTGAGGAAGATTCGCTTGAGGTGCGACTTAACCGTTTCCGGCGAGATTGCGAGGGAGCGAGCGATACGCTTGTTCGGAAAGCCTTCGCTTATCATGCCGACGATTTCGCGTTCTCGCCTCGAAAGCCTATCGCTCACGATGCTGGATTGCGCGGCGGGGTCGGTTCTACTCTGCGCCTCCCATCGCGAGAGCAGGCATCCCACGAATGGCAGCACGTTGCGGTCCATCGAACCTGGTTCGTCGGCGCGGTCATAGGCCCGTCTCAAGAGGCACGCCACTCCGGCTCCTCTCTCCAGGAAGGCTTGGCAGAGACCCGCTGCGGCGCCGGCCTTTATGGTCCAC
>JAQGIF010000139.1 GCA_028291345.1 Rhodospirillales bacterium | reverse complement strand
GAAAATGATCTCCAATCGGAATGTCCAAGCCGCGTTCCTGGCCAGCGGACTTCCAGCCTTGGCTAGCTAATGAGTCTTCGACTGTCCTACGCAAAATACAAATATCACCTTTCGGCGATGGAAATGGAACATACCCGCCCCAATCAAATGCAAAATAAATGAGCTTTCCGGAATCAGAGAAAACCAACTTGTAATACCAGTCTTTCGGAGGGCTTACTTCAAAATTTGTAAAAGACGTTTTTCCAATATGCTTTTCCACTGGGTGCAACGTGACGCCAAAGATGCTCTCTATCTGTGCTCTGGTCATATCAGCACCATGTAGTTCCGTAACTTTTGCCAGCTGTCGCCAAAGTTCAGCCGCATTGAATGGGAATGGCGGTTCGAATTCTTGCGAGGGAGGCGCGCTGTCAGGGGAGCTACTGGGTAGATCGGAAGCAGAAACGTGACGCAACAGACACGCCACAATGAAAGCCATGCACAACATGACAGCAACCGCCCAGCTGCGGGAGCCGCGAGAACGTGCAGGCAGGGTCGGATCACGCCGCATCGTCGAGCGCCCCGATCGTCACCGCGTCCAGCTTCCCGGTCGGATCAATCCGGTGAAATCTAAAACTTACCCCCCTCAACGCCGTCTCCCGCAAATCCGCCAGCATGGCTGCAACCAGCTTGTTCTCCACCGGTGGGCCTGGCGCAATTAGATCGACCACCCAACACCGATCCCCGACTTCCACTCATCCGGCCGCAGTCGGAGAGGCGAGTTTGGCAACTTCGCCTCCCCTTCCTGCGACAGGAAAGCCCACAGCGCGGCACCCACCGGGCGGCCCTTGTCGTGGAACAGACGGAATTGCTGCAGCAACAGGGCCGGCATCACCATCCATTCCAAATCGACCAGAGAATAATGCTTGTGAGCCGGCGATTGGGTCATCAGCCACACGATCTCGCCGAACAGATGGCTGACCGTGTGGGGAGCGGAATCTGGCAGCTTTCCCGTCTGCTGGGCGGCCTGTGCTGAATCAGCCATGATCGGGGCGCTTTCCATTTTTAGTTTTCATGCCGGAGGTCGCCAGCGCCACATTGCCCTCCGCTGTCGCGCCCCGCCCAGCGGCGCAAGCCAGCAACTCCCGTACAATCTCGCAGCGTTGGCAGCCGGATCAGATTATAGGGCTGCGGCAGCAAAGGTGGCCCTCGACGTCAGCAAAGTCGAGCGAGACGCCGTTGTCCAGCTCGACGACGTCGAAATGGCTGAAGCGGGTCGGCGCTGGCCGGCCTAGCATCTCGGCCAGGAACTTGGCTGAGGCGCTCTGGTTCGAGCACCAGACGATGGTGTGATTGAGTTGAGCGACCATAACGCGGGCTCCGGCGGTGGGATTAGAGTAATCTGAGCGTGGTGGCGGTCCGTTTCAATCGCAACTGCTCGTGCGTGATGTTCTGATATGCGCCGGGTCGGGCCCCACCGTCCCCAGATAGGCCGCACTGGATGGCTTTCTGCCAGTCCGCTTCCAGGCTGGGATGCGGGGCAACCGGACGTTCAGTTCGCGGCCGGGTCGGGCGCTAAGCGGTCTACTCAGGTGATCCCAAGTGACCAAAGCGGGATTTTCGTGCCAAACCTGCAAATTCAACTTCTGCGCCGCCGTGGTCTCGCGATCAACGACGCCCGCTAAGACAAGCCGTTCGATAAAATCGTCGAAACGGCAAGGGAGCAGATCGGCGACGGTAGCCGCCGCTTCTGGAAGGACGACTGCCAGTAGCCGGGGGCGATCGGCAAGGTAAGCGCAGACCAAAGGGCGCGCGCCTTGCCGATCGCAGGTAAGTCGGACCTTAAGCAGCCACGGCGACTGGCGCCTTGCGAAGCGCCTTCTGCCACGCCGGCAGAGCGGCAACCCGGTCATAGAAGCGCTGAACGTTCGGAAAGCGATCGAACTCGATCGACAGACGGTCGCGATACGGCTCGGCCGAGGCCATCGCGAAATCGACGAAGCTCAGGCGATCGCCGAGGATGAACAGCCGATTCGCCAGATGGCTGTCGAGCACGGGCAGGTAACGTCCGGCCTGCTGGAGGGCATCGTCGACCAGCGTCTGATTGGTCGCGCCCCAGCCCAGCTGCGGCCGCACGACCGCTTCGAAAAAGATGGTGCCAAGCGCTTTGTTGAAATGGATGCCCTCCCAGTGCAGCCACCGGAGCATATCCATCCGCGCCTGCAGGCCGGTGGGGATCAGCGCGCTTTCATGCGCAAGATAGACGCCGATTGCGTTTGATTCCCAAAGGATGAAATCCCCGTCGACCAGAGTGGGCGCGAGCCGGTTCGGGTTGATCGCGGCATAGTGGTCGGACTGCACCTGCTCGACCGTCATGGCGACGATCTCCACCTGCAGGGCGAGATGGTGGATCAGCGCGAGCAGTTTACGTGAGTTGAGTGACCCGGGAAGGGCATAGAGTTTCATGGAAGTTTCCTTGCGACGGGACGACCCGACGTCGCCCCTTTCGTCTATCAGGACGGCGCATGGGCGCAAAAGGATTCGCAAGGCGGCGAATCTTTTTGTCCGGCGTGGCCGTCTATGTTCTTGAGAACAGCAATGGCGGGTGAGATGGACCAGCATGATCGAACGGCGTTCGAGGCGCGGGTGGTGGCATTACGGCCAACCCTTCACCGTTACGCGGCACGGATGGTTGGCTCCGCGCTCGATGGGGAGGACGTGGTGCAAGACGCTATAGCCCGGGCCGTCGCCGCGTTCAGCCGCGCTCCGCCCGATGCAAATGTCGATGGCTGGCTGTTCCGCATTGCGCACAACGCCGCAACGGATTTTATCCGGGCCCGCGGACGATGGAGATCGCGGATGATCGAAGAAGATGATCTGATTTCCCGCGCCGACGAGGCCGCCAGCCGCGTGGCAACCGGGGCGGCGCTGGCGGTATTCATGCAACTGCCGCCGTCGCAACGCGGCGCGGTGATCTTGAAGGACGTGCTGGGCTATTCCAACGAAGAATCCGCAGGCATTCTGGGTTCGACGCTGGCAGCGACGAAGGCGGCGCTGCATCGCGGCCGCGACCGGCTGCGCCTCCTTGCCGATGCGCCCGGGGCTGCGCCGCGGCTCGACCCGGCCGATCTCGACCGCTTGCGAATCTATGTCGACCGGTTCAATGCGCGCGATTTCGATGCCGTCCGAACAATGATCGCGGATGACGTGAGGTTCGATCTGGTGGCACGGATGAAGGGTGGCCGTTCCTCATTCGAGACCTATTTCAGCCGGTACGGCGGGATGACGGCCTGGCATCTGAAGGTCGGGTGGATCGACGGCCGCCCCGCGGCGATCGTCACGAATCCCGCTGATCCCGCGGGCACGCCGACCCACGTGATCGCGATCGATTGGGCAGGCGGAAAGATCTCCCGGCTCCGCGACTTTTATCACGCCCGTTATGTGCTCGACGGGGCTGCTGTCACGCTATCCCCCTAACGCAGCGAGTGAGGAGATCGCTTCTTGAACACCGGGTACAAAGAGGTGTTCATTGCGCCAAGTGGGCGCTGGCGCCACAGCTCTCTTGGTCGGCTATGCGCCCATCTGCGTCATTCAGTCGATCAACGTCGATGCTCCGAAGCGGACATCCGCGTGAGGTCGTCACCGGCCGGGTTGGGGGGGAAGCGGATGGTCTGCTTTTGGAACGGAGACGCCGAATAGCGGACATTCCGTGCAAGCCCGAGAGGAGCCGAAAAACGGCCGGCCCGCATTGCACAATTGAGCGGAGATAAGAGAAATCCGACGCTTAATCCCCGGGTCACTCGGACTGTTATGATCCCCTTGCGCTAGATGCTAAAATGATCCCATCGGACAGCCGATGGGGGGAAATTGGCCTCGTTTCGAATCGACTTGGACAACTTATGCCTGTGGCGCAATAGCGGCACGGCCCCGGACGAACGCCTCAATCTGACCCCAAAGACTTTCGACATTCTCCGCTATCTGGTTGAAAATACCGGCAAATTGGTAACCCACGATGAGCTGCTGACGGCCGTGTGGCCTGACGTCCACGTCCAGCCG
>JAQGIF010000133.1 GCA_028291345.1 Rhodospirillales bacterium | reverse complement strand
TGAACGTATTTGTCCTGTTCGGGAGAGAGCGGGGTTTTTACCAGCAAGTCGGCGATACCCATGATCGCGTTCATCGGCGTGCGGATCTCATGGCTCATGCTGGCTAGGAAGTCGGACTTGGTCCGGCTGGCGCTCTCGGCGGCGGCCTTGGCCTGCTGCAATTCTCGCTCGACCCGCTTGCGCTCGGTCACATCGCGAGCGGCAGCGAAGACGCCCTGCAGGGTGCGGCCGCGGTCGTAGAAGGTTGTCGCGTTATAAGAGACGACAGTCTGCGTGCCGTCTCGGGCGCGCGCCGTCAGCTCATAGTCCGTGACCGACTTTTCGCTGAGCACGCGCTTAATGCCGGCTTCGGCCCGCTGCGGATCGGTGAAGCAGTCCTTGAACGGTGCGCCGATAAGCTCATCGCGGGTGCAACCGGTCAGCGCTTCCATCTGCTTGTTGACGTCGGTGATGATACCGGAGGGGTCCGTGGTCATCAGCGCATCAATGTTCGATTCGATCAGTGAGCGGGTATAGAATTGCTGGTCGCGCAGACGCTGATCGGACTTTGTCTTCTCTTCCTCCACGAGCTTGCGCGCGGTGTTGTCAGTGCCGATCAGCAGGTAGCCAATGATGCTTCCCTGCACGTCGCGCAGCGCCGTGACCGATACGACCGCCGGGAAACGGGTTCCATCCTTGCGGATGTAGGTTAGTTCATAGATGTCCTCGATGCCGCGCGAGGCCTTGAACACCAGGGCCTCGAAGCCCGGCGTGATGTCGGTCGCCAGTTCGGCGCTCAGCGCCTGGGCGCGCGCGACCAGTTCTTGTGGATCGGAGATGTCGGCGGGGGTGATCGTATTGGTGACCTCGGCGGCGGTATAGCCGAGCATCCGCTCGGCACCGACATTGAAAATCTGGATGACGCCCTTGGCGTCAGTGGCGATGCTCGAGAAGTTCGCGCTGTTGAAGATCGCACTCTGTAGCGCTCCGGCTTTGAGCAGAGCCTCTTCCGCCTCCTTGCGCGCGGTGTTGTCGGTACCGATCAGGAGATAGCCGATGATCGTGTCCTGCACGTCGCGCAGCGCAGTGACGGACACGACTGCGGGAAATCGGCTTCCATCTTTGCGGATATAGGTCAGCTCATAGATATCCTCGATCCCGCGCGAGGCCTTGAACACCAGGGCCTCGAAGCCCGGGGTGATGTCGGTCGCCAGTTCCACGCTCAGCGCTTGGGCGCGGGCGATCAGCTCCTGCGGGTCTGAGATATCGGCCGGGGTAATGGTGTTCATCACCTCGGCAGCAGTATAGCCCAGCATGCGCTCGGCGCCGACATTGAAGATCTGGATGACGCCCTTGGCGTCCGTGGCAATGCTGGAGAAGTTGGCGCTATTGAAAATTGCGCTTTGCAACGCTCCGGCTTTAACGATCGACTCTTCGGTCTGGCCATACGCTGCGTCATTAGGAACACGAGCGGGCCGGCTTTTCGGACCCGTCTCTGTCTTTGAAATTGCGATGGGGTATCCTGACTGAAAGAAGCGGCGTTCTGTTTATTCTTACGGCCCACCAGGGTATTTAGTGGAGAAGCTCTCCGACAGAATATTCAAGCTGGGCCGGAGAATATGGTTTCTGGATGAACTGGCCGCCCCCGACGAACAACTCCGTCATATCGGCCGTCAAGGGTGTCCCGGAGGTGTACAGAACACGCAAGCCTGGCCGGAGCGCGGTTACCTGATTGGCAACATCGTATCCGCCGAGAGCAAGTTTATCGAGGCGTATATCGACAAAAAGCGCATCAATATGCTGTGACGTTGAAAGGTGAGCGAGCGCGCTCTTCAAATCGCCCGCGAGAAGCGTTTGATGGCCAAGATCCTCAATCGTAAATTCGGCGGTTTGGCGGGTAAACGGTTCATCCTCGACGATAAGAATGAGGGCCATCAGGAAGCCATCGTCGATGAGCGCAGCATAGGCATAATATTCCTTTCGTGCCACCTGATGGATTTCGGCACAGCCCATTAAACCCGGACTCGTTGCGAAAGTTCCGCAAAATTTCAAATAATTTTCGGCACGCGGCTCAACGCTACCGATTATTGTAGCCTGCTAGCTTTTACGTCGCACCTTTGACCCGCCGGGCCGCAGCCGTCGAGCTCGATGCGCGTAAGCAGGCTTACCTCTTCGTTGTCGCGTTTCATTCCCAATCACAGACGTCGAACAGCAGAGACTCAAGCGACCATCCTGCGCTGGTGCTTTGTGAGCATGGCGCGGACGAACTTGTTCCATTTCTTCATGCCGGCGCGTTTCTCAGGCATGTAGTTCCAACGGTCGTACGCCTTTGAGCTGACGTCCTGAAGCGCATGGTTCTGAATGCGGTCTCGGATTTCTTTTGAGATGCCCGCCTTGCCGGCCAGCGTCTTCCAGGTCCGCCGCAGGTCCCGGTTGGTGACCACCGGAATGTCCCCGCGGTCGCGGTGCCGCCACATGAAAGAGCAGAGCGTCCCGTGGCTGACCGGCTTTGACGGATCCATCATCGACGGGAAGTACCAGCCATGCTCGTTGGGCGTGATCGACTATACAAGCTCGGCCGCCAGGTCGGGCAGGGGAATGGCGTGTGGACGCGTGTTCTTCGTCTTCGACCAATCGATGATCCGCTCAGGAGCATCCCACTGAGTCTCATGGAACCGCGCTATCTCCTCCACGCGCTGCCCTGACGGCATGATCAGCCGGACAGCTCTTAGATAGGGCGGATGAACGGGCGCGTCGGGACATTCGAGCCAACGGTAGAGTTGGACTCACTCGTCGTCATCCAGCCACCGCGTGCCGGCAACCTTCGGCTCCGTCGGAATGCCGGCCGCTGGATGGAACACCAGGCTAAAGCGGCGTGGCGACCGGCTGCGATAGTCGTGTTCGGACTTCATCCCCCAGGAATACGCTGAGCGGATATAGCACCGGACATGGTCCGCCATCGATCGCTTGTCCCGCACGAAGATCGGGCGAAGCACGCCCAGCACATCATCCGGCAGGATTTCCCGCGCGAGGCGGTTACCTCCCAGCACATCGGCAATCTTGTTCAGACCCTTCTCCGCCTCCGGCCAGGAAGACTTGCCCGCGTCCTTGAGATGCGCGACGTAGCCCTCGAACAGGTCTGCGACGGTTCCTGGCCGCATGTCGCCGGCGATCTTGATGCTGCTCCCCCGCTGGATGACGTCGGCATAGTCGCGCTTGAATATCTCGCGGGCACCAGTCAGAGACATCGACGGATAGTCGCCGATCTTAGCTTTGGTCCGTCTACCGTCGCGCCACTGCTGCGCCATCCACTCGGCCGTTACCCGCGTCGGCATCGGCTTCAAGATCAGGACCAGGCGCCCAACGCCGCGGCCCTCCCCATCG
>JAQGIF010000102.1 GCA_028291345.1 Rhodospirillales bacterium | reverse complement strand
CTTTTCGGGTTTCGTCAATGCCGGCGACGCGGCCAGCGTGCCGAACCAGTTCGCACCGGTGACGGGAACGACCGCCGGTTCGGGCGTGGGGACCTATCCGATCACCCTTCTCTCCGCCAATCCCAACAGCAACTATACGACCACCTATGTCGGCGCGAATCTGACGATCACGCCCGCGCCGCTGACGATCACGCCGAACGCGACCAAGGTCTATGGCGCTGCCCTTCCCACCACGCTGCCCGCTTTGGATTTCGCTGGGTTGGTCGCAGGCGATACCCCGGCCAGATTCACGACGCAGCCGACCCTCAACACTTCGGGGGTCAATGTCGGCAGTTATTCCATCACGGCTTCCGGCGCGGTCGACCCCAACTACACGATCAGCTACGCGCCAGGCACGCTCGCGATCACGCCCGCGTCGCTGACCATCACGGCCAACGATGCGTCGCGCAACTACGGTGGCGTCAATCCCGGCTTCAGCGCGAGCTATTCGGGTCTGGTCAATGGCGACACCGCGTCCACGCTGTCCGGGCTGACCTTCGCGACCGCGGCTACCAGCGCCTCCAATGTGGGTGTGTACCAAATCCTGCCGTCCGGCGCGGTCGACCCCAACTACACCATCAGCTACGCGCCGGCCACGCTGACGATCAACCCCGCGCCATTGCAAATTACGCCCAGCGGCGGCAGCATCTACGGCCAGTCGCCCGCGACAACAGCTTCAGTTACCTACAACGCCGTCGGTTTCGCGAACGGCGACACGCTGGCCAGCCTGACGACGCAGCCCAGCTTCGCCACGCCGGCCATCAGTACCACGAATGTCGGCTTTTATGCGCTGTTCGCGTCGGGCGCGTCCGATCCGAATTACACGATCAGCTATCAGCCCGGCACTCTGGCAGTGAACCGGGCGACGGTGACATTATCGGTCAACGCCTCCTCGACCTATGGCTCGCCGATCGGCAAGGTGCCGGTGATTGCGGCAGGGCTGGTGAACGGCGACACGCTGGCCACCGTTTTTGGCTCGAGCCCTATCGCCTCCACGACCGCGACATCCAGGTCGAATGTCGGAACCTATTCAGCCTCGATCTTCGCGGGGCCCGTGATCGACACCAACTATGCCGTCAGCCTGGGTTCCGGCGCCTACCGGATCACTCCGGCGCCCTTGCTGATCACCGCGAACGACCAAACCTACTCCTACGGTACAACCAATCCGGCATTCGGGGTGAGCTATAGCGGTCTCGTCAACGGCGACACGTCATCGGTCGTGTCGGGCCTGACGGTCAGTTCGACGGCCATCATCGGCGGAAACATCGGATCGCCGCCAACGCTGATATCAAATGTCGGAACCTACCAGACCACGGCGTTTGGCGGTTCGGCGTCGAACTACGCCATCACCTATGCGCCTGGCACGCTTCGGATTACGCGCGCGCCGCTGTCCATTACGCCTAGCGGCGCCAGCGTCTATGGGCAAGATCCGAACAGGACGGCGATCGTTTCCTATGACATCGCCGGGTTGGTGAACGGCGATACTTTGGCGAGCTTGACGACACAGCCGACCTTCAGCACCACCGCGACAGGTGGCTCCGGCGCCGGCACTTATTTCCTGTCCGCCTCGGGCGCCAGCGATCCCAACTATTCGATAACCTACTTTCGCGGTCAGTTGCAGATAAACCCTGCAACCCTGACGTTGACCCCCGCGAGCGCAACCAGTACCACCGGATCACCAATCCCTGCGATCGCGATCATCGCCGAGGGCCTGGTCAACGGCGATACGCTGGCGAATATCTTTGCCTCGCCACCGACGGTTGCGACGGGCGCGACCTCCGCATCCCAGCCGGGCAGCTATATAACGACCATCTCCGCCGGGCCCGTCACCGACAAAAATTATGTAGCGAAACTGGGGAAAGGCACGCTGGCCATAAAGATCGTGCCAGCGCTCCCCAACACCACGTTCGTCGATCCCGGCTCGACCAATATTTCCCCCGTCACGACGTCGATCACCACGATCACCGCGGTTCCGCTGCTGGTGATACCACCGCCCAAAGTCGACGTCATCACGATAAGCCCGCTTTTCATAGCCCCGGAGACGTATGGCAAAGCTCTCGGCAGCTTCGGCCCGGCTGCAGGCGATGTCATCAATATGTTTCTCGCCACGATGACCGACAGTAAGCCCCCCGTTACAGTTGGCGCTGTTGTCGCCGCGCTGAAGAACCCGGACACCAAAATCAGCACGGCGATGATGGGGTTGCTGCTGCCGTTTTTGTATGACTATCTCGGCGATATCCTGAAGATATCGGAATCGGCCTGGACCCCGAATCAGGTGATGTTCGTCAAACAATTCGAAACTTATGTCCAGGCGCAACGGCGGGCGGCCGCGCTGCAGGCCGAATCCGATTATGAAGCCTGGGCAAAGGCGGCGGTTGCCGAGGAGCAGAAAAAGATCGACCGCGTCTCGGGTACAGCGCAGATCTACGAGATGGCCATACTGTCGGCCAACCCGCCGGTCCCGCCCGCGGATTTCCTCAACCAGGTCCAGGCCGGCTTCATTCTGACCGGCAACCAGACGGTGACGATGGCGGGGTTGAACGCGCAGGTCTCTGCTTTCGGCGATGCGATCACCGGTGCTCAAGGCATTTCCGAATTCGCCGAATTGGCCAGGGCCGGCATCCAACTGAGCGGTAACGGCGCGAACACAAAGACCCTGGTTGCCAAGATGCCGTCTTTGGGAAAAACGATTTTGCCAAATGCGAAAAAAGGCCTCAGCCTGCTGAACGAAAAAGTATCGTCTGCAAAAAAAGCCCTCGCTACGGCAAAAGACACTGGGGAAGATGTCTCGAAGGCAGCCTCCAGACTGCAACAGGCCGAGGACGCGGCAAAGATTGTGGTGACAGCTGGCGACGTCGTCGCAAGCGTGGGCGTCGTCCTCGAGGTCGTGGGCAATGCCGTGCAGATCGGCATGGCCGCGGCCGCATACGCCCAAGCAGCCGACTACAACACGGCGTTCCAAAAGGCGGTCAATGCGGCGAACCAGCCGGTTACCGCGTCCGACCTCAAGGCCATGATGTCGAATTCGGCGGGGCAGCAGCAGATATTCAACTATCTTTCCACCCAACTGGCCACGGCAGGTCAGCCTCCGGCACCGACACAGTCTTACATGACTTTGTCAGCAATCCTCAAGATCACACAATCATTCTGATTAGCCCCTGAATAAGGAATATCTACGGTGCGACGGATTATAGCGCGCTATATCGGCCCGGTCTGTGGCGCGCTCATTTTGGCCGCGGGACCCTCGGCGGCGGCCAGTGCATTCGAGCCAGGCGTATCGCTGCGCGGTCTTGTGCTGGTCGATGACCCCGCCGCCCTGCGTCGCGAGGGCTGGCCGGTGCCGGGCACGCGGACCATCGATGCCGCCCACGCCACCGAAATCCGGCCGGGCGAAGCCGATCGTGTTCTCGGCCCCTTCCTCGGCAAGCCTATCGATATGGCTCTGCTGCAGGAGGTACGCAACTCTCTGCAGGCCTATTTCGAATCTATCCATCAGCCCTTCGTGAGCGTTATCGTTCCGCCGCAGGGGGTCGATTCCGGAGTCATTCAGGTGCTGATCCTGGTCGCTAAGCTGGGCACGCTTCATGTCACAGGCAACGAGTGGTTCGATGCCGGCCAATATACCGACGCGCTCCACGTTCGTCCGGGCACAGGCATCGACGGCGCCCAACTCGACGCCGATATCGACCGGATCAATCGCAATCAGTATCGGCGCGCGACGGCTGTCGCCTCGCCAGGGCTCGCGGTGGGCACGACGGATCTGACCCTCCGCACCAAAGAGGAACTGCCGTTCTCGTTCACCACAGGCGTGGACAATACCGGCACGCAAGCGACCACGCTTTACCGACTGAACGCCGGCATCGATTGGGGCAACGCGTTCTGGCGCGGCGACAATTTCAATTATCGCTACACTACTGCCCCGGAAACCGACCGGCTGCAGCAACACGGCATCTCCTACAGCACCGAACTGCCCTGGGGCGACACCTTCAACATTCAGGGCGCCTATTCAACCTCGAACACGCCGGCCAGTTCGGTCATTGGGAATTCGGGCGTCACCGGTATTGCTTTGCTGCGCTACACGATTCCGCTTCCGGCCCCAAGCTGGTTCAGCCATCGTCTCGTGCTGGGCTACGACTTCAAGAGCACCAACAACAACATCCTGTTCGGCGGCGCCTCGGTATTCGCGACCACGTCCGAAATCGACCAGTTCCAGGTGGAATATATAGCGCAGGCGCCGGATTCGATCGGAAGCACCAGCATCGATCTGGTTCTGGTCGGCAGCCCTGGCGGGCTTACCGCTCTCAACAATGACGCCGTTTTCGAATCGCAAGTACCGGGCGCCAAGGCCCGGTATATGTATGGCCGGGCATCCGCTGAACGGTTAACCGATCTGCCGAGAGGCTTAACCTGGGATATACGCGGCACGGCGCAATTCAGCGAGGCCTCGCTGCTGCCGAGCGAGCAGATGGTCTTCGGCGGCTATAGTTCAGTGCGGGGATTCGAGGAGCAGTCGGGCACGCGCGACAACGGCATCCTTGTGGAAAATGAACTCCGGGCGCCGCCGATCACGACCAGACTGCCCCAACTTTTGGGCTTGGCATTGCTGAACGATCAATTGGCGCCTTTTATATTCCTGGATTACGGCGCCGGCTGGAACCACCGCGACGGACCGCTGGTCGGCTCATGGCTGTCGCTCGGAAGTATTGGGCCAGGCATGACATACCAGATGGGACATGCCGTTTACGTTCGTTTCACCTGGGGCTTTCCGATACTCCGACAAGGCCAGGATCTCCCACGGCTCGGACCGCAATTTGCAGTACAGTTCACCTTATAAGCCAAATGGTCCCATTTAGCCTGGGACGTACTCGCCATTGAAACTTCGGTCGCTTGCGTCTTACGTTCTGCTCACCATGGGAGAGCCAGAAGCAGTGCGCCAGCTCCACGGGGAAGCGCGCGACACCAACGCTGTCGAAAGATCGATACGGCAATAATGCCCATGCGAAGTGAGCATTGAGGTTCATCGTCTGAAGATGTCGGACATCGTTCTCGGAGAAGGGTTGCGTCATTCATTTCCTCTTTCTCTGGATGCGCGGCAGTCCAAGCTACAGGAAGCGGGAAACCAATGTCAGCTGCGGCCGGATTCGGATGCCTGCTTCCTGGCACCTCTTTCACGTCAGCTCCGACGCCCAACAGCCCGCACTTTGCCGCATGACGAATGGCTGCTCTCCGCAGATACCAGGCGCCTGGATAGCTGTCGCCGCATCTGGGCGAGTGTCCGCAGTCGTGTGACGGCGGCGCGGCTTGGAACGACCACCATGGGCGCATTCACGCCCCATCTCGCTGCAACGAGACGCATCCGTACGCCGAATTTACGGCCCGCCCCCTGCCACCGCCCCCCGCATCTCAAACATCCGCCGCAGTAACCGCCGCCCCGGCTTCTCGATCAGGCGGTAGCTCAGCGTCGCAATTGCCAGCACGACGGCGACCAGGCACAGCACTTCGACGGCCTGGGCGCCCGGCACGCCCGATGCTTCGACAGCGCGCTGGATGCCGGGAGCGAAAACCGCGCCGACCGTCGTGTGGAACAGGTAGATCGAATAGGAGATGGTGCCCAGCCAGTGGAAGACCGGCAACCCCAGGAATGCCGCGACGCGGCCCCTGTCATGCGCCAATGAGACGAGCAGCAGGGCGATCAGCGGCACGATGAGTATGTCGCTGTCCCTGACGGCGAGCAGCCCCGCGATCAGCGCAACCGTGCCCAGGCTGACCCAGTTGCGGCCCAGCCGGTCCGCCAGGCCCCGGTGCCGGGACACGCGGAAGCACAGCATGCCCAGCAGGAACTCGATCAGGCAGCGCGCGACCGCGCCGTAATTGCGCCCGTCATAGAGGTCGAGCGGCCCGCGGGCGCGCACCACGTGGGTCATGTCCGCCGGAAGCTCGGCCAGCAGCACCAGGAACAGGAAGGCGATGGCGGCCCAGGCCAGCGCCACCTGCCTATGACCGAACAGCATGATCGAACAGAGCAGAGGGAACACCAGATAGGCCGCCCACTCCGTGCTGATCGACCAGGCGGGCCCGACGTAGCTGTCCGACACGCCCCAGGATTGCACCAGCAGGATGTTGGCGGCGGCCTTGGTGAGAGTCATCTGCTCTGCCCGGCTCGACAGGCCTGCCCAAATCACCACGATCAGCGCCGCGACCGAGGCCAGTATGTAGAGCGGATATATGCGGGCGATCCGCTTGCCCAGGAAGCCCAGCATATTGCGCGGCGACTGCCCCTGCGCGAACAGGTCCCGATAGGTGAGGGCCATGACGAAGCCGCTCATCATGAAAAACAGGTCGACGGCAATATAGCCGTGCCCGAGGATGTTCCGAGTTTCGCCATAGAACATGGCGTAGAGCCCGAAATGGTAGACGGCAACATAGAGCGCGGCGATCCCCCGCATACCCGTCAACGCACGGACCTCATTCGATATTCTGGCTTCAGGCACTGTTCTGCGGTTCCATGTGACGGGCTCCGAGCAGGATCGGTCGCTATGGAATGATCGCGCGGCCGAATTGTTTCATGGGTCTGTCGGAACCGCCGGCGGGTAGGGCGGCCATCGGCCTCTGCCCCAGAATTGTCCTAGAACCGCTCCTGCCCCCGGGGCGTTTCCACTCCTGCCGTTGAAGCGGGCAAAGTCCGCGGGTTGAGGGACCGACCCTATGCGAGATTCAGTGCTGTTGCCCGAGCCATATCCAACGAGCGTTGTTATGGTTCCGGAAATGATTTCTCTCAGTGCCGTGCAATTCCGCCGAATCGCCGCGGCTTTTGTTCTCATCTTGACGGTCGGCTGTCAGGGGCCAGCCGGGCTCGACGATCGGAACCGCGAATGGATCGGTACCTTACCGGGGCGCGACACGGATTTCGATCGAAGGACTTGGCAGGACACATCCGCCAACGTCGTGCGCCAGCTTATGGAGCGCCTGCCCGATCGCATCGAGTCCCTGTCGGAGCACAGGCTCGCACGCAACCTCCTGATCAGCGTCGCCGACGCGCCGCACGGGGACGAGGGCAGCGAGGAGTTTCTAGCCCTTCGAGTGGACGAATTGATGCGGCTTGGCAACGTGGGCGACGCCGCAGCGTTAGCGCGGGCTGCGCGGGACCCGCCACGCGACGAGGCTAGCGCCCAACGAGAGATCGAGGCCGAGTTGTTGACCGGGAATGTAGAAATGGCATGCATCGATCTCCGCGCCCTCGCGGCAAGATCGTCGACACGGTGGGTCGAGGACGGATTGGTGTTGTGTAAAGCGCGTGCCGGAGAGCCTGGCGCAATGCCGCCGCCTGATACGGACAAGCTTGGCGCGCTCGCCCGGATCGGCGGCGCACCGCTGCCCTCCAATCCGCCATCCGGTGACCCTATAGGCACTCGGATTGCATACCGCGTCGCTGTCGGCAACGACCCGAAGGTGTCGACAGCGCGACGGCTGGAGGCCGCCTTCGCGGCGGCGCGAGCGAGCGCGCTCGGCGGAGAAGCCTATGCAACGATTTTGCGATCGGCGCCGGTTAGTGGCCAGGCGGCGCTCAGCGGGAAGCCTCCTGCCTCCGGCGAGCAAGCCGCTTCTCTGTTTCAAGCGATCGACCGATCAGCCGACCCACGGCGGAAACTGGCTTTGGCCGAGCGTGGACTGTTGTCGCCCGACGGAGCGATCGACGGGGTGAGCGCGGCAATGGCGGAGCCGTTGCGCACGGTCAAGCCCGAACCGGCCCTTGCCGCGCTCGCAGCGCGTTTCGCCGCATACTTCTATGCCGTCGGCGACCTCAAAGCCGCGACGCCGTGGGCGGATTTGGCGAAACGGTCAGGGTTGGATACGGCGGTTTGGCCCTATCGCTCCCTACTCAGGCCCCCAGGCTCTGGGGAGCTGGCCGAATGGGAAAAGCGGGCGCGTCTCGATCCAGGTCGCCGGGAACGGATCGTCGCCATTCTGTCGGCCTTCGGCATCGTGCCGCCGGAGCGCTTCAGCGAGGCCACCGACCAGGCGTCCTTCGAGCCGAGCCAGAACGATGTGGAGGAGATCGACAAGGCGGCCGCGCAGCGGCATGTCGGCGAAACGACATTGCGCGCACTGGCGATCTTTGGTGGTCGAGGGCCGGCCGGCGCCAATCCGCAAACGCTCCACCGCGTGCTAGAGGCTCTCGATCGGGTCAATTTGCACGACGAGGCCCGGGTCCTCGCCTTCGAGGCGATAACGGCCACCGTCCTTGTCCGCACGTCGCCTCCTAAGGGAGAGGTCGACGCTTCAATCATGTCGGCTAGCCCGCGGCGCTAGTGAACCGCTCAACTCTTCGGACGGGGCTAAGCAAGGTTTTTCGCGCAAGATCAAATCAATGTGCGGTCCTGAGAGTTCGATCATCCGCGCGCATCGGCTTGGATGGGCGCAATTCTGCGTACCGGAACAATCGCTCCCGCCCCTCACATAATATCCGCGTTACACCGCTCGCTGCGAGCGTGTAGTAGCCCGCGACCTTGCCTGTGTCGGCCTCGGCCGCGACAT
>JAQGIF010000090.1 GCA_028291345.1 Rhodospirillales bacterium | reverse complement strand
TCGGCGACTTGGTCACATCGCTGTCCAGAGCCACAGCGAAGCCGGGTGCAGGCTGGTTCGGGGCGCCGAGCAGCGCCTGGATCACCGGCAGGCCGATCAGCAGGAAGGTGACCATCGCCGACACCGGTTTGCCGGGCAGGCCCAGCATCTCGGCTCGGTCGACCTGGCCGAACAGCACCGGCTTGCCGGGGCGCAGCTCCAAGCGCCAGAAATGCACGGTTCCTTGGCTGGCCAGTGCGGGACGGACATGATCGTGGTCGCCGACGGAGACGCCGCCGGTCGTGACGATCAGATCGTATGCGCCGCCAGCCTTTGCCAACGCGGCCTCGGTCAATGCGCGGTCGTCGGGCATCGGGGCAAGGATCGTCACGTCGGCGGGAAAATTGCCCAACGACTGGGCAAGCATCATGGCGTTGGTCTCGATGATCTGCCCGACCTCCAAGGTTGCGCCGGTTTCGCGCAGTTCCGTTCCGGTCGAGGCAATGGCGACGCGCAGCCGACGTTTCGCCCACACCAGGGCCACGCCCAACGCATGCAATAGCGCCACATCCTGCGGGCGCAGCCGATGGCCGGCCGCCAGCGCGATTTCGCCGACACGGATGTCGCCGCCGGCTAAGCGCGCGTTCGCGGCCTTCGGCGGCACGGGATCGATGATCACAGTTCCGTTCTCGACCCGACAATCCTCCTGCATCGCCACCGTGTCGGCGCCATCGGGCAGCACCGCGCCGGTGGAGATGCGGATCGCCACGCCGGCGGGCAAGGTACCGGAAAAGGGGATGCCGGCGGCGGACTCGCCTTGCAGCGGCAGGCGGGCCGACCTCTGCCCGCCGGCATCACTATGGCGAAAGGCATAGCCGTCGACGGCCGTGTTATCGAAGGGCGGCAGCGCTCGCGGCGCAGCGACGTCCAAAGCCAGGCAGCGGCCCAACGCGTCGGCCACCGAAAGTAGTTCATCCCCGCCGACCGGCTTCACGACGTCGCGGACGATCGCCAGCGCGTCGTCGAGCGGTATCGGCGCGTTCATTGCCGTCATACCCACTCGGGCCGATTGAAGTCGCTCTTGCCGCCGGTCTTTTCGATCAGCACGACCTGCTCGACCGCCATCGCCGGATCAATCATCTTGGCCATGTCATAGATCGAGAGCGCGGCGACGGCGGCGGCGGTCAGTGCCTCCATCTCGACGCCGGTCTTATAATGGGCGACCACCTTGGTGGTGACGCGGATGAAATCATCGCCGATCTCGAACTCGACACCGAGATGCTCGACCGGCAGCGGGTGGCAATAGGGGATGATCTGGCTGGTATTCTTCGCCGCCTGTATCGCCGCGACCTTCGCCACCGGCAGGGGATCGCCCTTGGGCAGCCGGCCTTCGACGATGGTGCGGATGGTTTCGGGTTGGGCGCGGAGGGTCGCCTGGGCAGTCGCCGTGCGCTTGGTCACGATCTTGTCGGAAACATCGCGCATGCCCGGCGGCTGCAAGTCTTCGTTTTTGGAAGCGTTGTCCATTCCTTAGCCGCCGATCTCGATCATGGTGCGGTTCTTCATCGTCATCAGTTCTTCCATCGGTGGATGGGCCGCCTGTTTGCCGTCGACCGCCTGGGTGATCAGCCGTTCGACGTCCAGATCGGTACCGCCCGCGCGCATGGCGTCGCGCAGGCTCTGCTCGGCGGGGTGGAACAGGCAGGATTTGATGTTGCCGTCGGCGGTGACGCGCAGCCGATTGCAGCCGCCGCAGAAGCTTTCGGTCATCGAGGTGACGAAGCTGACCGTGCCGCTATGGCCGGCCAGCCGGAAATCCTTGCCCACCGCTGTCGCCTCGCCGAGCAGCGGGATCAGCTCGTAATCCCGCGCGATCATGGCGCGCATCTCGACATAGGGCATCAGGCCGCCGGTCGACCATTTATTGTCGGGGAACGGCATATATTCGATGAAGCGGACATTGATCGGCCGGTCCTTGGCCCAATCGACGAAATCGAGGATCTCGTCATCATTGACGCCGCGCATCACCACGACATTGATCTTGAGCGGCGCAAACCCCGCCGCAAGCGCCGCTTCGATACCCTCCATCACCGCGTCGAACTGATCGCGCTTGGCGATTTGAAGGAACCGGTCACGCCGAAGCGTGTCGAGACTGATAGTGAGGCCGTTGAGGCCGACCGCACGTAGGCCGGCTGCGCGTTTGGCCAGTGAAATCCCATTGGTGGTCATCGCCAGGGTCTTCAGCCCGGGCAGCGCGCCCAGCCGCTCCGCAAGTTGGTTGAAATCGCGGCGGGTCAGTGGCTCGCCGCCGGTCAGGCGGATCTTGGTGATTCCCATGCCGACAAAGATCGTGCCGAGCCGGACGATCTCATCAGCCGTCAAAATCTCCTCACGCGGAGTCCAATCGATCCCCTGCGGCGGCATGCAATAGGTGCAGCGCAGGTTGCAGCGATCGGTAATCGATATCCGCAAATAGCTGTGGCGCCGGCCGTGCCGGTCGATCAGGCGGTTTTCGCCGGTCATTTTCGGGGGGTCATTCCGCAGCCTGATGGAACAGATGGGCGAGCGCCTTCGCCCCGCCGATCAGGCTGAATACGTCGTTCCAGCCCTGGGCCCGCAGTTGCTGGGTAGCGGACTGGCTACGGCGGCCCTGGGCGCAGACCAGCAGGACCGGCTTGGAGGCATCGAATGTAGGCTTGGTTGCATCAAACTTGGTGAAAGGCGCGTGATGGGCTAGGGGTAGCGGATATTCCAGCCGCTCCTCCGCCTCGCGCAGATCGACGATGCGGAAACGCGCCAAAGCCTCCGGCGTTAGGTCGGCCACATCGAGTTCGTGCGCGGTGTTTTCGCGCTGCTGAAGCGCATGGATCGTCGGATGGGTACCGCATAGCGGGCAATCGGCATCCTTGCTTCGCGCGATCTTGCGCGTGTCGAGCGACAGCGCGTCCATGATCAGCAGTTGGCGGCTAAGCACGCCCGGCAGACCCAGGATGATCTTGAGCGCCTCGGAGGCCTGCAAAGTCCCGAACAGGCCGGGTGTGACACCCAGCACACCGACCTCGGCGCAATTGCCGATCAACCCTTCGGGCGGCGGCGCGGGCCACAGGCAGCGTAGGCACCCGCCATCCGACCTGGGATCTATGGTCAGCAACTGACCTTCGAAGCGATGGATGCTCGCCTGGACAACCGGCACCCCATAGAGAATGGCGGCATCGGCCAGCAGATATTTCGTGGCGAAATTGTCGGTGCAATCCAGCACAATGTCGTACTGGCCGAACAAGGCCGGCAGGGTTTCGGCATCAGCCTTGGCGGCGTGGATTTTGACGTCGATGAACGGGTTCTGCGCCTTCAGACGTTTCGCCGCCATGTCCGCTTTGGGCTGACCGACGTCGGCGGCTGCATAGAGCACCTGGCGGTGCAGGTTGCTGGCCTCCAGAATGTCGAATTCCAATATCCCGATCGTGCCGACGCCGGCCGCGGCCAGCATCAGACCCGCAGGACTGCCGAGCCCCCCGGCCCCGACGATCAGCACCTGTGCCGCCTTCAGCTTCGCCTGACCTTCCGCGCCGACTTCGGGCAGGCGTATCTGGCGGGCATAGAAATCGGCCTCGGCGAAGACCAGCGCCTCATTGACATGAGAATGACCCTCACCGCGGGCATGATCCGCGTGGGCGGCGCCCGGGTGCTGGCAATTCACCCATTCGGCGGCGCCGTCGCGGTAATGTTCCTTCTTCCAGATCGGCAGGCGGTGCTTCACCTCGTCGATTACGTAGCGGCAGGCGCGGAATGCCTCGTCGCGATGAGCCGAGACAACGCCGACCCAGACCGCGCAATCACCAATCGCGAGCATTCCCTGGCGATGGACGGCGCGAATGGCGTTGACGTTATACTTCTGACGCGCCTCGTCCAGGATCGCCTTGCCCTCGGCAAGTGCCAGCGGGGCGAATATCTCATAGTCGAGACCGTCGACCTGCCGCCCGTCATTATGGTCCCGGACCCAGCCCTCGAAGCTGGCGAGCGCGCCGGCGGTACGATCTGTTAAAGAGGCGGCGAGCCCACGGATATCGAGCGTCTCGCCTGAAATTTCGAATCGGCTGGTGAACTCACGCATTATTCAGCCGCCCGCCACCGGTGGGATGAACACGATCGTGTCGTTGGCGGCCAAGGGCCGATCCCACGAGGCGAATTCATTGTTAATCGCGACCCGCACCCGCTCAGCCGCCAAGGTAAATCCGTGCGCAGACGCCAGTTCGCGATAAAGGTCGCGCGCCGTGGACGCAGCCGTCTGTACCGTCTCCGCGCCTAGCCCGCGCTGCTCGCGCAGCAGGGCGAAATATTCAAGCCTGACCGGCAGGGTCATCGGTTATTCGCCTTATCGATCTATTGCGTCTGATATAACGCCATTCGCGGACCGGGACAAATCGTTACGTCTCGACAAGCCATCCGCCGCACCCCTTATATTTAGGGTGGCTTCGGCCAATACCAGTCTAAAGAAAGCCCGCCAATGCCTCGGATCGACGAATCCCGCCAGTTCATTCCTGTTCGCATTGCGGTGTTGACCGTGTCGGACACCCGTACCCGGGCCGACGACAAATCTGGCAATGTGCTGGTCGCGCTGTTGGGCGATGCCGGCCACATACTGGCCGGCCGAGCGATCGTACCCGACGACCAGCTGCTGATCACAGCGCAATTACGCAACTGGATCGACGACAACGCCGTCGATGTCGTGATCTCGACCGGGGGCACCGGCGTCACGGGCCGCGATGTGACGCCTGAGGCGTTCGAGGCGATCTATGAAAAGCCGATCCACGGTTTCGGCGAGCTGTTCCGGATGCTGAGTTATCAAAAGATCGGCACCTCGACCATCCAATCCCGCGCCACCGCCGGGGTGACGCGCGGCACCTATCTGTTCGCCCTGCCCGGCTCACCCTCCGCATGCCGCGACGGCTGGGAGATGATCCTGAAAGACCAGCTGGATTACCGCCACCGTCCATGCAACTTCGTGGAATTATTTCCGAGGTTGAGGGAGCATGAGGCGTAAGATCAGTGTCGAACTGCGGGCAATCTAATTTCGCTGCACGGCATCTAGTGAAGGTTACCCCCTGCTTTCGCGCAGACCTTTAAACCGCGAGCGCCCGCACATGTGAGGCCAGCACCCCATCCCCCTTCTGATAGATATTATTATCCGAAGACGTGGACATCGCTTTTCCGGTGAGTCGGGCAGCCTTCTGCCGATCGTCTTTCACAAACGAAAGTAGCTGTTGATCGGAAAACGAAATCAGGGCCGAGATGAGATGTGACGATTCTGAGCGGGGTATGTTCAGCCCGCAATCTTTCGGATTGGGGGGATTGATCGGCCCGAAACTCAAAATATCGCCGAGAGCGACGAGCTGATCGGGTAGCGTTGTCTGGCCATCATCTACTGGGAGATCGAAAGCCGCTGACGATTAACAACGACACGCCGTTTCGAACATTAAGAGAACATAAGCAACAATTGTGGTTGTTTGCAATCGGAAATCTCGAAGCACCGACCCATAGCAGTGGATTTGAGGCGTTAGCGCGATCCTGCCAAAACAGCCTGGTCACGGCCCACATCGAAACAAACAAAAAATTTTACTGATTATCGCAAAAATCGGTAGGGTGGCCTGCGCTCGGCGGCGTCTCAGGTTAACACATAACGCCAACCCGTCCGGTTCACGAGGCGCGGTGGCGATGGATGCAAACCGGGGGCTTACAGCCATGGTCGATATGACATCAGTATTACCGGAAAAGACGCGCATACCCGCTCCGCGTCAGCGGCGCGGCCTGAACGGGATGCGACAGACCATATGGGATATATTGCTTTCGGTCGCCCAGCCGGTTTCAGCCTATTGGCTGATCGATCAGTTGCGCACTAGAGGCAAATCCGTGGCGCCCCCGACCGTCTATCGCGCGCTAAGTTTCCTGCAGAGCGCGCGGATGGTCCACAGGGTCGAATCGCTGAACGCCTTCATCGCCTGCACACGCCCGGAACATCCCCATCACGGACAATTCCTGATCTGCACCGAATGCGGTCAAACCGAGGAAATTTCCGAAGAGATCGTCACCGAACTGGTGGCAGCCACCGCTGCGACACGCGGCTTCGTTCCGACTGTACAGATCATCGAACTGAACGGCACATGCAGGAACTGCGTGCTCGAATCAGATAAGGAACTGAATGCCGGAGCCGGTTCCCCCTGACGCGGCCCTCTCACGATCCTCCTTTCAGCAGCGGCAATCGCGTGTAAACTAGCGCGCGAATTTCCCGCTGCCGGAAGTGGCTTATGCGTCTGTTCATTCGCTGTATCGAGGGTGAGGTCCAGTTGGGACCCGGCAAAATCCGCCTGCTCGAACTCATCGACGGCCACGGTTCGATTTCCGAGGCCGCGCGGGCGATGGACATGTCCTATCGCCGCGCATGGCTTCTGGTGGCGGACCTGAACAAGGACTTCCGTGAGCCGGTGACCAGCACGCAGACCGGGGGCAAAGGCGGCGGCCACGCTAAGCTGACCGAATTCGGTCGCGATCTCATCCAACGCTATCGCACGATCGAACGCGACGCCGCCGCCGCCGTCGCCGATCAGCTGAGCGCGCTCAACGCCGACATCGCCCGCCCCTGAACCACCAAAACGTTGTTAGTCCACCCCCAAAGGCTCACTTGTGCCCAGCGTGATATCCGATAGACTATAACGAAATCGGAAGCCTGAATGATCCACTCCCACCCCTTCTTGACCCGCTTTTCATTGATTGGCGCTTGTCTTCTCGCCGGATCGGCATTTGCAGATCCGGCGAGCAGCAGCGAGAGCTTTGCGATCGAGGGCGCGGTCGATCATCCGCGCATCGTGACGCTGACCGATTTGCAGCGCGAGCCACAGACTGCTGAAACGGTCTTCATGCACACCGGGCCTGGCGCGCTGGCAGGAAGATTCACGGGCGTCTCGCTTTGGACGCTGCTTAAAGAAGCAGGTTTAACCAACGATAGCACAAAGAAAAACGATCTCATCAACCACTTCGTCATCGTGACCGGCAGCGATGGCTATAGCGCTCTCCTGTCGATCGGTGAGATCGCGCCGGAATTCGGGGCCGGCCAGCCAATCGTCGCTTATCAAGAAGCCGGCAAGCCCATCGAAGGCGCGGATGGTTTCGCGCGCCTCATCGTCCCTGGCGACAGGGCGGCAGGCCGTGCCGTTAGTGCCATCGCCAGCATCGAGGTCAAATAACCGTGAAGAGATTTATCCGCGCCCTGGTTCTCGCCAGCCTGGCGCTCGCCGCGCTAATTGGCTTGCCCGCCGCGCGGGCAGACAATCTAACGGTGTTCGCGGCGGCGAGTCTCAAGAACGCGCTGGATGACGTTACGGCGGAATGGAAAAAGAACGGCGGCACGCAGGTCGCATCTTCCTATGCCTCCAGTTCGGTCCTTGCCAAACAGATCGAACAGGGCGCGCCGGCGGATATCTTCATCTCTGCCGATACGCAATGGATGGATTACGTCGTCAAGAAAGCGCTGATCGAAATGCCGCATGATCTGCTCGGCAACCGGCTGGTCCTGATCGCGGCCAAGGACAACCCGCTGTCGCTCGATATCAAAACGGGTCTGAATTTGGGCGAACTGCTCGGAAGCGGTCGACTCGCGATCGGCGACCCATCGAACGTGCCAGCCGGTATCTATGCCAAGGAGGCGCTAACCGAACTCAATATCTGGGACGAGGTGGCGTCCAAGCTGGCGCCGGCCGCCGACGTGCGGGCGGCGCTGGTACTGGTCTCGCGCGGTGAGGCGCCGCTGGGCATCGTCTATGAAACCGACGCGAAAGTAGATCCTAATGTGCGGATCGTCGCGGTGTTCCCAGAAGACAGCCACAAGCCGATCCGCTATCCGGTCGCGGTGGTCAAGGCCAGCCACAATCCCGACGCCGCGAAATTCGTCGCCTTCCTGAACGAACCGGCGGCCCAGGCGATCTTCAGCAAGTACGGTTTCGCGGTCCTCGGCAAGAAATAGCCGCAGCGGACAGGCTTTTATCGGCGGGGTCAGCTACCTCGCCCATGCTTCCGCGTGTTGGAAATCCAGCATTTCCAAGGGATTGGGCATCGTTATGTGCGTGTAGACGTCACGATTGTCCGCAATTAGGATTTGCTCATTAGAAAAAATTCATCAAAGGAAAATGAGCATGACTGTCAGATCAGCGATCTTGGCTGGAACGATCCTGGGCGCCGCCTTGCGCGCCACTGGTCCGGCAATGGCGGAAAGCACTGCCGATCTCATCCGCGTACAGCAGGCGGAGATCAATCTTTTGAAGGCCCAGCTCCAGCGCGTGGAAGCCAACGTGAAGGCGCTGGAAGCCAAGGAAGCGGCAAAGCAGGGTGCCACCGCCGGGCCGCCGGTGGCACCGAAGCCGGCGCCGCGCGTCACCGAAACCTCATCCCATCGTTTCGCGCTCGAAAGCGCCGATGGGCAATATTCCGTCGGGCTAATCGGTGTGATTCAGGCCGATGTTGGCGCCTATCCCGGCTTTCATGCCGATTCCAAGGTGGTTGGGCCGCAGAATCTGAACGCCGGTTTCAACGCACGCCGCGCCCGCATCGGCGTCACCGGCAAGGCCGGCGGCGATTTCAGCTACAGCTTCATCTATGACGCCGGCAATTCGGCCGACACCACGCCCAAGGGCATCGAATATGCCCAGGTGATCTATAATGGCTGGAAAGGCGTGGCGCTCGAGCTCGGCTATTCCAGCACCTATTTCACACTGGACCAGGCGACCAGCGCCAACGACCTTTTGTTCCTCGAACGCTCGACCCCGACCAACATCGCGATCAACCTGAATGCCGGCGATTTCCGCTCGAATGTCGGCGCCCGCTTCTTCGGCGACCGCTATTGGGTCGGCGGCTACATCACCGGCCCAGCCTCCGGCGACGCGCATAGTGTGGCCGAGCGCATCGGCGCGTTCCAGCGCGCAACCTATCAGGTGCTGGCGGAGCCCGACTATACGCTGCATCTGGGCGTTGCCGTGGATGAGCTGCTGAAAGCCCCCAATGCAGGCCCCGGCACTCCGAACGCGATCTCGCTCAGCGACCAGCCGGAACTGCGGATCGACACCACGACATTCGCCAATACCGGAACGCTGGGCACCATCGCCAATCCAGTGACGAGCGGCATCGTCTATAACGTCGAAGCGGCCGGGAATTACCGGAACCTGTTCTTCCAGGGCGAATATTTCCATTACCAGATCGACCGCCGCAATCTCGCGACCGCCGATTTCGACGGCGGGTATGCGCAGGTCGCCTATGCGCTGACTGGCGAGACCCACAAATATAATCCGGCCTCGGGCTCGTATCAGCGTCTGGTCCCCGAGAATGCGTTTTCGGTCAAGGACGGCTTTCCCGGCGCGTGGGAAGTGGCGGCCCGTGTCAGCTATGTAGACTTGAACGACCACTTCATCGCTGGCCGGTCACTCGCCAGCCAGCCTTCCGCCGTCGATGGCGGACGGCAGACAAGCTACACGGTGGCGCTGAACTGGTACCCGAACAACTATCTGCGCTTCATGCTGGATTATCTGCACACCGATTATGCCCGGGCCAACCCCACGGCCGTGGCCGGCGCGGTGTTGGGCGCGCCCGTCGGTGCCTCAATCGACGCTGTCGCGCTCAGAACCCAGGTCGCCTGGTAAGGCCTAGGCCGGAAGGGCTTCGACGCTCATTACGCGTCCGTCGCGGATATTGATGATCTGCTGCGCCAGCCGTTCGACCTCTGCCATTGCATGCGAGACATAGAGCAGCGGCGTCGGCCATTCGCGCGTCAAGGTTTCGAGATAGGGCAGAATTTCCGCGCGCCGCTCCTGATCGATCGCCGCCACCGGCTCGTCCATCAGCAGGACCGCCGGGTCGGACAGCAGCGCGCGGCCGATGGCAACGCGCTGGCGCTCACCACCGGACAGGTGACGCGGCGCCCGGTCCAGCAATCCGGCTATATCGAGAATTTCAACCGTCTGATCGAAACCGGCGGGCATGGGCGAGCGGCGCGCCCATGGGCCATAGAGCAGATTCTGCCGCACGCTTAAATGCGGGAACAGCAGACCATCCTGGAACACCAACCCGACATGCCGATCGCGCGGCGATAGGTTGGTACGAGTCGCGGTGTCGAACACGACACGGCCGGCCAACACGATCCGGCCCTCGTCCGGCTTCAGCAGCCCGGCGATCAGGCGGAGGATCGTGCTTTTGCCCGATCCCGAAGGGCCGAACAGGGCAGTCACTCGCCCCTCGCCGGTAAACTCAGCATCGAGCAGGAAATCGCCCAGGCGTAGCCGTGCCCTGAATTCGAAACCGCTCACCGCTCCAGCCGCCTGCGCCCGGCGCGGATCATCAGTTCCGAGACGATCAGCGATCCGAAGGACAGGACCAGCGAAACGACGCACAGCCTCAGTACGGCGGAATCGCCCTCCGGCGTCTGGAGCAGGCCATAAATGGTCGAGGAAATGGTGCGCGTCTCCCCCGGAATGCTGGAGACGAAGGTGATTGTGGCGCCGAACTCGCCCAGGCTGCGGCCAAAAGCAAGGACCGCGCCAGAGAGCAGGCCGGGGATGGCGAGCGGCAGGGAGATGGTTGCGAATACGAGCCAGCCGGGCGCGCCCAGCGATGCCGCCGCCCCCTCCAGGTCGCGCTCGATCGCATCGAAGGACAGGCGGATGCCACGCACCATGAAAGGAAACCCCATCACCGCCGCGGCGACGGCTGCGCCGGTCCAGCGGAAGGCCAGCACGATGCCGAGATCCCTATCAAGAAACCTGCCGATCAGCCCATGGCGCCCGAGCAGCACGAGCAAGGCGTAGCCGGTCACGACGGGCGGCAAGACCAGCGGCAAGCTGATTAAAGCTTCGATGAAAATTTTGCCGGGAAAGCGCGCGTAAGACAGCAACCAAGCGGCGCCTATCGCGAAAGGCACGCTGCCGAGCACAGCTAGAATGGCGACCTTGAGCGTCAGCCAGATCGCCTGCCACTCTTCAGGCGAGAATGTGTTTGGATTCATGCGGATAATGCATTGGGATGGTCGATATCACGCAGTACGCCGGGATCGTCGACCACGATCTCCCCTACGCGCTCCGGGATCGAAGCGAGCAAAGCACGCGCGCCCTGATCGCCCTTTAGGCGCATGATCTCGGCGAATAGCGGGCGAGCCAGCAGTACCGGATTGCCGCGTTTTCCTTGGAAAGTCGGGAAAAGCGCCATCCAGCCGCTCGTCGGGTTGTAAGCCTGGGCCGCCTGGTCGAATGTCTGCGCCCGAACGAACGGCATGTCGCCGAGGCAGATAAGCGCCGCGTCGCAACCTTCCGGAACCGCTGCAATGCCTGCCTTCAGCGACGCTGACATGCCCTCGGCGAAATCCGGTGCATGATGGAAAGACACCGGCAATTCGGCGAGAGCCGCCTTGATGTCCTCGGCTTCGTGCCCGGTCACCACCAGCACCGGCCTGACGGCGGATGATAGCAACGCCTCGGCTGTTTGACGGATCATCGGCTGCCCGTCGATGGATGCGAGCAGCTTATTATCCTCGCCCCATCGCCGCGATTCACCGGCGGCAAGCAGGATGGCGGCGATGCTAAAGATAGTCCTTCTCCTCTTCCCGCCCGATCAACAGGCCGCCGACACCCATGCCGGCGACGATGTCATGCGTTACCGGCAAGCCGGCTGATATGCGCTCCAGAACCCAGTCGAGCCCGTTGCGCGCCGGCGAACGGGCGCATCCGGGCAAGCCAAGCACCGGCGTCGCGCCGATTTCACCAATCAGGATAAGATTGCCGGGATCGACGGGCATGCCCAGCCGTTCGATCCGCCCGCCCAGCGCTTCCATCGCCGCGGGGATGACATCGCGCCGGTCGACGATCGCCGATGCGCCGATCACCAGCAGAATGTCGCAGCCGGCCTTCAGCGCGGCAGCCATGTCGGCGCTCAACCGCTCCACATCGTGCGGGCAGCGCGTCTCACCGGTCACCGTGCCTCCGAGCCGCGCCATGCGGTCGGCGGTGACAGTCGAGGTCTTGGCCATCACGCTGGGCTTCAGGTCGGCGGTGACCGTCTGGATCAGCCGAGCGGCGAGCGGGCGAAACGGCCGGACCGTGATCGACGCCGTCCGTCCAGCATCGATGCAGCGTTCGAGAACGGCGTCGCGTACGGCGAAGGGAATGATCTTGACGGTTACGACCATGCGTCCGGCTTCGACCGGCGCCAACAGCGGAAAGGTTGCCAAAGTAACATCCTCGGTCACCGCGTTCACCGCGTCGATGGCGGCCTGATCGAAGGACAAGAGGCCCGTATGGGTGGCAAAGAGATTGACTCGCCCGGTCGCCGGCGCCCCTTCGACAACCCCTGACGATTGCACGACGCCAGCAACCCGGCGCGCCGCTTCGTCCTCTGCGACATCGCCGGGCTCGAGCAGCGCGACGGTAACATCGGCGATTCCGGCGTCCGCCAGGGCAGCCAATTCCGCTCGCCCTAGCCTTTGTCCTTTGCGGAAAACCAGGCGATCGCGCCGCACCGAGTGGGCCAGAATGCCGCCACCCGCCATCGCCAGCGGCATCTTCCCGAACCTCAAGCCGCGGCTGCCTGCAATGCGCGCCCATGGCGGACGGCAATGATGTCGGCCATGATCGACACCGCGATCTCACCCGGCGAGATCGCCCCGATGGGCAGGCCGACAGGCGCACGGATGCGGGCTAGTGCCGCATCGTCGAAACCCTCGGCGGTCAGCCGCTCGATCCGCCGTCCATGGGTTTTCCGGCTGCCGAGCGCGCCGACGTAAAAGGCTCGGGAGCGCAGCGCGACGATCAGCCCGGGATCGTCCAGCTTGGGGTCGTGTGTCAGGGTCACGACCGCGGTCGCGGAATCAGGCGATAGAGCGGCCACTGCCTTGTCCGGCCAGTCGTGGGCCAAGCCGACATCGGGAAAGCGCTCGGTGGTGGCGAAAGCAATGCGCGGATCGACGACATCGACGGCGAACCCGGCCAGTCGCGCTATCGGCACCAGCTTCTGCGCGATATGGACCGCCCCCACTAAGATCAGCCTGGGGGTGGGCTGGAAGACATGGGTGAAGACCTCGTCATTGCCGGCCGGCTCGACGCGCGTCCGACCAGCACCCGCTTCGGCCAAACGCTGCACGCCCGTGCCCAATTCCGTCACCAGCGCGACGCTGCGCCGCTCGCGCCGGGCGGCGCGGAGCCTGTCCAACACATCCCGCTTCATGCGGACGTCACCGGCTCGACATAAATCCTGACGGTTCCGCCGCAGGCGAGACCAACAGCCCAGGCGTCGCTGTCGCTCACGCCGAAAGTCAGCAGGCGCGACTTGCCGTCCGCCATCGCCTCCTGCCCGGCCTCGACCACCGCGCCCTCGACGCAGCCGCCGCTGACCGACCCCTCGAAGCGGCCGTCGCCGGCGATCGCCATCTGCGAACCGACCGGGCGCGGCGACGAGCCCCAAGTCTGCACGACGGTCGCCAACGCCACGGCCTGACCATCGTCTAACCATTCGGCGGCGTGGTCCAGGACCCTCAGCACATCGTCGTTTTCATCTGGCGCGACCATGGTTCAGCTGTGCCCCAGGACCGCGTGGGGTTCATAGACTTCCTCCAGCCGCTTGATCTCGTCCACCTCCAGCGACAGGCCGAGGGCGGCGATCGCGTCGGCAAGGTGATGCGGCTTTGAGGCGCCGATGATCGGTGCGGTGATGTACGGCTTGGACAGCATCCAGGCCAGCGCCACCTGAGCCGGCGGCACACCGTGTCCGGCCGCCACCTCGGCGACGCGGTCGATGACCTTATCGTCGGCCGGATGGGTGTACATGCGCTTGCTGAAGTCGTCGGTCTTGTTGCGTGTTGTGATGCTGCGCGTGTTGCCGGCGAGTTGGCCGCGCGCCAGCGGGCTCCACGGGATCAGCCCGATTCCCTGATCCTGACAGAGCGGGATCATCTCCCGTTCCTCCTCCCGGTACATCAGGTTGTAATGGTTCTGCATCGACACGAAGCGGCTGAAGCCCATCTGGTCGGCCACGTACAGCATCTTCGCGAATTGCCAGGCATGCATCGACGAGGCGCCGATATAGAGCACTTTGCCCGCCTTGATGACATCGGTCAGCGCCTCGAGCGTTTCCTCGATCGGCGTTTCATAGTCAAACCGGTGGATCTGGTAGAGGTCGATATAGTCGGTGCCCAGGCGGCGCAGGCTGTTGTCGATCGAGTGCATGATGTGCTTGCGCGACAAACCGCGATCGTTGGGATCGTCGCTCATCGGACTGAGCAGTTTGGTGGCGATCACTGTTTGGTTGCGAGCGGCGCCGAATTCCTTCAGCGCACGGCCAAGGATCTCCTCGCTGACGCCCAGTGAATACATGTCAGCGGTATCGAAGAAATTGATGCCGGCATCCAATGCCTGCTTGATGAAAGGCTTAGCGTCCTCCTCCTCCAGCACCCATTCGCGCCAGCTTTTGGCGCCATAGGTCATGCATCCGAGGCACAGCCGTGACACCTTGAGGCCAGTCGAGCCCAGATTGACGTAGTCCATGAACGATACTCTCGAAAAATGCGATGTATTCTAAAGTTTATATCGCACGTTCCGCTTTACCAGAGCGAGTATCTCAAAGCGGGGTCTCACTGCGCGATCAGGCGACCGCGCGCCGCGGGCCCACTAACCGCCAGAACCCGGCTATCACCGCGGCCAGCAGCGAGGCTGCGCCCAGAATCAGGAACGCATTGTGCAACCCGAATGCGGTGCGGAGCGGCGTGACCACGAATGGGTGGACAAACTGGCCCGCGAAGATGCAGCCGAGCGCCATGCCCATCGCCCGGGCGCTGGCGGCCGGCGTGACCATGTTGAGGATGGTGCTCTGGGTCAACGGCTGCATCAACCCGCTGCCCGCGCCGACCAGCGCGGCGCAGCCCGCCAGGAGATAGACGTTCAATGTCGAGGCGAAGCCGATATTGCCCAGTGCCAGCGCGGCCCAGGTCAAAGCCAGGGTGAGGTAAAAACCGAGGCCAGGCCGGACGAACCGGAACAGATAGGCCCCGGCCATGCTCCCGATGGTGGAGAGCAGCAGCACGTTCGATTGGGTCGAGGGATCCGTGATCCCCTCCTCATTCATCAGGTAGGTCCCTTGAATGGTCACCGCATACATGCTGATGCTGATCAGGATGATCAGCACATAAATGCCCCAGGCGCCCCAGATGGAGTCCGATACCGACGCAACCGTCTCGCCGGCCACAGCGCGGCGCACATCGGTAATGACGAACAACGCCAGCACGAACAAGGGCAAGGCGACGGCATAGAGGGCGAAAGGCGCATGCCAACCGCCCGCTTTCGCCAATTGACCGCACACATACAGAACGGCCAGCGATCCGCCGCCACCGACGATAGCAAACCAGCCGAGCAGCCGGTCGCGCGCACCCTCACCGACATAGTAATCGCCGATCAACGAGACCGCGACGGTGACGTAGCCGGCGGAAGCAATGCCCAGCAGCAGCCGCGATGCGAAAAGACTAAAGAGATCGGATGCAAAGGCCCCGACCAGGCCGGCCATGCCATAAACCAGCATCGAAGCCAGCAGCGTGTTGCGTTTGCCGAAGCGGCCGGCAAGCCATCCGATCACCGGCGCGCCGAATGCCATGGCAAGCGCGGCGATCGTCATGATGTTCTGGGCCAGCAGCGTGCCGTCCCCGCCCTGGGCGGTCAAATAGGCCGCCATGCCAGTCTGCGCCGGAATGACCGCCAGTTGCACCGCGCCCGCAAGGACAGGCGCCGACAGCAGCACCAGCATGCGCAGCACGCGGAAAAGCAACGACTCACTATTTTCGGATACGGCAACCATGACGCTTCCCCATTCCCTGCTTGCGCCGCCTTGGGCGGTCACTGGAGGCGGCGATTAGGACATACGAAGCGTCCGTGCGCAACGGTGCCTTTCGATATTAATTGGCTGCTTGTCATATTCGGAAAGCGCGCATAGAGGTTCCGCGTGCCTCCCATCCCAGCCCGAACCGTCAACGCCGCAACGTACCCGCCCGATTTCCTGCTGGGCCGGATTTTGTTCCGCGACGCCATGATGCTGGTGATCGACAAGCCGGCCGGCATGCCGGTTCATGCCGGCCCGGGCGGCGGCCAGAACCTGGAGCAGTATTTCTCACCACTGACTTTCGGCCTGCCACGCCTGCCCGCTTTGGCCCACCGGTTGGACCGCGACACCAGCGGCTGCCTGATACTGGGCCGTCACCGCAAGGCGCTGGCGCGGCTGGGCCGGCTGTTCCAGAACGGCAAGGTCGAGAAAACCTATTGGGCGATTGTCGAAGGAACGCCGAGCGAGACGTCCGGGCGGATCGAGGTGCCACTGCTCAAGGTCGCCCGCAAGCATCACTGGCGGATGTTCCCCGACCCCGCCGGGCAATCGGCAGTCACCGACTATGAGGTGATGGGAACCGCCGGCCCGTTGAGCTGGATCGAATTCCGCCCGCGCACCGGACGGACCCACCAGATCCGAGTCCATGCCATCGCGATCGGCTGTCCGATCGTGGGCGACACGATCTATGGACGCCCCGTCGACGGCATGGACCTCAACCTGCATTCGCGCGGCGTCACAGTGCCGCTCTATCCCACCAAGGATTCTATTGCTGTGACCGCGCCGCCGCCGCCGCATATGGTGGAAGCACTGGCCGCATGCGGCTGGCGTAACCGCTGAGACCAATAAGCATGTCGCCGATCCAACCGCTCATCGACTTGGCGATCAACAGCTTCATCACCTTTTTCGTGATCATCGATCCGATCGGGCTGATCGGCATTTTCAACGGTCTCGCCGTCCGGATGACACCACACGACAAGCGCCGGCTGGCGATTCGTGGCATCACAGTGGGCAGCGGCATATTGGTGCTGTTCTCGATCGGCGGTGAGCGTTTGCTGGGCGCGTTGGGCATCTCGCTGCCCGCTTTCCGCGCCGCGGGCGGCGCGATGCTGTTCATGCTGGCGATTGAGATGATGTTCCAGCACCGGCATGAGCGCCGCAGGGAAACCGCCGAGAACGTAGCGGACGAGCCGCCGAAGGACGATGTCGCGATCTTTCCGCTCGGCATTCCGCTGATCGCCGGGCCGGGCGCGATCACCTCCGCCCTGCTACTGACCAGCCGTCATAAGGGCGACATGATCGAACAAGGTATTGTGCTTGTCGCGATGCTCGCGGTTCTCGCGATCACGCTGGTGACCTTCCTGGTCGCCGAGCGGCTGGGGCGGGTCATCGGCCCGACCCTGGTCGCCATTACGACTCGCCTGCTCGGGATCCTGCTGGCGGCGGTCGCGGTCGAGTATATGGTTGTAGGTGTGCGTCAGATCTGGGACGCGGCCCGCTAAGGCGGTTCTTTAAGCCGCAAATACGACATTGGCAGCGTGCTACGCCGCGAGTTTAACTTTTTCCCCCAAGTTGATGAAAAGTTGCGACAATCCGGCCGACGCCTGGTGGCGACGACGCAAATTCATCGCGGCCATATCGTCAAACTGACTTCCGGCAGTTGGCGCGACCTGGCGGAGGCGCAGCGCCGGATGATCGACGATTTTTACGGGGAGGACGCGCTATTGTTTGCTACGATTGCGCGTCCTGCCCCCTTACCAGATTTTGCAGATTTCCTTCCGCACCATCGGGCTCGTCGGGCCGCATTGATAGGCAGTGGCAAAACCCGGGACGTTGCCGACCGTGCCGATGACGCGGAAATTCGCCAGCGGGTGTGGGTCGGACATGGCGCGGTTGCGCGCTTCCTCGGGGCGGATATTCTGTGACCAGATCTGAGCGAAACTAGCGTAAAAACGCTGATCCGGCGTCAGCCCGTCGATCGACTTGTGGGCCTTGGCTTCCGGCGTCTTCAGGAAGGCGCGATGGGCGATAACGATGCCGCCGAGGTCGGCGATCGCTTCGCCCTCTTCCAGCTTGCCCTGCTCATGCACATCGTCGACCGCGACGAAGCCGTCATATTCGTCGGCGATGCATTTGCCCCGCGCGTCGAATTTGTCGGAGTCTTCCTTGGTCCACCAATCTTTCAAATTGCCCTTGGCATCGTAATTGCGGCCTTGATCGTCGAAGCCATGGGTCATTTCATGGCCGATGACGACTCCGATGCCGCCGTAATTCACCGCGTCGTCGGCCTTCACATCGAAGAATGGCGCGAACAATATGCCCGCCGGGAAGGTGATGCTGTTGTCGGACGGCTCATAATAGGCGTTCGTCTCCATCGCCGACATATGCCACTCGTTGTGGTCGGTCGGCTTGCCGATCTTCTTCAGGTCGCGATGCTGTTCGAACTTCATCGCCGCGCGGACCACGTCGCCATACAGCGCGTTATCGGCGACCTTAAGAGCGGAATAGTCGATCGGCTTGTCCGGATAGGCGATATGCTCCGTCATCTTATCGAGCTTCGCTGTCGCCAGCTTCTTGGTCGGCGGGCCCATCCAGTCCAGGTCCTGGATATCTTCGCGCAAAGTCTGGCGCACATTATGGACGAGCGCGACCATGCGTTCCTTGGTCCCGGCGGGAACCAGATTCTTGACGAACACCTTTCCGACCGCATCGGGCATGGCGCTTTTCACCGCGCGCACGCAGCGCTGCCAACGTGGGCGCTGTTCCTTCGCGCCGCTGAGCAGCTTGGTGAATTCGAACTGCTCGTCGACAAACCTCTTGGGAAGGGCGTTACCGCCGCTGCCGATAACGTTCCAGCGCAGATACGCCTTGAGCGCCGCCGGATCTGTCTTCGCCAGCACCGGCCCCAGGCCCCTCACGAAATCGGGCTGGCCGACATCGACCTTGTCGACGGAGGGTGAATCGACCGCCTTCATGAAACCGGTCCAGTCGAAATCGGGCGACAGACCCTGCAAGGCCGACACCGGCATCAGATTGTAGTTCTTGAGTGGGTCGCGCAGCTCGATCGGCGTGCGCGAGGCGAAAGCCAACTGCATCTCGATATCCATCACCGACTTCGCATCGGTATCGGCTTTCATGGCGTCTTCACCCGCCAGCGCGAACATCTTGGCGATGTGGGAGACCAGTTTTTCGCGGATCATCTTCGCCTTGTCGTCCGTGCGTGTGTAGTAATCGCGGTTCGGCAGCGACAGGCCACCCTGACCGACGCCGGCATTCTCATGATCGCTGTCCAGTCCGTCAGGGGTGGAGCCGAAGCTGAAGAATACCGGGATACCGGCAGCCTGCAGCTTGGCGATTTCCGTCAGGATGGCCGGCCGGTCCGCCAGCGCGTCAATCGGTTTCAGCTGCTCCTGGAGCCAAGCGTCGCCTTCCTTCTCGACCCGGTCCTCGTCCATGCAGGCTTTGTAATAGTTGGTGACACGCATGAAATCCGGGTCGCTTTTGTCCGGTGTCGCGACGAGCTTGTCCAACAGCTCATGCATATTGGAAAGATTGTTCTCCGACAGCTGGTCGAACGAGCCCCAGCGCGACAGATGCGCGGGAATCGGATGCGCCGCGGTCCAGCCGCCGGTCGCGAATTTATAGAAATCCTGACACGCCTCCGCGGTCTTATTGAAACTGGCGGGGTCGAGCGGCTTGGACATCTCGGCCGGGCCGGCAATGGCGGGACCGGCAAGACAGGAAAGCGCGACAGCGGCGCCGGGAAGCAGGCGAGAAACGCGAGAATGCATGAAGGATTATCCTTAGGGCATCAGGATCGGAGGGCGGACGATAATCTCTTTCTCCGCGCAATGTCCAAGCGCATTTCGACGAACCGCAGTGTAGCATCGGCGAGCATCATGCTGCTAAACCATAACCAGAAGTCATCATACGGGAGATTCGGGTGAAGGTTGGATTGAATTTCATGGGCGCGGAAGGCCTGTTCGATGGCGCGCTGGGCCCGGTTCTGGAAACGGTCACCAAGGCCGACCGCATGGGCGTCGATCTGATCAGCACCTGCGACCATCTGGGCTTCAATGCCGCCGTACATGCGGAGCGCAGGCGTACCCACGGCTTTCCATATGGGCTGGAGCAGCCCTGGATCGAGCCGATCTCGTTCCTCTCCGCCGTCGCAGCGGTGACCAAGCACGCCCGGCTGTCGGTGTTCGTGCTCGTGGCCCCGCTGCGCCCGCCTTTGCTGCTCGCCAAGCAGCTAGCGACATTGGACGTGCTGTCGGGCGGGCGCGTGACCATGTGCCTGGGCGTCGGCTGGCAGAAGGCGGAGTTCGACGCCAACAACATCCCGTTCGAGGGTCGCTTCGGCTATCTTGAGGAGCTGGTGCTGGCCTGCCGCGCTTTGTGGGGCGGGGCGCCCGCCAGCTTCCATGGCAAGCAGATCAATTTCGACGATTTCCACGCCTTGCCCTTCCCGGTCCAGGGCGCGCGCCTGCCCCTGCTGCTGGGCTTCGCGCCGACCGACCGCAATTTCGAACGCATCGCCCGGGTCGGCGACGGCTGGGCGGTTAACCCGGCCGGCCTCGGTGAGTTCGCGGAGCGCGTGGCGGCCCTGAAAAGCATCACAGCCGCCCATGGCCGCGATCCGGAGACTCTGGAAATCGAAATCCAGTTCGCCCCGATCCGCAAGATCGACGACACCATCGACTACGCTGCCAGCGCCGAAGCGGCCGTGCAATGGGCCAAGGCGGGCGCGACAACGCTGAGCCCCCTGCTGATCTCCTTTTGTAAAGAGACGAAGGAGATCGACGGGTTCTTGAATTGGGTGATGGAGTTGAAGCGGCGGCTGGGGTGAGGTTGCGACCGGCGTATAACCGCAGCTCCATCCAGACATCGCAGCGGGCATAGGGCGTCGCCTGCGCGGGCGCAAATGCGCGAACCCCGCCCCTTTCGCCCCATCGTCCACTGCCATTTGGCGAGTCCGACGTCGCCTCGGATATATTAGTCGAAGCCGGCATCGCCAGGATCGTCGCCGACAATGGCCGCTTGGATGTCGAGGTCCATAATGGCGGGCAGTTGTCGCTCGGCCCTGCCGAGGCTTTCACCCCGGAACAGTTCGCCCCGCTATTCGACATCAATGCGCTGAGTAACCAGCGCGTGAACCGGGCGTCCCTGCCGCAGTTGCGCAAGCAAGGGCGGGCTGGTGGTCTGGGTGTCATCGAGCAGCGCCCGCGGTGCTACGCCGCCATACCAATCGCCCTATTTCGCTGCCAAGCCGGCAATGCATTCGCTCGCCATCTCCTATGCCAGCGAGCTGACCCGTTGGGGATTGAGAGCTCGATGATCGTGCCGGGCGCCTTCACCAAGGGCAGCAATTACTTCGCCAATGCGGGCAAGCCGGCCGATACGAGGCGGCCCGAGGAATATGACAAGGGCCCCGATGCCGGCCTGCCAGAGCAGAGTCTGAAGAGACTGGCCTCGCTGGAACCCGCCGACGCCGATACCGTTACGGTGGCCGAGGCGATCCTCGAGGTTGTGGATATGCCGTTCGGGATGCGACCGATCCGCACCCATATCGACCCGTCGGAGGATGGCTGCGGGATCGTCAACCGCGTCGCCGACCGGGTCCGGGCGGAGCTGTTCCGCCGCCTCGACCTTGAAGACCTGCTCTCGCCGCGCAAGGTCGCCTGAAACGAGAGCCAATGAACATCAGCCCGTGAGATTCATCTCACGTGCTGACTGTCGTCATGCTTCTACGCATATTGACGACCGGCGGCTCACTCCCTGAATTGGAGCTGATTGATCGCCTCACCCAACTCGTCGCCGCTGTTCGGCGGCCTTTCCCATCCCGAAAAACGTAGCATGGAGGTCCGGTAGGTTTCCCTGACCAGTTCCACGGCCCTCACAACTTCGGTGACGTCGAGTTCCTCGATCATCGTTGCCCTCCTGTTACCAGGACTGTATCGCGATGCCCAATGCCTGGGATGTGACCTTTCGGTGGCGACCGATCATGCCGGGGAACGCAATTGAAATCACTCCACCACGATTTCGCCGTAGCTCCACATGTGGTCCTTGCAGATATAGGTGTAGGTGCCGGGTCTATCGAACTTCACCGTCGCGATCTTGCCCGGCGCCACCTCACCGGTCGACCAAGAGCCGTCCTGGGACGAGGCGGAATGTGCCTCCTTGCCGTCGTTGGTCCAGGTGACCGTGGTTCCGGCCTTTACTTTGATGCGCATCGGCTGGAAGACATATTCGTCTGTGAATTCGGCGTTCTTGATCACCCCGATGCTTTTGACCGTCGCGGACATCGCCACATGGTCGGTCGAGACGATGCGCCCGGCGAACTCGCTTTCGGTCTCGGGCATGGGCGGGTTCGCAGCCGCGGCCACCCTGCCGCCAAGCGCGAAGCTCCACACCTTGTTGGTCGCGGTGATCGCGACATATTGCTCGCCGCCAACCTCGTAGGCGATAGCCGGAGCCGTCGCGGCGCCGCCGGTCTGGAACTGCCATGCGATGTCGCCGGTCTTGGCGTCATAGGCCTGGAACTGTCCGTCGGGCTCGCCGTGGAACAGCAGGTTGCCCGCGGTCGCCGTTGTACCGCTGCCGAAGGCGATCGGATAGGGCGTCTTCTTCTGCCAGACGATCTTGGATGTCCGGCTGTCCAGCGCCACCATCAGGCCATAGCTCTTCATGCCAGGCACGCTAGGCAGGGTGAAGAAATAAGGATCTTCGCCCCGCCGGATCCAATGGCCGCCCGACATGCCGGTGACATAGATGAGCCCGGTCTTCGGGCTGTAGGACATCGGCGCGAAGCGGGTTGAGGTCGGGAACACCAGGTTCGGCTGGTCGAAATTGACCGGATCCCAGTAACATCCGGCCTTGAAGCCGGCGGGGATCAGATCGGGCTCGACGCAATTCGGGCCGACCTTGTCGGTGCCGACCGAATAAGGCTGGGTCGGCGCGGTGGCCAATCGCTTGTCCTGTTTGACCGGCCGCTCCTCGACCGGAATGATTGGCTTGCCGGTCGCGCGGTCCAGCACGAACAACTCGCCATCGGTGCGCAGCACGGCGATCGCCTTGCGCATCTTGCCGTCGAATTTTTGATCGTACAGCACCAGCGGTGTGCCGAGGTCGCCCTCCCAGATGTCGTGGTGCAGGGCCTGGAAGTGCCATTTCTCCTTGCCGGTCTTGAGGTCCAGCGCAACGGCAGTGGCGGTATATAGATTGTTACCGGGCCGAACCTCGCCGCCATATTGGGGCGAGGCGTTACTGGTTCCGAAATAGACCATGCCCAGTTCGGGATCGACCGAGGGGATCATCCACACCCCCGCCCCGCCATTCTTCCAGGAGTCGTTATCGACGGGCCAGGTGTCGTGACCGGCCTCACCCGGCAGCGGGATGGTGTTGAACTGCCACACCAGCTTGCCGGTCTTGGCGTCCAGCGCCACAAAGCGTCCCTTGATGCCGGCGTCGCCGCTGGCCAGACCGACCAGCACCTTGCCGTCCGCATAGGTCGGCGCCGCCGAAACGAACATGCCGAACCGCGCCGGACCATCGCCGATATAGGTGGTCCAGGCGAAGGCGCCGGTCTTTTCATCGACCGCCGACACGCTGCCGTCGGTTAACCCGAAATAGACCTTGCCGCCGCCCACAGCGAGTCCGCGATTGCGCGCATCAATACCCGGCCCGGTCGGCAGATAGCTCCATTTGACCGCCCCGGTTACCGCGTCGAGCGCGGTCACATGCCCGCCCGCCGCCGCGATGAACATTATCCCATCGGCCACCACCGGCGGGCCCTTGGACTGTTCTTCCTTCAGGTCGAAATTCCAGGCGGCGCCCAAGCTTTTCACATTGCCGGCATTGATCTGGTCGAGAGTGGAATAGCGCGTATTGCCGGTCGAGCCGCCATGCAGCGACCATTCCTTGCCGGCCTGTTCGAACTTAGCGAGGGGGGCCTTTCCGCTTTCCGCCCGCACCTGAATGCCGGTCGATAGCGCCGCTAAGGCGCAGGTCGCAACGAGAGTCCGATACAGCATGACTTCCCCAATTTTGGCCCGTTTCTTTGATGAACCGCGATTCATATCTTATTCACTGCCGAAACAATAGATGAAATCCAGAGCCAACCAAGCGGTAAGCTTTTCGCTGCCGGTCAGCAGGCAGCAAGGCAGAATGACAAGTGCGAATCAATCGTCCGAAATGGTTGAAAGCACCATCTTTGTTCGCGCCTCGACCGGCCCGCGCGGCAGTTCCACCAACTGATACCCACACGCCGCACCGGTCTCCGCCAACGCCTCGTATTTCCGCACAGCTTCGCCGATGCTCCACTCGTCCCCATCGATCAATACTCCGGAAAAGTCGCCCGTTTTGGAGCGGCTCCAAAACGACCCATCAAACCGCCGATCAACTGTCAGGGATGTAGCCGGATTAAAACGTCAGGGAAAAAGCGGGTTGCTCAGGGCTTTGATCTCGCGCCTACTTGCATATGCAGCCTCACCCTCCCGCTTCGCGGGCGGCTCCAACTCCCGCTTTGCGGTGGAGGGTTTTTTAGTCTAACGAGCGCCCGGCGATATGCTCGGCGGCCAGGAATCCGAAGGTCATGGCCGGCCCTAGCGTGGCGCCGGCGCCTGGGTAGTAACGCCCCATCACCGAGGCCGAACAGTTGCCGATCGCATAAAGCCCAGCGATCGGCTGGCCGCCCTGACCGATCACCTGGGCATTCTCGTTAGTCAGCAGCCCGCCCTTGGTGCCGATGTCCCCGGGATGGATTTGCAGGGCATAAAATGGCGGCTCTGCAAGTGGCGCCAGGCAGGGATTGGGCCTGATCCGAATGTCACCGTAGATCAGGTCGTAGCTGTTCTCACCGCGACTGAAGTCCTCGTCCTTACCCGTTGCCGCGAAGCCGTTGAACCGCGCGACCGTAGTGGCGAGAGCGACCGGGTCGAGCCCCAACTTGCCGGCCAGCGCCTCGATCGTCGGTGCTGATTTCAGCAGGTCTTTGCGGATATGCCGCGGCTGCAGCCAGTTCAGATGCATCTCAGCCGGCAGCAAGGGACCGAACGGATAATTGCTCCTATAGCGTTGGTCGAAGATCAGGAAGGACGGCAGATTGCCGCGCTGATACATGGCCTGAACCGCCGTCGTATAGGCGACCGATTCATTGAAAAAGCGCTGCGCCGCCGTGTTGACGACGATCGCACCAGGCATCGAGCGTTCGGTGAACAGTGCCCGCGCCCTGTCCTCCCCATCGATGACCATGGTCGGGCCCCACCAGGCCTCGTCCAGCAAAGCGGTGCGCGCGCCGATCGCCTGGCCGGCCACCAGCATGTCGCCGGTATTGGCCGGGCTGGCCGCCGACCAGCGGGTGCTTGTCGGCTTGGGCAGGTGAAGCTCACGCAGCTTCTGGTTATGCTCGAACCCGCCGGATGCCAGCACCACGCCCCGCCTCGCGCGGATCGTGATATCTTTGCCCTCGCGCTTGGCCCGAACGCCGACCACGCTGTCGTTCTCGACCAACAGATCGCCAGCCGGGCAGTTCAGCCAGATCGGCACGTGTAGGTCGAGAAGGCTTTTGCGCAACCGGCCGATCAGCGCATTGCCCATGGTGAGACGGCGCGACCGGCGGGACCGGAACCGCCAGGGAATGTCGGAGAAATATTGCCAGGCGAGCCTGACCAGCAACTTGAACCACCCGGGCGACTTGCTGAGCAGAATCGCACCCTCGATATTGCTATAGCCCATCAGCCCCAGCACCCGCACCTGCCGATGCGGCATATTCATGTTCAGGAAATCGTCGCCCAATTCGCGTGCATCGTAGGGCAGCGGGTCGATCGATCGGGCTCCAGGCCGGGCGCCCGGGATATGCTGATAATAATCGGCATATTCCGGCATCGCGATGAATTGGACATGGCTGTTTTCCATGATCCAGCCCAGCATCCGCGCGCCGTTCCGGGCAAAGGACGCCACATTGGCGGGCGGCACGTCATTGCCGGTCAGCGCTGTCAGGTAGGCGATGGCATCGTCTGGATTATCCTCGATTCCGACACCGGGCATCAGGTGATTGCAGGTGATCCACAGCCCGCCACCGGATGTTGCCGAAGTGCCGCCATAAACATCGGCCTTTTCGACGATCAGGGTCTCCAGGCCCGCCTTAGCGCTCGCCAACGCCGCCGTCATGGCCCCCGCCCCTGATCCGATAACAAGAACGTCGACGCTAAGCTCCTCGGCCGATGACGCCATAACCTTCCCTCTCCTACGCGTTTTTATATTCCGCCTTTGTAGCGGCGGTTGAATGCGGCGAATAGAGCGGAGTTTCCTGCGCAATATCAATCTGGCAGACACCACATGGAAATTGCCTTACCCCAGCGCGAAGCGCATGCCAAGATAGCGTTCCTGGGTTTTTATAGGACAGCAATATGCCCATCGTCGCCCTTGTCTCGATTCTCTGCCTCGACCGTGTCGGGCTGGTATCGTCGGTCGCCGATTTCCTGTTTTCCGTCGGGGTCAATCTGCGCGACACCACCTTCGCCGTGTACGGTTCGGGCGCCGAATTCAGTTCGGTCTGCGAGCTGCCCGATGGGGTCGGCGTTAACGATATAGAGCAGGGGCTGGCGCGGCTGCCGGAACTGGAGGGCGCGGAACTGCGGGTTGCACCTTTCGTCTTCGACCCGACACCGGGGCCCGCCGTCCGCATCACCCATCGGATCGAGGTCGGCGGCGGTGACCAGCTCGGGCTGATTGCCCGGCTGTCGGAAATCTTCGCACAGTTTGGCGCCAATATCGTCCGGCTCGACGCGCAAAAGCTGCCCGCTGCCGAAGGCGGCCGCTATGTCACCCGCTTTGCTGTATCTCTACCGCCCGACCGGGCGGAGACCTGCCTGTCCGCCATTGCCAACACCGCCGGCAGCCTGGGCCTCGAAAGCAGCGCCGTGGAAAGCGCTAACTAGGCGCGAGCTCTATGGCTTATAGGCGGAATTGGTGATCTCGCCGGTCTCGTAGTAGCGCTTGAAGTTCTCAGCCACCTGCCGCGTGCTGCTTTGTGCGAAGCGTTTGACCATTAGCAAATCCAGCAGCTTCCCCAATGGCCCCCACGGCATCTCATAGGTCAGCGACGGCTTGAACAAAGTGCCGCCATCGGGCGCTTCGGCAATACGATAATCGAACCAGCCTTGCTTGAACGGCGCCGGCGGCTTGTCGTCATTATGCAGGCGCAAGGTGAAGCCAAATCCGTCATTCCACGATACGACCGTCTCATCCAGCGACTTGCCGTTCTTCTGAAAGACCCGGCGGCTGGTGCCCACCCCTTCATGCTGGGCGGTGGTGAATTCCACGCCGGTCAGGTTGGGCACATAGAAAGGCGCGCGCGAAAGGTCGCGCAAACCCTCCCACACCCGTGCACGCGGCAGGTCGACGTGAATTTCATATGTGACGACGCTCGGCATGGTTTTCTCCCTTAGCGTTGAGTCAGCAATGCCTGACAGGTTGCCGGCAGCTTCCGCGGCGGCGCAGACGCTCCCGTCCGCTTGGGGGGTGTCAGGTGGTGGGTCCAATCTTCCAGCGCGGCGTCGCAGCCATCGCCGGCCGGGATGGCGGCCTGTGGCTCGCAAGCCGTCGAACCTTCGGGACAGCGCAGCCGGACATGGAAATGGTCGTCATGGCCCCACCAGGGACGTAACCTGCGCAACCACTCGGTCCCGCTATCGGTAGCGCCCCCGAAACCGCGGCATAACGCCAGCTTGATGACCGGGTTGACGAAGATCCGGTCCACGCGAGGGTCAGCCGCCGCCAGCCGCAGCAGCATCACCTGTCGCCGGCCGAAATGGGCGGGATCGACGGCTGCATTCGGCAAGACCATCGACGGCAGTTCCGGCTCCTCCCGCTGCGACTCCGGCAATCCGGGCTTAGTATCCAGTGTAAACCAGATATCGACATCGAGTCCGGTTTGATGGCTGGCATGACCGAAAGGCAGCGGCCCGCCGCGCGGCTGCGCCACGTCGCCGACATAGAATTGCGGCAAGCCGGCCGCCTGCGCCACGCGCCCCAGCGCTTCGACGAAATCGATGGTATCGCCATGGCCGAAATACCGGCGCCGGCTCAGCCTGATGACCTCATAGCCTGGTCCGTCGAGCGGCAGTTTCGCAGCTCCGACCAGACAGCCGTTGGCAGGCTCGCCGATCGCCTGAGCAGGGCCGGAGGTTGGGGTTTGGTAGAGGCTCCAGCCATTTCCCGGCAGGCTTCCCGCCGTCGCGCAACTCGCGGCAAGCGTCGCGGCCAGCCACAGGCGGTTAAAACCGCGCAGGAACAGTCCCCTCATGCATCAGCAGATCCACCGCACGGTCGAAGCCGTCCCAGGCGGCATATGCCAACCCGCCGCCGACACTGACCCGCCGAACCCCGACAGCGGCCAGGTCGGCGACGCGCATCTGCGGCCCCATCAGCAGCACATTCACCGGCTTGGGCGCGGCCGCCGCGACAATTTCCGTGATGGCGGCAAGATCGATGACACCCGGCGCATAAAGGCAGTCGGCCCCGGCCTCGGCATAGGCGACCAGCCGCTTGATCGTCGCCGACAAATCGTAGTTTCCGATCAGGAAACCCTCGCTGCGCCCGATCAGCATGACGTCGGCGCGCTCATCGGCGATGGCAGCATGGGAGGCCCGAATCCGTTCGACGGCGATCGGCATCGGATAGAGTTCTGTCCCAGTGCGATCCTCGATCGACAGGCCGGCAATCCCGGTTTCGACCGCCAGCCTCACATTCGCCGCCACCTGTTCAGGATCGTCGGCGAAGCCGGCCTCGAAATCCGCATTGACGGGAAGGTCGGTGGCCGCGTTCAGCATCCACAGATGATCCAGCAGCTCGTCCCGCGTCACCTGCCCATCGTCGCGGCCGAGCGACCAGGCAAAGCCTGCGCTGGTCGACGCGAGCGCCTTGAATCCTCGGGCTGCCAAGCGTCGCGCGCTGCCCGTGTCCCATGGGTTGGGCAGGACGAAGCAACCCTCTTGATGCAATGCGCGAAATGCGGCGCGTTTGGTCGCGATGTCGGTCGGCATGGCGCCGTCTCCGTAAGTTGGGTTAGCGTAGCGTAACCCAACAATCCGACCGGCGCACAGCCCTTAGGCGTTTTCCCCTTAGTCGTTCGCACCGACCATGTGGCGAGCGGCCAGAAAACCGAAGGTCATTGCCGGTCCAAGGGTTGCGCCTGCGGCGGGGTAGGAATAGCCCATGACGCTGGCGGTGGTGTTGCCGGCGGCATAGAGGCCGGGGATTGGGTTGCCGTCCTTGTCCAGTACCTGGGCATTCTCGTTGGTTACCAGCCCGCCATTGGTGCCGATGTCTCCCGGATAGCAGGGGAAGGCATAGAACGGTCCCTTATCGAGCGCACGCAATGTCGGGTTCGGTTTCACCTTCGGATCACCGTAATAGCAGTCGTATGGGTCATCGCCGCGCAGGAATTCGGGGTCCCTGCCCTCGCGCGCATGCTTGTTGAAGTTTTCGATGGTTTCTTTAAGCGCCGCGGCCGGTAGGCCGGCCTGGCGGGCAACCTCGTCCCAGGTCTTGCCCTTGATCAGCACCTTGCGGATATTCGACGACAACATCCAGTCGGGCAGCAGCGGCAGGACCGGCCCCATCGGATAGTCGTGGCGATATTGCGAATCGAACAATATATAGGATGGCACGGTGCTGGCGCCGCTCTTGTTGTTCTCGATCATCGCGTGGCCGGCGATGTGATAGGACGCGGCCTCGTTGAAATAACGCTTGCCGGCCTGATTCACCATAATGCAGCCCGGCAAAGCGCGCTCGAACGTCATCAGCCGTGTTTTGTCCTCGCCGGGGATGGCCAGCGAAACGCCCCACCAGGCCGAATCCATCCGAGCCGTCTGTGCGCCGAGAGCCATGGCGCCGCGGATTGCGTCGCCGGTATTGGGCGGCTGTGCTCCGGTATAGATCGTCGGGACCGGCAGGTACTTTGACCGCATCTCGGGATTGCGTTCGAAACCGCCGGCGGCCAGCAGCACCCCTTGGCGCGCACCGATCCGCATGCGGACGCCTTCGCGCTCCACGATTGCACCGGTGACACGGCCATTCTCCGTCACCAGCTCAAGGAATTTTGTTTTCAGCCATAATTTCGCGCCGAGCCGGTCCATCGACAGCTTCAGCCGCGCCGCCAGCGCGCTGCCCAGGGTCAAGAAGCGGTCGCGCGCCGAGCGGAAGCGCCAGGGCAGGTCCAGATAATAGCGGGCGAACAGTCGGAACACGATTTTCTTCCAGCCCGGCAGCCGGAACAGCAAAGGGCCGGTCTCATCGACCGTCCAGTTGATCTTGCCGAAGAACTGGGCCGCCGGATGCTGTGCCCGCTGCCGCAGGAAATCCTTGCCCAACGCCTTGGCATGGATCGGCATCGCGTCATGGGAGCGGTAGGCGGTCTTTCCGCCCGGCAGGTTGGGGTGATAGTCGCAATAATGAGTCGTGGCGTATTTGACGTCGCTGTTCTGCTCCATCCATTCGAGCATCCTGGGGCCGTTATTGACGAAGGCCCAGATCAGCTCGTCGGAGACGTCGGGCGCGGTCAGGGCGCGGATATAATTAAAGCCATCCTCGGGCGTGTCGTCGCTGCCGGCTTCCTTCGCTTGCCGGGTCGCCGGGATCCAGACCACGCCGCCGGAAGTGGCCGACGAACCGCCATACAGGTCGCTTTTTTCGATGACCAGCGCATCGGCGTGGTGTTTGCGGGCGACGACCGCAGCCGTCATCGCCGCGGCGCCCGAGCCAACGATCAGAACATCGACCTCGACATCCCACGCAATCGCATTCGCCATTGTTCTCCTCGATCCCTTTTATCCGGCCGGCCCTTTGTATGGCCCGCGCTGCCAGCCGCTGCGACCGGACTGTCTTATAGAGAAAAGACCGAACGGAAAATGCTAAAGACGCGCCTAATTTTAATGCTTTGCCCCGGTCAAGTGACGGGCGGCGCGATAGGCGAAAGTCATGGCCGGTCCGAGGGTCGATCCCGGCCCAGGATAGGTCGGCAAGATTGCCGCCGCACAATTCCCGGTGGCGTAAAGTCCCGGGATGGGCGCGCCGGTGGTATCCTTCACCTGCCCATTGGTGTCGGTTTCGAGGCCGCCCTGAGTGCCGAAATCGCCCAACTCCATCCGCACCGCATAGAAAGGTGGTTTCACGATCGGGCCGAGGCACGGGTTCGGGCTGACCGTCGGATCGCCGTAATAGCGGTCATAGGCCGAATCGCCGCGCCCGAACTCAGGGTCCTTGCCGGTGCGTGCGCTGTTATTCATCAGCTCGACCGACCGTTTCAGCCCTTGCGGGTCGATGCCTGCCTGCTTCGCCAGCCCATCGAGCGTGTCCGCCTTGGCCAGGAAGCCTTGCTCGTAATAACTCTTCGGCAGCGTGAAATCCGGCCGGAAGGACTGCTTCATCAGCGGCCCGACCAGGTATTTGGCGCGGAAATTGGCGTCGAAGATCATGTAGAGCGGCGCCGACGGATGCTCCGGCGAATGGACGGCGAAGGCTTCCTTCACATAGGCCATGTAGTTCATGGATTCATTGGCGACGCGCTTGCCCTCCCGGTTCACCGAGATTGTCCCGGGATAGGATTTCTCCATGATCGCGAGATAGGGAATCGACTCACCCGGTACACACAGCACGGGAAACCACCAGCCTCCATCGACCGGCTTGAACGCCGCGCCGACCGCCGTGCCCGCGTTGATGCCGTCGCCCTCGTTCGTCTTGACCCCAGCGCTCCAATGGGTATCCGTCGGCTTGGGCAAGTACTTGTCGCGCATTGCTTGGTTCTGCTCGAACCCGCCGGCGGCGAGGATCACACCGCGTTCGGCCCTAACCGTCATGCGCCTGCCTTCGCGCTCGATCACCGCGCCCAGCACCCTGCCCTCTTCGCGCACCAGTTCGATGAGCCTGGTCTTGCGCCAAAGTGGAATATTGCGGTCCATCATCGACAGGCGCAGCCGTGCAACGCCGGCGCTGCCGCAGGTGAGACGCCGCGCGACCTTGGTCTTGAAGCGCCAGGGAATGTCGATGGCATAGCTGAGCAGCATCTTGCCGACCATGCTTTTCCAGCCCTTGGCCTGGACATAAAGCAGCTGCGCCTCGACCTGGGTGATGCCGATGCGGCCCAGGAAGCGCATCATCGGATGAACCGGCATCAGATGCTCGGCCTCGTCGCCCAGCAGGCTCATATCAACAGGCGTCGGCTCATGGCTGCGATGGCCAACCTTGGCACCCGGCAGTTCGGAATAATAATCGGGATAATGCGCCAGCGATTCATAGCGCACCTGCGTGCGGTCGTGCAGGAAGCGCAGCATTTCGGGGCCCGATTCGATATAGGTGTCAAGCATCGCCGGATCGACCGAACCCTCGGGAATTGCGTGCGTCAAATATTCCCGCGCCTCGACCAGCGTATCCTCGGCTCCGGCCTCGATCGTGTAATGGCTGCAGGGCACCCAGATGCCGCCCCCGGAATAGGAGCTGGTGCCGCCGTATTTATCGCCCTTTTCGATCACAAGGACGTTCTTCGCCCCCATTTCGTAGCAGCAGAGCGCCGCCGTCATCCCACCATTGCCGGAGCCGACGACCAAGACGTCGACCGTGCTATCCCAATTCATAACTTCCCCTGACCTAGGTCCCTGATTTGCGCGCAAGGTATCGAACTTACCGGCCGCTTGAAACCTACCGAATCGCCTACCTTAATCGCCCGGCCCCAATACCGACCGGTCGCCCATTTCGGTCTGGACGGTCATCTTCCATTCCACCGCGCGCCAGCCTTCCGCCAAGCGCCGCCAGCGCACGCCGTATTCGCCGAACGCCTGGAAGGTTATGTCCGCCTTGTCGCCTCGACCGCGATGAAATGCCCGGGCATAGCAGCGGCTTTCCGCCGATTTTCCGGCGGCGACGACCTCCAGATTACCGATCAGATGCTGGCTGGGCCCACAGCCACCCAGGTGCGAACGGATACTTTCGATGACGGCATCGCGCCCTTCCACTGCGAAAAAGCCTGGGAATTCCATGCTGATATCGGGGGCCAGTACGGTTTCGAACGCCGCCCAGTCACGCTGGTCGCAGGCGCGCGTAAAGCGGCACAACGCCAGATGGATCTCACGTTCTATCAGAAGGAGCTCGTTGCTCATGACATCGCCACCGCGTCGAAAAGAGGAAGGGACTTCAATACAGCCGCCGCAGCCTTCTTGGCAGCCTGGGCGGCGAACACCTGGAAATCAAGCTGGCTGTCCTCGCCCGCAAGATCGGACAGCGCCCGAATGATCAGCCAGGGCGCGCCGAACGCCTCCGCCACCTGCGCCACCGCGCCGCTTTCCATATCGACCGCTTTGCCGGCGAAGCTAGCGAACAGACGCTCCCGCGTCATCCCGCAGCCGAGATAAAAATCGCCCGTCAGGATAGTGCCGAAATGCGTATCGGCTAAAACCACGCGCGCCGCCTCGATCAGGCTAGGATCTGCCTTGAAGGAGAGATCGCCCCGGAACTGCGGAAAGGGCAGCGCGCCAGCCCGGTAGACCTCCAGCGCGCCTTGGACCATCGCGCCGTAATCATGCTGGATCACCTCAGCTCCGATTACCAGGTCGCCGACCTCGAGCGCCGGGTCGAGCCCGCCCGCGACCCCGGAAAAGATGATCCCCGCGCACCCGAACCGGTCAAACAGAATTGTCGCCGCCAGTGCCCCGTTGACCTTGCCGACGCCGGATTCCGCCAGCACGACCCTGCGGCCATCCAACCTGCCATGCCGGATCGTAACGCCCGCCACGGTTTCCTGCTTGCTCTCCACCAGATGCGCGCCGAACGCAGCAATCTCTTCGGGAATGGCACTCAAAACGGCAATTGGACGGGTGGAAGTCATGAAGTGTGGTCCGTATTGGGATTGATCTCGTACTGTCCAGGGTGCCGGCAGCTGCTTCAAGGGTTTTCGTGGCCTAGATTTTGTTTAGGCAAACTTAAATTCGAGAGGTTAATCTTCTTTTAACCTAGTTTTAGCCTAGCGGTCGGAACGTATGTCGAAAACCTCAATTTTGACATAAATCAACGGTGTGTGGGAGATCGGTATTACCGGAGACTGACGAATAGTGTGCGCGGTCATGTTTCCCGCCTGCCGTTATGTAGGAATTGGGTAGACCTGCACACAGTCGCGTGCCGCTTTGCGGATTGATTGTGATAGGGAGTTGCCGTGGGGAAATCATTAAGGGTTGAAAGTCCACCTATCGACCTGCCAATCGTACGACCAGGGTCCGCAGGCGCGTATCGATGGCGGCGCAGGCGCTACGCGAAATTGGAGCCGCCGACGCTGCTCGGGCTATGTAACGCCCATGCATGACGAGCCTTTTCTTGAACGCCTATATCTTAGCCTGACAATCATCCGACCGGGATCGGTCAGCGCCTATGTTTTAGCAAGTTTCGTCGTTGCCGTCGTAACCGCGCTATGCATTGCGGTCGAACCCGATATTTCGGGTTCTCAGCTATTACTCCCCGTTTTTGGGATCATGATCGCAACACTGGTTTGCGGGATGCGGGCGGGTACGCTGGCCGGCGGCCTAGCTTTTTTCGCGGTCTGGTATTTCATTATCCCGACCCGATATTCGTTCCACATTGAAGATCAGGTGCAAATCAACAATCTTCTTTCTTTCATATCATTCGGCATCGCCGAGGTTACGATTGTCGGAGTTCTGCGATCTGCCCTGCGGCATTCCGCCAATTTGCGCACGTTCGACGTTGCGATCTTCAACTCCAACCCCGACGCTGTGATTGTCATTGACACGGCGGGACGCGTCGTTCGTGTCAATGATTCGACGCTGACAATGTTCGGTTATACCCGCGACCTGCTCGTAGGCCAGACAGCGGATGTGTTGATTCCAGAGCGTTTTCGCACCCGATACGAGGAGTTTCTCAAAATATTCGCCGCCGCCCCACAAGGCCGGCCTATGGGCAGGGGCCTGGATTTTTTCGCCCTACGTGCGAATGGCGGGGAATTTCCCGTCGACATCCAGATCGCCCCGGTTCTGGACGACTGGGGATCGCGGCTCCTCGTCACTGTGCGCGATATTACAGAGGAGAAAATTGCCGCCGCAGCCATCATCGAAAGTCGGCGGCAACAGGCAATCTTCGAGGAACGCCAAAGCAGCGCGGAGGCACTGCGGCAAGCCAACGCCAAGCTTGGCAAGATTATCGAATCCGCTCCGGTGGCGATCTGGGCTATCGATGCGGATGAACGCATAACGATCTGGAACCCCGCCGTCGTCAATATCTATGGAATTTCGGCAGTCGATGCGATTGGAAAGCCTTGGCGCGACTTGCCCTCAGGACGCGTGCCGCCGGGTGCCCAGTCCTCCGAATCCCTCGTCAAGTCCGCATTCGAGCAAGATGGCTTCAAGGATGTCGAGGTCCGGCGGGTCGCAATCGACGGGACCGAGCTCGAGTTGCGCATGTCCTCCGCCATTCTGCGCGACGCAAACGATCAACCGACAGGCATGCTCTGCATCGCCCACGATGTCGGCTCTATCAAAGAACTGGAGCGCAAGCTTCGCCAAGCTCAGAAAATGGAGGCGGTGGGCCAATTGACCGGCGGCGTTGCCCACGATTTCAACAATCTGCTCGCGGTCATCCAGGGTAATCTCGAGCTCCTGGGAGAGCGTCTCGATAACGATCCCCCATCAAGGGAGCTCGTCCAGGGCGCCTTGACGGCGGCGGAACATGGATCGGGCCTAACCCACCAATTGCTCGCTTTTTCACGCCAGCAGCAACTGATGGCGACCGCGGTGGATGTCGGCGCCCTGGTGTCGCGAACCATCGAAATGCTTAGACGCATGATCGAGGAAACGATCGCGATCCACACCACCATCGCACCCGACCTGCGGAGATCGCGGATCGATTCCGGCCAATTGGCGAACGCGGTGCTCAATCTTGTCGTCAATGCGCGCGATGCAATGCCGTCAGGCGGCAAGCTGACGATCGTGGCGGAAAACGCCGTCCTAGATGAGGATTATCGCAGGCACCATGACGAAGTGGCGCCCGGCCGCTACGTCAAAGTTTCGATTACCGATACCGGGGTCGGAATGCCGAAAGCGGTCCTCGACCGGGCGGCTGAACCCTTTTTCACGACCAAGGCGGTCGGGAAAGGCAGCGGGTTGGGGCTTAGCATGGTTTTTGGGTTCATCAAGCAATCCGGCGGGCATCTAACAATTTACAGCGAAGAGGGTTTAGGCACGACAATCAGTCTTTATCTGCCCGAGCTGCGGGACGACATGCCCGCCGATGCGATTCAGATCGAGAGGCCCGCGCCGATCGCCGGCGCCCAGCAGATGATCCTTTTGGTCGAAGACAATGAAGCGTTGCGGGAGTTCCAAATTCGCGTGATCACATCGCTGGGCTATCGGACATTAGCGGCAGCTGACGGCACATCGGCGCTCCAGATCCTGAACGCCGCCCCCGATGTCGATCTGCTGCTGACGGATATTGTTCTACCCGGCGGAATCAGCGGCCCGGCACTGGCGAAGGCTGCGCGGAGCCACCGGCCGGACCTGAGGGTCATCTTCATGTCGGGTTATGCGCCGCAGGATTTAATGCAGAACTACGATCTGTCGGACGCGCAATGCCTGACGAAACCCTTCACCCGCTCCGATCTGGCGCAGGCGCTGCAGCAAGCGTTGACTGGGGCGCCGCCCGTCAGCATGGCCGCGACCTGAACCTTGCCCCGCTGTCGTAACTCGACAAATCCCCCTTCGCGGCACCGCGACGGTGCGAAAACCGTGCCGCTCCCAGGAGCCGCGCGAATGATTAACGGCGATGAGAGAAACTCCGGGGAAGCCCCGGCTATGACATGGGTTAAAAGACGCTGCTCTATCGCCATGTCCGCTCCGCCCATGCCGCGCATTTGCGGCAGCGGCGCGATGTCATGAATGTAATATCTTGTCGGCAGGGGCGGCGGCGCGCTGAGGAGACTGTTAAGCTTCGGCGGCCTGGCTTATATCCCCGGGTGACTGACGACGTAGCCGACCGGCACGCCGGCAATCTCCATCACCAGGCAACCCTCCTGATAGACAGCCAAACGCTGGGCGAATATGGAAGGATCCTCCGGATAGGTCGGATGACCGACATCCGGGTCGCAAATCCCTTGTGCACAGCACGCCATTGGAAAGCATCGCGTCATCATCGGCGCTGCTATCACATGCCACGCCGCTCCCTCCAATCAGCGGGAAGATTTTTGGCACTCAACCAGTGACGAACCCGATTTGTTCTCCCATATGGGGGGCATGAGTTCCCTGCCCCTGGCCGATTTCTGGACACCACCGGAGCCGTCAAAGCAAACGGAGCTGCTGCCGCCAAATATCGCCGCATGGTTCACCCATCGCGGCTGGACGCCGCATGCGCATCAGCTGGCGATGCTGGAGGCGGCAGCGCGCGGTCAGAACGCCCTGCTGGTCGCGCCGACAGGCGGCGGCAAGACCTTGGCCGGATTCCTGCCCAGCCTGGTCGATCTGGCCGAACGGCCCCGGCCGGGCCTGCATACTCTCTATATCTCGCCGCTGAAGGCACTTGCGGTCGATATCCAGCGCAACCTGGAAACGCCGATCGCGGAACTGCGCCTACCCATTCGGGCCGAGACCCGTACCGGCGATACCCCGCAGGCCAAGCGCGAACGGCAACGAAAAACGCCGCCGCATATCTTGATGACCACGCCGGAAAGCCTGGCGCTGATGTTGTCTAATACCGATGCCGGCGACATCTTCGCCGGCTGCAAGACCATCATCATCGACGAGCTGCATGCCATCGCCGGGACCAAGCGCGGCGATCTGCTGTCGCTGGGCATGGCGCGGTTGCGCCGCCTGACGCCCCGAGCCCGCGCGGTCGGCCTGTCGGCGACGGTCGCTGACCCTCCCCGCCTCGCCGCCTATCTATCCAAAAGCGGCCAGCCCAGTCCGAAGGACGTGATGATTATACGCGGCCGCGACGGCGCCCAGCCGGCGGTCGAAACCTTGGCGACGCGCGAGCGCATGCCCTGGGCAGGACATATGGCTGTCCACGCGATGGAGGAGGTTTACGAGCGCATCCGCGCGGTCAAAACCTGCATCGTCTTCGTCAACACCCGTGCCCAGGCGGAATTGTGCTTCCAGGGCCTGTGGCGTTTCAATACCGAAAACTTGCCGATCGGCATCCACCATGGATCGCTGGAGATCGAGCAGCGCCGCAAGGTGGAGGCAGCGATGGCGCGCGGGGAACTTCGCGCCGTTGTCGCCACCTCCTCGCTCGATCTCGGCATCGATTGGGGCTCGGTCGATCTCGTAGTCCAGGTCGGCGCGCCAAAGGGAGCATCGCGCCTGATCCAGCGCATCGGCCGCGCCAATCACCGGCTTGACGAACCCAGCCGCGCCCTGCTGGTGCCCGGCAACCGCTTCGAATATCTCGAGTGCCGCGCCGCCGCTGACGCGGTGGCGGAAAAGAGCTTCGACAATGACCCGGTCGTGGCCGGCGGATTGGACGTGCTGGCACAGCACATTCTCGGGATGGCCTGCTCCGGCCCCTTCACCGCCGATGCACTGTTCGCCGACGTGACCAGCGCCGCGCCCTATGCCGCGCTCGCTCGCCGCGATTTCGACGATGCGGTCCGCTTCGTGTCGACGGGCGGCTATGCTCTGGGCAATTATGAGCGATTCCGTCGGCTTAAGCTGGACGAGGCGACCGGCGAATACACGCTGGCGAGCCCCCATGCGCTGCGGCAGTACCGGATGAATATCGGCACTATCGTCGAGGCGACCATGCTCAAGGTGCGCCTCGGCCGCCGCGTACTGGGCGAGGTCGAGGAATATTTCGCCAACGGTCTCGTGGTTGGTGACACATTCATCTTCGCCGGCCGGCTGCTGAAATTCGTCGGGCTGCACGACACCGAGGTGATGGCGACCGATGGCGGCACAGGCGACCCGAAGGTCCCTGCTTATGCCGGTGGCCGCCTGCCGCTGACGACCCATTTGGCGGAGCGCGTGCGCGACATGCTGGCCAACCCTGCCGCCTGGACGGACATGCCGCGCGACGTGCGCGAGTGGCTCGAGCTTCAGCGCTGCGCCTCGGTGATGCCCGACCCGCATGGCTTGCTGGTCGAAAGTTTTCCGCGCGGCGATCGCCAATACACCGTCGCCTACTGCTTCGAGGGCCGCAACGCGCACCAGACATTGGGCATGCTGCTGACCCGCAGGATGGAGCGAATGGGATTGAGGCCTTTGGGTTTCGTCGCCACCGATTATGTGCTGGGGATCTGGTCGCTAAATCCTGTCAGCAAGGCCGATATCGCCCCGCTGTTCGACGAGGACATGCTGGGCGACGACCTGGAGGCATGGATGGAGGATTCCAGCCTTCTGAAGCGCACCTTCCGCAATGTCGCCGTCATCGCCGGCCTGATCGAACGCAATCACCCGGGCGAAAAGCGGAAATCGGGCCGCCAGGTAACCTTCAGCTCGGACCTGATCTACGAGGTCCTGAAACGGCATGAGCCGGATCATATCCTGCTGCGCGCCACCCGGGCCGACGCCGCCCGCGGCCTGACCGACGTGCGTCGTGTGGCCGACCTGCTGCAACGCGCCAAGGGGCGGATCACGCTGAAGGTGCTTGAGCGGGTGTCGCCGCTGGCTGTGCCTGTTTTACTGGAGATCGGGCGGGAGAGTGTTTGGGGCGAGGCGCGGGATCATTTGTTGGCGGAGGCGGAAGAGGAGTTGGTTAGGGAGGCGACGGACTGGGGTGACGGTTTCGCACGTGAAAGTGGTTATTAAACGCGTGTTGCGATGGTCGGTGACAACCCGCACGACGATCGGGTGCGGAGCCTCCTCGGTGAGCTTTGCGATACTAAGCCGACGAAGTCGGTTCAATTCCAAAAGCTAGGAACATGGAGAGGGCGGTCAGTGCGATCGAGAGCGGACAAAGGCGCGCTTAAGGCGACGTCTTTCCGGCTGGCGCCTCGACTGGCGTGATGGCGCCGACCAAACAAACCTGGCCCGTATCGTTCAGGTGAATGGTCAGCAGGTTGGAACAGATCTCGTCCGTCCCGGGATTTGTCGGCTGATAAGTGAAGCCCCGGGTATTGTTTCTCAGGCCGACGCAGCGGTTGACCATATCCGCCTTAAACAGCTTGTGCCCATGCATATAGAACAGGATCGTATTGTCGTTGGGCGTCTCGGTATGATCGATGTCATAGGACCGGATGCAAACAGGCCGCCCGCTCCCTTCCGCCGCCATCGCGGGCAAACCCGCGGTCAACGCCATCGCACCGATGACGGCAGCCGTTACCACAAAATGCTTGGTCATTTTTCCAACCTTTCGACCCTTACCGCGTGACTGCGCGGATGTTGAACGGAAAGACGCTAGCCTTGGCGATATGGGCACTGAAAGCCATGGTTGGAAGGTTTCCGCGCCACTCTAGGCTGACTTGAACTGCGGCACGATCTCCTCGCGCACCGTGCGCAGCACATCGTTATGCCGATAGTTCAGCAGTGCGGTTTCCGCCGGATCGGTCTCGAAGAACAGATTGTTGCCGCGGCCCCAGGTAATGGCGCCGTCCGGCAGCATCGGGTGTTCCTGGTCGATCGCCGGCGGAACGGGCTTGCCGACCCCGTTGAAGAACTCGCCGAAGAATTGCCGGAAGCTGAGATTTTCGTCGCCGATAAGGTAGGCGTTGCCATTCTCGCCCTTAGTCAGAACGGTTTCGACGCAGTCGGAAATCGAATCGGTGCTGACGAAATTGACGCCGCCGGGCGGGGTGAAGATCGGGATGCCGGCGAACTTTCCCTCGGCATATTCCACATATGACGCGAACATCGTCTTCAAACCCGGCACAGCGCCGACGACGAAGGGGGCGTCGATGCTGATCACGCGGAAGCCGTCGCCGGCCAAGGCGCGCATGCCATCATGGGCCGCCTGGCGGGACTGCATGTAGAGATTGTCCCGCATCAATTCCGGCGCGACATGCGGGTAGAAGCTACCGATATTGATGGCCGTGCCAACCCCCGCGTCGCGCGCGGCGGCGAAGAAGCGCGGCTGAGCCACAGCGTTGGCATGAGTCACATGGGCGAAGAAATCCGCGCCTTTCGGGACATGGCGGATGTCGTTGCCCGCAGCGAACAAAAGCGCGTCGAATTCCTTCAACCGCGCCGGTGGCGCGTCGTTGATATAATCGAGGCGGTGGAACTCCAGCGCCGCCAGCGGGGTGCCGGCCTCGGGAGGATTGCGGCCGGCGATGGTCACGGCATGCCCGCTTTTCTGCAAGCGCAACGCCGCGTGGCCGCCGATCATGCCGGCGCCGCCGACCACTAAAACCCTCATATGACCCTCCCCGTCAAAAGATGGCGGACCCTATGTGGCCTCAGCCACTTTGGCAATCGAGCCACTCATCTCATCATCGATATGGTTCTGGATGATCTCGTCGAATGAAGAATCCGCACGGAAGCCGAGAGCGAGTGCGCGCGCCGCGTCGAAGGCTTGAGGCCAGCCGTCGACCATCTTCGCGATAGTGGGGTCGAATTCGCGGCGGATCGACTGCACGGCGCCATCGCCCGCGACCCGCCTCAGCGCCGCGATCTGCTCGTCCACCGTGACCGACAAACCGGGCATGTTCATATTGCGTCGCGCTCCCAACATAGCCGCGTCCAGGGTCGCGGCATGGAGCAGAAAACCGATGGCCGCGCGTGGGCTGGCATGCCAGGCGCGAACGTCGCCGGAAACCGGTAGAACCGCTTCACGGGCGGCCAGCGGTTCGCGAATGATGCTGGAGAAGAAACCCGAGGCGGCCTTATTCGGGATGCCGGGCCGGACGCAGATCGTCGGGAGCCTGAGCCCCACACCATCGACGAAGCCCCGCCGGGTGTAGTCAGACAGCAGGAGTTCGACCATCGCCTTTTGGGTGCCGTAACTGGTCAATGGCGCGGTCAGGAAATCGTCGTCGATTGTATCGGGAAACGGCGCCCCGAAGACTGCTATCGAAGACGTGAAGACCAGCCTGGGCCGATAAAGTGCGGCCTGCCCCTCCTGCCTGATCGCCGCCAGCAACAGACGGGAGCCGTCGAGATTGACCCGGTAGCCCTTGTTGAAATCGCTCTCCGCCTCGCCGGACACGATGCCCGCTGTATGGAAGATGACATCGGGCCGGCCGGCGATCAGCCTTGTCGCTTCATCCGGCGTCGCGAGGTCGGCCGTGTCGAGTTCGAGAAGGCCGGCGAAACCGGCGGGAACGACCGGCGGCACAACATCGGTCAGCGTCAGGACGGAGATTGCTTGGTCGCCGAGCCGGCCTATTTGCGCCAGCTGCTCCGCCAGCTTCCGGCCGATCATTCCGGCTGCGCCCGTTATCAGGATGCGCATCGTTTTCCCCCTCAAGACTTTGCGCATTTTATAACAGAGGACGCCCGGAATTACCCTCTGCCGCTTGCAGCCGGATGAGGGTGCATGGGCTTCGGCACCTTACAGCCCCCCTCACCCGGCTGAGGCTAAGTTCGCTGTCCTCACTGAGCCTTAGCATCCCTGTCCTCCTACTCGGAGCGAGGGATAAAAGATTGGCGCGCTCAAGCCAGCGTGCGCACCTTCGGCTCCCGGTCATAAAACCGCTTTCCGGCCGCTCCGATGAAGGCGTCGCCCAGCACGGTGATGCCTTCATCGGGTTGCACTCCGGCTTTATCGAGCAACGGCATCGCGTCGGGCGAATGGCCGATGGCCTTCAGATGGCCGAATGCATCCATCACGAACTGCACCGCAGCGCTTTCCTTCAGCAAAGCCGTGCATCCGCTAGCCGACAGCACGACGGCGATCGCGTCGACCGTCTGCGACGGCGTGCCGGCCAGTTGTCCGTCGGCCTTCAGCTTCGAGCCGTCAGCCAATGTCGCACCGCCGACCTTTGGGGAGATCAGCACAGCCCGGCCGCCTTTTTGCTGAATGCCGGCGACAAGGGATTTGATCACCTTGCCGTCCGAACCGTCCGCATACAGGATCCCGATCGAACGCCCGGCTATCGTCTCCTTCATATTGCCCTGGATGCTGAGCGCCGGGCTCGGCTTCATGTCGATCGGCTGACGCGCGGCCTCATTCTTGGACGGCAGCGGAATGCCTATGCCGTCGGCCACACGTTTGGCCAACTCTTCATCGACATTGCGCAGGTTGCCGACCATGCGCGGCGGCACATGCTCGAGCCCGACCTTTGACAGTTCGAAGGTGAAGGAGGAAGCGACATGCGCCTGCTCGTTCGCTGTCAGCGAGCGGAAGAACAGCCGCGCCTGGCTGTAATGGTCGGCGAACAGTTCGGCACGGATGCGCAGTTTGCCGCCGGCTTCATCGTGATCCGGCCGGCCTTCGAAGGTCGTGAAACCGGTGGCTGGACATTCGCGCGGTCCGGGCTCCTCACCGGCATCGGCAAGGCTGTTCGGCTCGTAATTCGCCCTGCCCTTCGGTACGGCCATCTGCATCTGCCCATCGCGCTGGAAATTCGCGAACGGGCATTTCGGTGCATTGATCGGGATCTGATGGAAATTGGCTGTCCCCAGCCGGCTTTTCTGCGTGTCCAGATAGCTGAACAGCCGGCCTTGTAGCAACGGATCGTTGGTGAAGTCGACGCCCGGCACGATATTCGCCGGGCAGTAGGCAACCTGTTCGGTCTCGGCGAAGAAATTGTCAGGGTTGCGGTCCAGCACCATGCGGCCGATGAGGCGGACCGGCAGGACTTCTTCAGGAATGATCTTGGTCGAGTCGAGGACATCGTATGGGAGGCTGTCGGCGAATTTCTGGTCGAAAGCCTGGATGCCCAGCTCCCATTCCGGGTACGCACCCATCGCAATTGATTCGAACAGGTCGCGGCGGTGATAATCATTGTCCGCCGCCTGCAGCTTAAGCGCCTCGTCCCACAAGGTGGATTGCATGCCAAGCTTCGGCTTCCAGTGGAACTTCACGAAAGTCGATTTACCCTCGGCATTGACCAGCCGGAACGTATGAATGCCGAATCCCTCCATCATGCGGAACGAGCGGGGAATGGCGCGATCGGACATCGCCCACATCAGCATATGCGTCGTTTCCGGCATCAGAGACGCCCAGTCCCAGAACGTGTCGTGCGCGCTGCCGGCCTGCGGATAGGCACGATCGGCCTCCATCTTCACCGAATGGATCAGGTCCGGGAACTTGATCGCGTCCTGGATGAAGAAGACCGGGATATTGTTGCCGACCAGGTCCCAGTTGCCTTCCTTCGTATAGAACTTGACCGCGAAACCGCGCACGTCGCGCGGTGTGTCAACCGAACCGGCGCCACCCGCGACGGTCGAAAAGCGGGTGAACACCTGGGTTTTCTCGCCCGGCCGCTGAAAGAGATCGGCCTTGGTAATATCGGCGAGCGATTCATAGACCTCGAAAAACCCGTGCGCCGCCGATCCGCGGGCATGGACGATACGCTCGGGAATCCGTTCATGATCGAAATGGAAAATCTTCTCGCGCAACACGAAATCTTCGAGCAACGCCGGGCCGCGCGCCCCGGATTTCAAGCTATTCTGATTGTCGGAAACCCGGATGCCCTGATTGGTCGTCAGATGGCCCTGCCCATCGTGTGGCCCCTTCGCCGGCACCTGCTGATGGGTTTCGCCGCCATTGCCCCGGTTGGTTTCGTAATTCACTGTCGACGCCATGGTCGCTCCCCCCTCATGAGTTGAATGATGGGTTAACGGCGCAAGGTTGGAATTGTTCTAATAAATCGTGCCGACCTGTCCAAGAATGCTTGGACCATCCAGGCGGCGTGATTCACGCGGGGCTCAGTGGCTAGGACGTTGTGCATGCGGAGCGCGCCTCGCGGCGCTTCGCAGTGAACCCGAGTGAGGCCGGACATCGGGGCAACACCGGCGAACTCATGCGCTTCAGGCCCGGATTCTTGGAAGGGCACCATTCCTTACCGCCATTGCTGAGAGCCGCCGCCTGGCTTCCGACGGCGCAGCCGCATGCCAATCGCGCATGCTGCTCTCGGTGGCAAAGAGGATCGGCGACGATGCCGGGTCGTTGGCCAGCTACAAATCGGGGAGCGCAATTGCCGCAACCGACATTCGCTTCAAGGTACGATTGACGCCGCCATGCAAAGGACGGACGCTGGGCGTTCCTAGGAAGCTGACACATCGCGGCGGCGGCCTTGAAGCAATTTCGACGGCTCCCAAGCTTAATTACCGCAGCCCCTTCTTCCGGTCTGCCGCGATTGAAAGTCAGTGTTCAATGCCATCGAGAGCCGACAGCGGGTTCGATATGAGAACGATTACATGATGCGCGCCGAGGAAGAGTTCATAAGAACTCTCAATTCTGATCAACCGCCAACAAATCTTAGTGCGGCACTCGTGGGCCTATGGTGGGATGCCAAAGGCGATTGGGATAAGGCCCACGCATGCGTGGATGCATGCACCGATGAAGCCGGCATACGCGTCCACGCCTATCTGCACCGCAAAGAAGGCGATCTTAGCAATGCCGCTTATTGGTACGGTCGGGTGGACCGGGCGGTGCCTGATATCTCACTCGCCGACGAACGCGAAACGTTGCGGCGCGATCTACTCGCGCCCAGGAGATGACGACATGTTCCAGGAACGCACGCTGAAAGGATAGGATTATGACCAACGAGCAGGCTTCGATCCGTACCCGCGACGGCGAGTGCCCAGCCCACGTCTTCACGCCCGAAGGCGGCGGTCCATGGCCAGCGGCGATCTTCTTTATGGACGGGCTCGGCATCCGACCGACACTGTTCGAGATGGGCCAGCGGCTCGCGGACGCAGGATATGTCGTGCTGCTGCCCGATCTCTTCTATCGCGCCGGCCCTTATGAGCCGCTGGAGCCAAAAAAGGTCTTAGCGACAGGCGATGTTCGCACGGCCCTCGCCCATCTGTTTAATTCGACCGACAATCGCCGCGCAGCCGAAGATACGGAGGCGTTTCTCGCCTGGCTGGACACACGCCGTGATGTTGCTGGCAGCAAGGTGGGAACGACAGGCTATTGCATGGGCGGCGCCATCTCACTCACCGTGGCAGGTACCTACCCAGACCGAATCGCGGCGGCGGCAAGTTTCCACGGCGGCAATTTGGCGACCGATTCAGAAATGAGCCCACATCTGCTTTCCCCGAGGATGAAGGGACGCATCTACGTCGCGGGGGCCGATCAGGACGAATCCTATCCCCCGGAAATGGCGGAGCGGCTGGAAAGGGCGCTGACCGATGCCGGTGTCGATCATCGCTGCGAGATTTATTCCGGCGCGCTTCACGGTTGGACGATGGCGGACTTTCCTGTCTACAACGAGGCTGCTGCCGAGCGGCATTGGCGAGAGCTTCTGGCGCTGTTCAACGATAGGCTTCGCTAACGGCGGAGGCCGATGCCCAGGTCCGCGAACCGCGTCATCCGTGTTAGGCCAATTCGACGCCATCTGCTCGCCCGCCCAGTTCATCGACGAAGGACGCGCGTATTCTCGCTGCAATCGATGGGCACTGTCACAAGATGGACACCGCCGGCAATGAAAGCCGCCGCATCAAACCCAGGGACAAGGTCCTTAGTGGAGCCACTCGATTACCATGGGCGCCGCAGGACTGTGTATAGGCAACAAAGTCAAGATTGCCGATTGTCATGCCGAAGTCGGCGAAATTATCCAGTGCCTGCTTCCAACGGATCATGCCATAGGCCCAATCGTTGATGATCAGCACGGCAAGATCGAGTCTCAAACGAACGGTGGTTTCGAGTTCCTGGTTGTTCATCATGAAGCCGCTATCGCCACAAACCGGCAGGACTTTGCGGTGAGGGCTCAGAAGCTTGGCGACAGCGCCGAAGGCGGCCGGATAGGGCGTTCGATCGCGTGCGGCGGCACGAGGGGTGCGGCCGCTTCCTCGGCGGCTATGTCCTGCGGCAATTCCAGGGTGCACCGGTCCGGGGCGTTCTTCCGAAAAAGCATCGCGAACGAGGCTGGGATAGATGCGGCCGAGAAGACCTGTCGTCTCCTCTTCGTAAGCGGTCGCATCGCGGCCGCGATATCGACACTCTGAAAGAGCGCTTGGCGAGCGCCCTTGATCGCCTTCTGGCCTGTGATCATCAACATGAGCCGCCCAAATGCGCGTAAGCCGCCCCGGTCGTAAGGTTCAAGGCGCCGAACTCCAAGGTCGGCAGGCAGATGCCCGAGTGGCCAGTGAGACATTATTGGGTTGCCGCCATGAACGCCGCCGCCTGCTCTTAGCTGGTTAGAACGAGCTCGATCTTTGACGTGCGGAGCGTTTCTACGAAATCGAGATTCTCTTCGCCGGCGATGCCGAATATTCGATCGACACCCACGTTTTCGAATGCGGTAACGAGAAGATCCGAACCTTTGGGCATGCCTACTTGGCCTCGACAATGCGACCATGGATCGTACGCCACTTTGTAATGTGCGCAGACAAATTATGAGGTCGCCCGGGCGCTCGGGTCTCGCAAGAATATCCCAGAAGCACTGGGAAAGTTCCGGTTTTCGTCCGCCGCCCGAAAGCCGACACCAACTGAAACCAACGATCGAGCGCGCCTTCTCCGCTAGCGAGTTTATTTGAATATTGACAGCTGACGCCGGGCCACTCATTATTCTCTGCAAGAATATAATTTTCCCATAGATTAATTATTTGGCGCCTGCCGACGCGGCGTGCTCGTCCCTTGCTAACCCCAAATTAAGAATGAGAGAATAAATGCAAATTCAATGGCGATTGCCTGACGGCAGTGCTTTCTGCGCCTTGTTAATAGCTGCCATGGCGTCTTTCGCGCTCGAAGCTCAGGCAGATAGCGGACAGGCATACCGCGCAATCAATTGGGCGAACGGCGATAAGACGATCACCTTGACCGGCCGCGATTTGACGATCGAGCAGGTTCTTGCGGTCGCTCGCGGTGGCGCAAAAGTCCAGCTAAGTGCGGAAGCCAAGCAGCGAGAGATAAATAATTATGGGTTATTGCTCGAGGCACCAGCTGAAGGCGTTTCGGTCTATTGGTTCACGCGCGGCGCCGGCGGCCAGCGTGAAACCCATATTTTCGATGGTGATCCCTTAACGCCGGAGAATAAGGCTTTTCTGGAAAAGCGAATGCTGGCGAATTTCCAGCGTGGCGCAATCAGCGGCGATCCACCGGAAATCCTTGACGAAGCACTGGTGCGCGCGGTCATGGTCGTCCGCGCCAATGCCATGACTTACAACGCGCCAAGCCCGCAGTTGGCCCAAATGTTGCTCGACCTCCTGAATAAGGGGGTGACTCCGGTGATGCAGTCGCGTGGAACCGTGGGCGAAGGTGACCTGCCCATTTTGAATAATATCGGCGCCACCATGGTCGGTGCAGGCGACGCCTACTACAAAGGCGTTCGCGTGCCCGCGGCGCAGGCGCTTCAGCAGGCCGGCCTGACGCCGATCCAACCTTTCGCGGCGGACGACAATGCGCTCACCAGCAGCGATGCCTATGCAACGGCGCAGGCGGTTTTCATCGTTGCCGACGCACATCAGGCGCTTCAATGGGCCGATCTGACCTACGCGATCGACATTAACGGCATGAATAGCAGTGTCACGCCCCTCAGCTACCTGGTTCAGACCGACCGGCCGTTCAAATGGCTGAATTGGGATGCGAACCGTGTCAAGGAAATGATCAAGGGCAGCTATCTGTTCAGCGACGATAAAGGACGGATCATACAGGATCCAGAAAGCCTGCGCGCCTCTTCGATCCGCCAAGCCTCGGCATGGCAGATGTGGGCCATGCTGCGCGACGATGTCGTAACCCAGTTGAATAGCTCGGATCATAACCCGGCGATTCGAGCGGATATTTCGCCCCAGGATTCCTGGGATTTGAACACGCCTGAAATGCTGAAATATTATGTGAAGGGTGGGAAAAACAGTAACGGTAAACACGGCTTTATCGTTTCCAACGCCAATTGGGATCCATATCCGCTCGCCAACGACCTGGAAGCCTTTACGATCGCGCTCGCTAACATGGACATCGCAATCATGCTGCGGACCGAGCGGTTCGGCAGCGAATTCTTTACCGGTCTAGGTACACAGGACATCCTGAAAACCTTGGGCGGTCCTTATCGCAACGGATATAGCCAGCATGAGATCTGGCAGGACGTTCAGGCTCAGATCATGCCAGTTCCGCCTGAGGGTTATGGTGGCAGCGACGGCGTCGAGGAGCTGGAGGCCCAGACTCGCATTAAGGCGCAGCGTGCCCAAGCCGCGGTCGACGATACGTTCCGCCTACTTGGGGCCGACCTGGCGACCGGAACGCGGTGGCTGGACGTCCGGAGAGCACAGGATGCGACACGGACTTTTGGCCCCGCGGCGACGGCGGTCTGGGAAGCGTTCCGCAAGGTTGCGCCCCTAAAGCCCGACCCGGCGGCTACACTTTCGCCCTCCCTGACAGCGATCACTTTTATCAGGACCAATCCGGCATCCATGTTTGCGCCGATTAGCGAACCCGAGGCAAACGACGGCAAGGCCTATCCGAAAAAATAGCAATCACGCGCGCTATTCCGCGGCGGGAAGGGGGATGTACCAGAAAAGGCGCGTACACGGTCTAAGCTCAAGCCCTACCATTAATCTGGATTACCAACCAGTGGCGATTTTTATACATAAGCCAGTGATTTACAGGGCCAAGACGTGATAAAATAGCCAGCGAATACCGTGTCCGAGCGCCCTGCCTACATCTCTCCGGCCTTGATTTGATAACAAGGTTTGCTATATCTTGTTATCATAACCGAGGAGCGGAATCATGAACGTATCGCTGACCGACGAACTCGAGCGCCGAGTGGATGAACGCGTTCAAACAGGCCTTTACACCTCTGCGAGCGAGCTCATTAGGGAGGCGCTTCGGCTGTTTTTTCAGTTCGAAGAAGCCCGAAAGCAGGAGGTCATGGCGTTGAATCGGCGAATCGCAGACGGATTGGCTCAACTCGACAGGGGCGAAGGCATTCCTGGCGATGTTGCGCGTCGGGAAACTCTGGCAAGACGCGCCCGTAAGATTGGCGGCTGAGTTTGGCCGCCAAGTTCATAGTCGCCCCGCTCGCGCTGGATGATATCGACGACCTGACGGATTGGATGCGTGAAACAGATCCAACGTCTGATTTCGACCTTCGCTTCATCGATACGGTCTACGAAGCTTTCCAGTTTCTGGCCGATAATCCTGGCGTTGGCCACAAGCGGGCGGATCTCACTGACCAGCCGGTTCTGTTTTGGACCGTCTGGAAATCCTTCGCTGTGATCTACCGCAAAAGCTCGCCCCTCGAGATTGTGCGTGTCACACGATGGGCAAGGGATATCCCTACCTTCCTTGCCGACGAAGGCTGAAAGCTGAGCGTGGCATCAGCGCAGATACTCGCGGATATCGAAATAAACGATGTCCTCGTATCGAATCGGCCCTTTTGCGAGGCCGAGCTTCTGCGCTGGCGTGGGTTTTTTGCGCTTCGGTGGACCGATGAAGTTTTTCCAACGCGGAAGATCTCCAGAATTTGGACGAGATCGACCGGGTTGTAGGGTGCGTTGATGTGCCAGATGGAGTTGCCGCCGGGCGCGCGTATGCCGCGTTCGGTTACGGCAACCCGGCGCCGGATTTGATTGAAAGTTGAATCGATGGTTGCGAGGGTCGCCCGCAGAAGCATTCTCGCGACGCGTTCATCCGAATAGTCGCCAAGGTCCGTCACGAATTCTCATGGACTTCTCAGGCTCACCCCATCCGGATAAGCAGGCCCGAGCACCCATCGGCGGCATCGCTCCGCCGTCTTGAAGGCGATGCGGCATCGAAATTCTGCCCTTCTGGTCCATCGATGCCCTAGCGGATGCTCCTAGCGGGGAGATTATCGGCTGGTGATACCTGGAGAGATTGCATGATGGGCAGATCATGAGCCGGCGATGCTGACACTCCCCAAAGCCGCGCGAATTTCCTTTAGGACCCGCGTCCAATCTCCTGGCGCGTGCTGTCGGAACAAACGCATGGTCGGATACCAGGGGCTATCACATCGGTCGAGAAGCCACCGCCAGTCCGGCGCAAATGGCAGGAGCACCCAAACTGGCTTACCCAATGCTCCCGCCAGATGCGCAATCGATGTGTCCACCGTTATCACCAGGTCGAGCGCCTCGACCAAGGCCGCGGTATCCGCCCAGTCGTGGAGAGATGAACCCATATTGTAGAGAATCACCGGTGAAAAGGCGGCGATTTCGTCGAGCGTAGTATCAACCTGCAAGCTGATCAATTCGATCCCAGCCATGCGGCCCAGGTCTGCAATCGCGGTAGCCGGTATCGACCTTTTGCGGTCGTTGCTGTGCGTCGGATTACCGCGCCATGCCAGCCCGATCTTGCGCCGGGACGGTTGAGAAAATTGATTTCGCCATTTTTGCACAAGGTCGGACTCGGCGCGAAGATAAGGAGTGTCCGCGGGAATTGTCTCGAGCATCGTGCCTAGTATGGCCGGCAGGCTGAGCAAGGGCGCATGGCAATCGAAAAGCGGGAAAGGTTCATCGGCGGAAACCAACCGGTCGATACCGGGGGCACTGGCGAAAAGCCTCCGCAACGGTTCCGAACATTCGACGAGGACTAGACCGCCCCGCTTTTTGACAAGCGCGGCATACCGGATGAATTGGATGGCGTCGCCGTATCCTTGTTCCGCATGAAGCAGAATGGTCTTCCCGGTCAGGTCGCCACCATCCCACAGTGGCACGGCGAATATCCTTGGGGGCGTTTCCTTTCGCCTCCAACGCCACTCATATTTGCGCCAGCCTGCGGCGAAGTCACCTGACAGTAAGCGCGCCAATGCTTCATTCCAATGCGCGTCGGCATAGTTCGGCTTGAGTTCCTGAGCACGCCCATAGCGGGCTAGCGCCACGTCTATCCGGCCAACCTGCTGCGACAGAAAACCAAAATTATTATGTGATTCGGCATGTGTTGGATCGAGAGCGAGCGCAAGCTCGTAATGCAGTTCGGCCTCGGCGAGGCGGTCTTGGGCGTGCAGCGCGCGTCCAAGGTTGCAATGCGCGTCGGCGTAAGCTGGTTTCAGTTCGAGAGCCATATTGAAGCAGGCAAGGCTTTCGTCGGTGCGTCCCTGGTCCTCGAATGCGGATCCCAGATTACTATAGGCTTCAGCATAATCCGGACGAAGGGCCAACGCCTGCTGAAACTGTAGGATTGCCTCGTCCCCTTGGCCATTGGCCACCAACGCTATACCGAGATTGTTACGTATCTCGGCATCGTCCGGCTTGCTCAGCAAAGCTTGCCAGTAGTGGGTAATGGCGCGGGGAATTTCCCCGCGTTTTCTCAGAAGATTGGCGTAGTTGTAATGGGCGTTAGCATAATGCGGTTGAAGAACTAACGCCCGCTCATAATGAGCGGCGGCGGCGTGGTCTTTTCCCTGAAGCGTCAGAATTGCGCCCAGATTATTATGAGCTTTGGGGTTGTCAGGTTTAACGATAAGCGTTCGCTGATATTGGGCGGCCGCTTCATCCAGCCGTCCAAGCCCCTTCAACGTTACCGCCAAATTATAGTTGGCGGTTGCATGATCGGGAACGACGAGCAGCAACTGGCGATATGCGATAGCGGCTTCATGAAGGCGACCGGCCTGCGAATGAGCAAGTGCCGCCGTCAATAAATGCGTCACGGCTTGGCTGGTCTCGACAGACATCGTTATTCTGGCCGTGGTCTCACAAAGTTATGCTTCGATCGCGTTGATCGAAATCCATGCTTCAATCTTTCAAGCGCCATTGCAATACGCCAGCAACACATTGTTATCGTATTATCGAGGTGCCTCAATTTGGAAGCGTGTTCTCGGCTGCCGACATGAATTCCGCCGCTGAATTGGACCTGAGAAACGTTGCCGCGATCGCTCCGGGCGGTACGCTAAACCGCACCGCTGGGCTGCGCTGAAACGCCATAATTTTTCGAAATGCTTGCCATGCTGCGGTTGGTGCCGCCCCGAAAGTGCGGCTGGGGTCCTGGCCCTGACGTAAATCCATCCAAAAGGTTGCGGTCAGAAAATCTTGGCCCAGCAGATCGATCGTATCGGCGACCACTTGCCGCGCGCGGGCGATCTTGAGCCGTGATTGCCCTTGAAGATCCTCCACCGTCGAAACGATCGCCTGACCTTCGGGCATTACGGGGCTCGCCTGAGCTTGAATGTCCTGCCAAAGATCAACGGCGACTTTCTCATTAGCCGGCGGCGCAAAGCTCGCAACGCCTTCAGTTTGAGAGCGGTCCAGTATTTGTTTCGGCGTGATCACCGTGAAGAAAGGATTGTTGAAGCGTTCTATCCGCAGCACAACCGCCACATCCATATTGGCAAGCGCAAGGGAAAAGGCCTCGACTTGATTCACAAGCGGATAGGGATCCCAGTTTGCGTTCGATAGAATATAGCCGTGCTTGCCATCCGAGTGCTTCCCACCCTTCACGTAGTATTTCATGAATTGTTGGGTGCCGAGTTCCCAGGAATCTTTTGGTTCGGCCCCAACTCGGACGACGGGATTATGGTCCGATGAGTTCATTTGAATTTGAACGATCTGTTTCAACGCCGCCCATGCCTGCCATGCGGAACCTTGGCGAACGGAGGAAGCCCGCAAACTTTCCGGATCCTGGATGATCCGCGTCGGGTCATCATCGAACAGATAGCTACCCTTCAACATATCTAAGACTCGCTCCGCATTCCAATTAAGCCATTGGAAAGGACGACCGATGCGAGCCGGTTGGCTGAGCGGCGTAACACTGCTGTTCATGCCGTCCAAATCCATCGCATAGATCAAGTCCGCCCAGTCGAGTGCCCGTTTTCCATCTGACACAAGCAGGGCCGCTTGACCCGTTGTATAGGCATCGCTGCTGGTCAGCGTCCGGAAATCATCGTTGGCGGCGATTTTCAGAGGCCTCAACCCAGCCTTTTCTAGAGCGGTCAGTGCGGGCATGCGCACGCCCTCGAAATAGGCATCACCCTCGCCAACCATTGCGCCGGCGATATTGTGCATCTGCTCAAGGTCGCCCTCACCGATGCTGCCACGTGATTGGACAACCGGCGTTACGCGGTGGTTCAACATATCGACCAGCATTTGAGTCAATTCAGGGCTGGCTGCGTCGTAACTCATAGCGTTCGCACGAACCGCCATCGCGGAGCGCACGATTTCTTCGCTTGCGATTTCCGGGCCGTAGCCATCCTGCGGCCCCTCTTCACGGAACCGCGCCTCTTCCCGCCGGCGTTGACCGCCTTCATTAGCAGGAGATGATGGATCGCCCTCGAATAATTTGGTTTCACGCTGCGCGCCGGAGCCACGATTGAAGCCGTAAATCGCAACGCCCTCGGTAGCGCCCTCTAGAAGCAAGCCATAAGCATCCGCCGATCGCCGGCGCGCCTCATCGGTCAATTGGACCTTTGCACCGTCGCGCGCGATTTGTATCAATTGATCGATTGTCATGTCTCGGCCGGTAAGCGTGATCGTCTTGTCGGCTGATATCGGATGAATTGCTTCGTAAGGCGTTACTTGGGCAGAAGCCGGCACAATGCCGCACGCAAAAATAAACAAATAGCCTGACAGCCACTTTTTCCGTCGCCGCAAGAACATGTCAGGCTCCTATATAGCGATAAATCTATCGAGCATTCGATGCATGGATCTGCGCGTGAACTCCTTTCGTCAAACCGCTGACTCGATATATCAAGGAGGGCGGTTCAACTCGAAGCCGCCCTCCTCCAACTTTTATGCGGCGGGTTCACCGGAATATACGATCTGAACACGCCGGTTCTGCGGCTCCTTCACGCCATCGGCGGTCGGCACCAGCAGGTCATGCTTGCCCTTGGCGAAAATCGCGATCTCGCTGGAAGGAATTCCGTCCTTCTCCAACTGGGCCGCAACCGATTCCGCGCGGCGGCGGCTGAGACGCATGTTGTAGGCGTCAGACCCGGCCGTGTCGGTGTGACCGGTCACTTCCAGCTTGGTCACCTTGGCCGGCCCCGCATTATGCGCGGCCTGATCCACAATGTTGGCCGCCTGGGGCGTCAGGTCCGACTTGTTGAAGTCGAAGAAGACCATATAGCTGTGGGCAACCGCCGGGGCGACGACCGGCGGCGGGACATAAGGTGCCGACGCGGTTTCGGCAGCTGCTGAGGCCCCACCAAAATTGTATTTTACCTCAGCACCGAACTCACGGGGCTGCCCAGGAGTTACTGTGCCGACACCCATGTTTGCCAGCGCTGTGCCCAGTGTATTGATCGCGTAATAATAGTATTTGCCGGTCAGGTTCGAGCCCCACAAACCAGCGCTCCAGACTCCATCAGGGCTGTTGTAGGTGATCTTGCCCCCTAGGAGTCCGTACGCCGGCGCTGTGCAAGCTCCCACCGGGCTGGTGCATCCCGGCTTGCTATCGACCCAGCGATAGTTGAGGTCGGTGACCACAGTGGCGTCGGATGGCAGATGAAAGGTATAATCCACCGCGATGCTGCCCTCGAATCGCGGAGCGGACGTCACGGGACTGCTCAAGGTGAAGGCCGTTACGCCGGCCCCAATCTGATCGTAGGCTTGGTCGAGATATGCGCCATTGGCCCGGATCTCGAGGTCCGGAGTGGGGAGGGCCTCCACTTCCAGTTCGACGCCATCTTCATGCACCGAAGCTGCGTTTTGAATGGCCCGAGTGGTCACGCCGTTGTAGGTGAGGATTACTGTTGCCTGATAGTTGGAGAATTGTTGATAAAATCCATCTACATTGACTCGCAGCCGATGATCGAGCCACTCGGTCTTAACTCCTCCCTCGTAGTCCCAAATATGCTCACGGGCATACGGGATCAGCGAATTGCCGGGAAGCGTGGCTCCGAGCTGCTGATTGAAACCCCCGGACTCATAGCCGTGCGTCGCGCTGACATAGGTCATTATGTCGGGCGTGACTTGGTACTGCAGCTGCGCGCGTGGATCAAAAGCGTACCAATTATGCGCCCCGTTGCCCGTTGCATAGCCGCCGCACGCCGCGCCTGTCGTGAACGCCCCTTGAAACGTCGAACAGGAACCGGTGAAGACCCTCTGAAGATAAACTGAGCTTTGGGCTTCCTTACGATCATAATTATAGCGAGCGCCGAGTGTAAGCGCCAAATCGTCGAATATTTTATAAGTGCCCTGAATGAAAGCGGCATAGCTGGAAAAATTATTGCTGGCATTATAAGAGTAACCGATCGGATCGATCCAGTCCGGGCCGGTATTCTGGGAAAACCGCGTTACCTGATTGATATAGTAGAGCCCTGAGACAAAGGTCAGCGCACCATCGAAATAATTGCCGCTGAGATCAAGCTCCTGGCTGATCTGTTCGGTTGTCGTGTGGTCGAGCTCGCTATAGATGTCATTAGGAACATCCTCCGCAGCCGTATAGAAATTCGACACGCCCCGGCGGAATCCGGTTACCGATTTAATCGTTAGCTCATCATTGATTTGATAATTAATGCGAAGATTGAGCGTTCCAACCCTGGCCTTGTCGAATGGGCTGGGGTGACCCCCATAGGTCAGCCCCGCCTGATTGGACAAAGCGCCGGCAATACCTTTGTCAGTGATTAGTGAATCCGTCGGGATGCTGAGCGTGGCACCGCCATAGACTTCGTATTGCTTATTCAAAGACGGGTATGAAGTACAAAATGGCACAAGATGGAGGGCGTTATAGTTTTTTTGGTAGCTAGCATTGGGGTTGCACCCCACCGCGATACTAGGCTGACCGTTGTCATCGAGCTCGTTATACTCGCCGAGCAGATCGACAGTCAGCCCGTCGGTCGGTAATACACGAATTTGAATACGGCCGGATTTATCGTCTTGATTGTTGCTGGTTCCGGAATCGAGCTTATGAGTAATATAACCGTCCGCGTTTTCAGTTCTAAAACTGAACCGGGTCAATATTTTGTCGGTTATCGGAATATTGACCGCACCTTCTGTATCGATGCGATCATAATTCCCAACGCGCACGTCGACATAGCCGCCATATTCGTCGCCCGGCCGTTTCGTGTTCAGCAGAACCGCGCCGCCCAACGTATTCTTGCCGAATAGAGTCCCCTGCGGCCCCTTTAGAACTTGGAGGGTGTCGATGTCATAAAAGTGAAGAGCGTTGCCGTCGGCGCGCGCGATGTAAAGATCATCCAAATAAAACCCGACCTTCGCATCAACGTTGACCTGTGTACTAGTTTGCCCGATGCCTCGGACTGACAGATTAAGGCCACCACCAGAATTGAGCGGTGTGATTTCCAAATTCGGCACGAGGCCGCGCAAATCTTGAAAATTACGTGTGTTGGTTTGTGCAATTTCGGCCGGGGAAAGAGCTGTAACGGCGACGGGCGTCGCTTGCAGGTTTTCGGATCGCCGCCGGGCTGTTACTAAAACCTCCTCAAGTTGACCAGTTGATGCTCCCGGTTGATCGCCTGGAATATCCTGCGCCATCGCCTGATAGCTTAGCGTCGATATCGCTGCGGCGGAAGCAAGCAAGATTCGTGAAAAATGTATTGAACGTAAGATTTTGTTACCGTCAGCGCGCATGACAACACCCCTCCTTTTTTTTGGATTTACTTCCGTACACGCGGAAGTGCATTCAAAAACCGACAAACAAGGATTAAATTGTGGATTTATTGGGCTTGGCGCCGGACGGCTCCAAAACTCCAAATCTCTTACCTCGAAAGGTATATTGCGTTGCGGCGCCGAGTCAACCCTCAAGAAAATAATTTTCTTACGAAGAATTTCGAATTTTTTTGAAAAAGGCGGGCAGCGGTCGTTTCAGCGAATCCAATTCCCGCGTTCGAAATCTTGTAAGCTGCTAACACATTGCTTTTACGTTGTTATTTCGACGGCCGCTATTTCAGCTAGTGCCATTTGTGGTGCACCGATCTTTTATCGGCCGGAGGAAATAGAATTGTCGCGGTGCGGCAATTTGAGCGCTCTCAAACTTGCGATCGACGCCCGGGCCAACCGTTGACACCCGAGCATGCACGATCAAATCGATCGTTGATTCTCTGCTGTGCGTATTTTGAAATGAACTCGAATGTAGAAATCTCCTGCGATTGCATTCGCAACGCCACCAGATCGGCCTACGCCGCAAAGTTCTCAGAAGGCCATAAGATTATCTCGGAACTGTTCGTGGCCATATTCTGTGCGGGTTAGTTGCCGCTTTTGCAAGGCCGGGACAAGCTCATCGACAATAGACGTGACATATTTGGGTTTAAATTGACCGGCGATCAGAAAGCCATCGCCGCCGACCTCTTCCATCGTATCTTGCATCAGTCCAGCGATCGCGTCGGCCGTGCCGACCATCGTGCTGAACTCGTTGGGCCGACTCATGATCTGGCGCAGTGAATCGTTCGGGTTCCCAAAGCTTTTCAGCATGGTCTGCATGCCATTGGTTTTGATCTCCCCAACCGGTGCGTCGAGATCAAATTTCGAAAAATCGATACCGGAGAGGAAGGACATTGCGGCGAGTCCGTGCTCGATCCGCTTTTCCTTCATCTTCTGCATCATGTACTTAGTGTCCTCGACATCGCTTTTGCTCTTTACGATCGTCGGCACACAGGTGAACAAGGTTTTGACCGTCTTAGGATCGCGGCCGTAGGCAACAGCGTTCTTCAAAACCTCTTCGCGATAGTCTTTCATGTCCGCGGCCGTGGCACCGCCTGCAAGCACGATTTCCGCGTTGCGGCCGCTGAATTTGCGCCCGCGCGGAGAACCGCCCGGCGCTACGAATACCGGCTTGCCCTGCGGTGATCGTGGCACGTTCAGGGGTCCACGCGTCTTGTAATATTTTCCCTCGAAATGGATCGCCTTAACCTTAGTCGGATCGATAAACATCCCGGTAGCCTCATCCATCACCACGGCGTCAGGCTCCCACGCCTCCCATAACTGTGTGACGCAATCGATAAATTCATCGGCCATGTCATAGCGCAAGTCATGTTCGATCTGCTTATCCAACCCGTAATTCTGCGCGGCCGCGTCGCTGGTGGCGGTCACGATATTCCAGCCGATGCGACCGCTGGAATAATGGTCCAAGGTCGCCATCGTGCGCGCGAGCAGCCAGGGCGGATAGAAAGTGGTCGTCAGCGTCGGAGCGAGACCGATTTTGGAAGTCGCCGCGATTAGATACGGCGTTAGCATTACCGGATCGAACTTCGGCGTCATCGCCGCGTGCTTCAGATAGAAATCCATACTGCCTTTATAGGTGTATGGAACGGCCGACGTGTCTTCCAGGATCAAGACGTCAAAGCAAGCACGCTCTAACGCGCGCGCCGCATCGACGAACAGATCAGGCTTTGTCCAATCATAACCGTGACCAAATCCCGGCTCGTTCCAGCCTTGTATCGTGATGCCTGGTCCAAGAAACCAACCAAGATGAAACTTGCTCAACACGAACCTCCAACAATAGCGGGCCGCGAAATTTATTCCATTTTGGCTTAGCATCCGGCAGGATCGGTGGAGTCATTCAAACTTGCGGGAGATGCGATAGAAAACCTTGGATGCAAAGGAGCCCGTAACAAAGGCGCGGTATTTGCAATGCCTAGGATACGTGTGATGGCTCCGCCCGTTGCGGCGCCATGATGTTCATCCCGGATTCGCGGTGATCGCCGCTATCGAGAAAGGCCAATCTCAGCTCCTCCAGGAAATTACGCTCTGCTGGGCTGCTCGGCTTAACGCGCGACCGCGCAAGGCACATTGTCCGAATGATCCTCGGCTCCCGGATTTCATGGACTGAAAGCCGGCGCCGATCGCGACTCTTATAGACCGAGCCCATGGGTAGAATGGTCGCATATCGGGCGATCTTGACCAAACTCAGACAGCCCGCCATCGAATCCACCTCGAAACGCGGCTGCAACGAAAGTCCACGCTGCCGGAGCGTTTGCGCGAGCAAGGTTCTAAGCCCATGACGGCTCGAAGGCAGAACCAGAGGTAGCTGCGCGAGTTGTTCGACTGTAACCGGGCCGGGACGAATTAGCCCGGAAGCACTATCGACCACCACAGCCATAGTATCTTCTGCTATCGGCTCGAAGATCAACGCCGGATCCATGAACACCCGGTCGATCAAAGCGAAATCGATCTTTCCGGAATGCAACCATCGCACCAGAGTACTTGAATAACCTTCCATGACCTGAGCGACGCCATCGCCGTACGTCCTGGACCATTTATCGAGAGCTGTGGCAAAACCCTCGGACATCAGGCTTTCGTCGTCCAGTGCCGGAATGAGCCCGATCCGGACCGGGGAGACGCCCTTTTTCACTGCCGAGCGCAGATGAACCAAAGTCGCATTGAATTCCGCAATCAGGGGGCGGAGCAACCCATAGAGCACGTCCGCCCGTTCGTTCGCCTGAAGCCCGTGATGGGAACGCGTAAAAAGCGAACACCCCGCCTGCTCCTCTATATGATGCAGTTGCACGGTCAATGCGGGTTGTACGATCGAAAGTCTCTGCGCCGCGCGCCGGACGTTACCCTCCTCGTAAAGCGCGATGAAGGACCGGCAGTGCTTAAGCGAAAGTGCCTCGGGTTCCGAAGGCACCGGTTCGCCCGGCGGCACCGCGCAACCAGTGTTTGCCTGGATCAACATTTGCAATTCGGCATGCAACCTGGCGGCGATAAGAGGGTACGCGGCACAGAAGATCGAGATTTTTGGGTCGCAATCCGTAGATTCGATCGCTACGCACTCAAAATACTCGGCAGCCATCCCGCCGTTAAGAAGACTTTCCGGTACGATCGCACAGAACTTCTGAAGTTGAGAAGCACTAGAAAGAATCCCCTGAATGCCGCTATCCGACCATTCCAGCGAAAAATGCGCCATCTCGGCGAGAGTCAAAAGACTTCCATGCAGCTCAGCCGGCAGTTTCGGGACCTGAATTCTCTGATCGAATAGATCGGCGCGACTCAATACACGCTCGCTCCATCCGATATTCGCACCGGAGCGAACCAATATCCAACGATCCCGAATGGTTAGAGCGTCGGTCTCTGCTTCACCGTAATATAGCCCAAGTAGATCCTCTGTCGGTGAGACTTCGCCATACGCAGGAACAAGGCAGATCTCGGGCGCGGTTTTTGTCAGATGGAGGCTGACTTTTTTGGCCGCTAAATCCAGCATTGATCCGGGAAAGCCGGACGGCATCGCTACAGTCACAAAGCTCGCGGCAACCGTCGCTTCACGTCGAAAATAATTGAAGCAAAAACTGGCGTGAGCAACGAACGCGCGAAGGCGGTTATAGGCGTCCAATCCGGCAGCGGTTACCGTAAACCCGCCTGGAGTCCTGCTAAACTGATGACGGCCGATTTCCTCGCCAATGAGCTTGCTATGCGCGCTGACCGTGGAATGTCCGACGCCCAATCGTTTAGACGCCCGCGCAACCCCGCCCTCTTCAACGAGGGTCAAGAAAGAGAGGATCTGGGTGAGGCTCATCACCGATCGAGGGGCGCGCTCTATATCGTTGGGGCTTGCAACCATCGGTCGTCGCCAACAATCCTTTCGCAGCTCTTCGGACAAACGAGTCCATGCATCTCTGCTGCATCGCACAATGCCACGGTAACCGGGACTGATCCAGCCATAAAGGTGCGCCATGTTGTCATTGGCCGAAAGTCTCCGGCAGGCATCTCAAGAAATGCGATGTTTTTGGTCGGCAATTACTATTACCCATGCAATCCCAGCACTGCCTAATCTGAAGCTGTGAAATTTCGCAGCAAACTTCCGGAAACGATCCTTTTGGCTGTAAAGCCGGAATTAGAATCAAACCTGAGTTCAGACTCTTAAAAGCAGCAGGTTGTTCACAATGGGTGATTTTGACCTTGTCGTTCGCGGCACTATCGTCACCGCCGATCGAATTATCGAAAATGGTTTCGTTGCAGTTTCCGATGGGAAGATCGCCTTGGTTGGCGACGCCACGCCTCCTGCAGGTCGCGATTTTCTCGATGCTACCGGGCAATGGGTAATTCCCGGAGTCATCGACGGGCAGGTCCACTCCGGTAGCCAGGCCAACCAGGAAGGAATTGGCTGGGCCTCGCGCGCGGCGGCGGCCGGCGGTGTCACCAGTATGATCGATATGCCGTATGACGATCCAGAGCCGGTCTGGCATGCCGACCTGCTGCGCGCCAAAATCAGCCTTGTCGAGCGTGAATCTCATGTCGATGTCGCGCTGTATGCGACGATCTCGGAGGCAGCCGGTACCGAGACAATCCCTGGCCTGATCGAAGCCGGGGCCTGCGCGTTTAAATTCTCGACATTCGAAGCAGCGCCTGTGCGCTTTCCACGGATTTCCGAAGATGTTCTTTTCGATGCATTCCGACTGATTGCGCCTGCGGGTCTCGCCTGCGGCGTCCATAACCAGGATCAAGAACTGACTCGCAAGAATATCGCCCAGCTTACCGAGGCCGGCGACACCGGCTGGGATGCCTTCGGGCGGGCGCATCCGCCATTGGTCGAGAGTCTGGCGACCGTCACGATCTATGAACTCGGTGCTTTGACAGGCGCGCGCGCAGCCGTGGTCCATTGCTCCTTGGCGCGGGGTTTTGAGGTTTGCGAAGAATACAAACGCGCAGGGCACAAGGTAGCGATCGAAACTTGCGTTCAGTATTTAATGTTGGACCATGAGAACGACATGCGCCGGCTGGGTGCGAAGCTGAAACACTATCCGCCGGTACGCCCGCGCGCCGAGGTCGAACGTCTCTGGACCCATATCGCTGCGGGACACTGCGATTTCGTGTCGTCGGACCATGTTTCATGGGGTTTGGAGCGAAAGTCCGATCCGAATATCTTCAAGAATGCGTCCGGCGGCCCTGGGCTGGAAACCTTGCTGCCCGCTTTCTGGACGGGATGCGAGGAGCACGGCCTGTCACCCACGCTCGCGGTAAAGATGCTCTGCGAAGGGCCGGCCCGGCATTTCCTGTTACGCGACCGCAAGGGATCGTTCGATATCGGCGCGGACGCGGATATCGTCGTGTTGGAACCCGGACGCTTTATCTTCGACGCGTCCAAAAGCCTGTCCGCGGTGCAATGGAGTGCCTTCGACGGCCGTGAGATGCGGGCGCGCGTCAGCGCCACTTATGTGCGCGGCACACTGGCGTTCGACGGCAGCAAAGTTGTGAACGAACCAGGATACGGCGCTTTCCTCAGGCCGCACGCCAACGGTGCCCCCGCCGCAGCGTAATGCGCAGCTTAAAGCGCCGGTAAAGCGTCCAAGTGGCAGGCTGCGAGTTGCGTCGCGCCAAAATAGGTCGCCTCGGTCCGTGCGCGCAATTTTGGAACCTCAGTGCGGCAGCGGTCGAAGACATAGGGACAGCGTGTGTGAAAACGGCAGCCGCTAGGAGGATTGATGGGGCTGGGAACTTCGCCTGTTAGCACGATGCGCCGGCGGCTCGCCGTCGGATCGGGCGCCGGGACAGATGAAAGCAAGGCCCGGCTGTATGGGTGGCTGGGACGCGAGAACAGAGATCGCCGATCAGCGATCTCCACGATTGACCCAAGATACATAACCGCGACCCGATGGGTCATATGTTCGACGATTGCCAAGTCATGGCTGATGAACAGCAGAGCCAGGCCAAGTTCATCCTGAAGGTCGGTCAGCAAATTGACGATCTGGGCCTTGAACGACACATCGAGCGCAGATACGGCCTCATCACAGATGATTAGGGCCGGACTGGGTGCCAGCGCGCGAGCGATACAGATGCGTTGACGCTGTCCGCCAGAAAATTCGTGCGCCAAGCGTCGCATCGCATCGCGCGGCAGCCGGACCTTATCCAATAGGCCGGCGACCCGATCGTCAATTTCGGCGCGTCCCTTGGCCAAGCCGAAATTCACCAGCGGCTCGGCGATGATGTCGCGCACGGTCATCCGCGGGCTGAGACTGGAGAACGGATCCTGGAAAACGACTTGCATATGCCGGCGCAGTTTTCGGAGTTGCGGTACCGGAATTTTGTCGATGCGCCAGCCATCGAGCAGTATCTGCCCTTCGGTCGGCTCGGTCAGCCGCAATACGGCGCGGCCTACAGTCGATTTTCCGCAACCGCTCTCACCCACGATCGACAAGGTTTCGCCCTTTGCGATGGTGAAGCTGACATCCTCCACCGCCTGAACAAAACCGCGCCGCCCGGGCAGTAAACCACCCCGTACCGGGTAGTATTTTTTCAACGACACGACTTCGAGGATAGGGTTCATGCCGCTGTACGCGCCTCAGCGTGGTGGCAAGCAACTTCATGCCCGGCCGATGTAACGACCATCGGCGGCAGTATGGCCTGGCAAATCTGGGTGCAGTGGGCGCAGCGCGGGGCAAAGGCACAGCCCGCAATACGCTCGCGCAGGGTGGGAACTGCGCCAGGAATCTCGACCAACCGTCGGCGCGGACCATCGCATCGATGAGCGGCGCTCAGATGTGGAATTGCGCCCAGCAGCCCTCTGGTATAAGGGTGCATCGGCGCGCTCAAGATACGCTTCATGGTCCCCTGCTCCACAATGCGCCCGGCATACATGATGATCACCCGGTCGGCGATTTGGGCGACCACGCCTAGATCGTGCGATATCAAGATGATCGCCGAGCCCAGTTCGGCCTTCAGCGCACGCATCAGATCCAGGATTTGTGCCTGTACGGTTACGTCGAGCGCGGTCGTCGGTTCGTCAGCGATCAGGAGTTCAGGGTTGCAGGCCAGCGCGATGGCGATCATCACGCGCTGTCGCATGCCACCCGACAACTGATGGGGGTATTCACGCATCCGCCGTCCAGGGGCCGGAATGCCGACCCGCGAGAGGAGATCGAGCGCGCGAGATCGCGCCTGTGCGCGCGAAGCGCCTTGATGCAGCCTAACCGACTCCGCAATCTGGGCGCCGACCGCCATCACGGGGTTAAGCGACGACATCGGCTCCTGAAAGATCATGCCGATCTGATTGCCGCGAATCCGCCGCATCTCGGACTCTGGCAAGGTGAGCAGATCCTTCCCCTTGAAACGCACCCGCCCCGAGATCCGTGCCGGTGGGCATTTCAACAACCGAAGCACCGACATCGCGGTCACCGATTTCCCGGAACCGGACTCGCCAACGATAGCGAGGGTCTCGCCGGCCTCCACATTGAAGGAAAGGCCATTAACCGCATTCAGATCGCCCTCATCGGATGCGAAGCGCACCCTCAGATCATCGACATCGAGCAACGACAAATGTCAGCCCCTCTTCGACATGCGTGGGTCGAGCAGATCGCGCAGCCCATCGCCGAGGAGATTGACCGCCAGCAAGGTCACCGAAAGGAAGGCAGCAGGGATGAAAATCAGGAAAGGCTTCACCTGCCACAGCGCCTTACCGTCGGACATGATATTTCCCCAAGATGGAATACTTGGCGGGGTGCCGGCACCGATGAACGACAAGGCCGCCTCCAGTATCATCGCCGTCGCCCAAACGAATGTCGCCTGGACAATCAGTGGACCGACAATACCGGGAAGAAGATGGCGTAGAATAATCTTTGGCATCGAGGACCCAGCGGCAATCGCGGCCTCAACATATGGTTGATCACGTAGCGACAGGACGACCCCGCGGATAAGACGGGCGACGCGCGGCGCCTCGACGATCGTCACCGCGAAAACGACATTCTCGATCGAAGCTCCAGCCACCGCCATCAGCGCAATCGCCAGCAGAATTGCCGGAATCGACATGATCCCATCCATGATCCGCATAATTACGCCATCCAGAAGAGCGCCAAAGGCCGACAGCAAGCCAAAAGCGGTTCCGAAGAATGCGGAGAGTGCGGCGGCTGACACACCTATGGACAGCGATATTCGCCCGCCGTACAGCACCCGCGAATATAGATCGCGCCCCAGCATATCGGTACCGAACCAATGCTCCGGTGACGGTGCTTTCAGCCGGTTGCCGGTCGAAAGGGCGCGTGGATCAACCGTTCCCAACAGCGGTGCAAAGATTGAAAGCAAGGTGACTATCATCAATAACAATCCGCCCCACGCTATTTCCGGGTGGCGGCGAAAAAACTTGACCAATCTTGATGGGTTTCGCGCACCTTTAGTCATCGTCGACCAGGCGATGCCGCCGATGATTGGTTTTATTGTAGCGTCGACTTGTTCGCTCAATAACTGATCCTTGGATCAACTAACGTATAAAGGATATCGACCGTGAGGTTGACCACCACGTAGGTGGCGCTCGACAGCAGGACAACGCCCTGGATGATCGGATAGTCGCGGTGAGTGATGGCGTCCACGGTAAGGCGCCCCAGGCCAGGAATAGCGAAAACATTCTCGGTCACGACAGTGGCGCCGAATAATGTGGCAACGCCGATACCGATGATCGTCACCACCGGCACCGCAGCGTTCTTCAAGGCATGACGAAACAGGATCATATAAGGCCTGACACCCTTCGCATGTGCCGTACGGATATAATCCTGGCTGAGCACGTCCAGCATCGCTGCACGGGTTACCCGCGCGATAACGGCGGCATAGACCAAGCTCAACGTGACCGCGGGGAGGATCAGACTGCGTAGAAAAGGCCAGAAACCCTCTGAAATCGGGGTAAAGCCCTGAACCGGCAACCAATGCAAAGTGGAGGCGAAAATGAATGCGAGCGCGTAACCAGCGACGAATGCCGGGATTGAAAATCCGGCCGTCGTGAAAATCGCAAGTGCGTGATCGATCGCTTTGCCACGCTTCCATGCCGCCGCCACGCCGAAAGGCACGCCGATTCCGATCGAAAGCAGCACAGCCAGGATGAGCAGCGATAGCGTCGGCTGCAGTCGCTGATCGATCATCAGCGCGACCGGTTGGTTGCTGAAGATCGAGGTGCCGAGGTCGCCCTGCATCACCTGCCAGAGCCATGTTCCGAAGCGGATATAGGCGGGCTGATCGAGACCGAGTGACACGCGAATTCTTGCAATTTCATCCGGTGTCGCCTGATCGCCGGCGATGACCATCGCGGGATCGCCGGGGGTAATATACAGCAGCCCGAAGATAACCAGCGCGACCACGCCCATAACCGGAATGGCCATCAAGATACGCCTGAGAGCGTAAATCAGCATTTCAACCTCGTGGCCGGGACTGGGCGAGGATCATAACGCGTCGATATAGGAGGCGGTCAAATTTGGCTTCTAGTTCACACATTTCAGCTTTTGCCGATGTTCCAATAAGCGAATACCGGACAAGAAAAGATCCCGGTCAGGTTCTTGCGGTAGGCGACCCGGGTCGACGTCGAGCCGATCGGAATATAGGGAAGAGATTTGAAGGCCTCGACTTGAATGTCGGTCGAGATCTTGGCTTGCTCCGCTGGATCGCCGGCATCCGCCCATTGATCGCGCAGGGTTTCCAGGGCGGGATCGTCGGCCCAGCCGAACCAGCCCTTTCCGACGCCGCCGGCACGTAGCATCTGATTGACGGCGGGGTTCAGTATATCGGCACCGGTCCAGCCGGTGACGAAAAGGCTCCAACCACCTTTATCCACCGGCTCCTTGCTGACGCGGCGTTGTGCCATCGTCGCAAAATCCATGGCGACGAGGTCGACATTCATTCCAATCCGCCGCAACAGGTCTTCCGTCACCGAGGCAAGCGCCCCAAGGACGGGGTTGGCCATAACGCCGAGGATGACGACTTTTTCACCGGCATAGCCGGCCGCCTTCAGCGCCGCCTTGGCTTTATCGATACTCTTGACCTTCAGCACATTCGATCCGGCTTCGCTCGCACCCGGCGTGCCGCAGGCATAAAAACTGTCGCAAATACGGATTAATTTCGGGTCTGGCTCGATTGCCTGCAGAAATTCCATCTGATCGATCGCCATCGCCATCGCTTGGCGGATGGCTGGGTTATTGAATGGCGGCTGCTGGTGGTTCAGCTGCAGCATGTAAAAAGTACCGGACGGATTGCGTACGAACAGCGTGATATTCGGATCGGCTTCGAGGACCGGCATAAGGTCGGGCGCCGGGATGTCCCAGATATCCTGCTCGCCGGCCTGCAACGCCGCCATTGCCGTAGCCGCATCGGTGATGATCGACCATTCGACGCGATCGACCGCCGCGATGCGGCCACCGGCAATACCGCTCACCGGCTCCTTGCGTGGAATATAACCGTCGAACTTCGCCCAAGCGGCATGCGCACCCGGAACCCATTCGTCCCGCAGAAACCGGAAAGGTCCACTGCCGATCGATTCCGTGACCTGCGTCATCGGGTCGGTTTTCGCCATGCGCTCCGGCATGATGAAGCATTGCGACGAATTCGATTTGCCGAGCGCAGCCGGTAGCATAGGGAACGCTTTTGTGAGCTTGATGCGGAATTTGCGATCGTCGATTACCTCAAAGGCATCGACAAAACGCATCATCATCTGGCCGAAGCCATCGCGTGCGCCCCAGCGCCGAATCGACGGAATGCAATCCTGCGACCGGACGGGTTCTCCGTCGTGGAATTTCAGCCCTTCGCGCAGGCCGATGATATAAGTCTTGCCGTCATCCTCGACCGACCAGCCCTCCGCCATTTGTGGCTGCGGGACGTAATGTTCGTCGACGGCGATCAACTGATCGAATGTCAAAAAGCCGTAATCCTTGGCACCCGGCTCGGTCGTCCAGATCGGATCGAGACTGGCGAGATTAGTACTATGGATGATCCGCAGCGTCTTCAGTGCTGGTTTCTGCGCGAAAGCGGGCGCGGCGAGTGACGGCATGGATATCGCCGCGGCCGACAGGCCCTTAAGGAAGTTCCGTCGTTTCATCAGCACCGCCTTCGCGATCGAGCGTATCCCGCCTACCGAATGGCAACTCACCAAGGACACGCTATTTGCCTGGCGAAGGTCACGCCAATAGCCGATGGCATATTAGGTCATAAAAAAAGCCGATGGGATGCGCGTCGGTGCCCAAAGCGCGAGGGCGCACGCTTTTCTATCGCTCGCTTCAGAAAATTGAATGATCCGAGCCGTCGAGGTGATGTTAGGTTTGTGCCAAATAAAAGGACAATCTGTCGCTTTTCCAATTTAAGGCAAACCATGCCCGACACAACACAACTTCATACGGATCAAGTCGAATATTGGAATGGGGTAGGAGGAGCCCGGTGGGTTTCCAACCAAAAGCGCACGGAAGGCATGATCTCCGAAGTGGCCGATATTGCGATCCTGCGCGCCGCGGTCCAACCCGGCGAAACGGTTATCGATATCGGCTGCGGGTGCGGCGGAACGACGATCGAAATCGCCAAGCTGATCGGACCGACCGGACATGTGATCGGAGCGGATGTGTCCGCGCCGATCCTCGCTGTCGCGAGCGACCGTCTGGCAGGTTATTCCAATGCCAAAACGATTCTGGCCGACGCTGCCACCTACGACTTCCCACCCGCCGCCGCCGACCTATTATTTTCCCGTTTCGGCGTCATGTTCTTCGGTGACCCGACTTCCGCCTTCGCTAATATGCGTAAGGCGTTGAAGCATACCGGACGCGTCGTCTTCGCCTGCTGGCGGCCTCCCGCTGAGAATCCGTGGATGATCGCGCCGCTCGAGGCAACCTACCGCCACGTACCGCCCCTGCCCCAGCTCGGCCCCGAAGACCCTAGTCCATTTTCCTTCGGCAACCAGGAACGGGTTACACGTATTCTGACCGGAGCAGGCTTCAAGACGCCAAGTTTCGAGGCCGTAAATCTGACTTTTGATCTCGCCGGCGGCAAGGGCCTCGATTCCGCCGTGGACTGCGCGCTTCAGCTTGGACCGAGTTCCCGGGCCTTAGAAGGACAGCCGCCTGAGGTGCGGGACGCCGTCGCGATTTCGATGCGGGAGCTTCTCGCCGGCTATAGCGAGGGCGATTCGGTAAAGATGCAGGCGGCCATTTGGATCGTCAGCACCGCCATCGCCTAATCGGGTTCACATTTTTTGCACAGGAGCTGACTATGACGCCAACACTCATCCCTGACCTTGGCGTGATGTCACGCTTCGACGGATTGCTGGCCGCGGTCGGACCGGTTGCGCGGATGCGTATTATCGATATCGGCTGCGGCGAAGGCCAGGTCGCGCACGCCCTTGCCGAGTTGGGCGCGAATGTCATCGGATATGATCCATTCATCCCTCCGACCGACTGGATAAAAGCCGGCGACGGGGAATATCGGCTCGCCAATGGAACCGCAGACGCAATCCCCGAACCCGATGCCTCCGCAGACCTTGTCCTATTCGTCTTTTCGCTCCACCACGTGCCGCAAGCCCAGCTCGCCGGGGCAATGGCGGAGGCACGCCGGCTCTTGAAGCCGGATGGTCGGCTGTGCATTGCGGAGCCGATCGCGGAGGGCGCCAACCAATATGTGATGGAAATCTACCACGACGAGACTGAGGTCCGCAGGGTGGCGGTCGAGGCGATGGCCGAATTTGCCGCGCCGATATTCAGAAGCGAGAAAGTCATTCACTACCGCGAGCGCCGCCTGTTCTCGGATTTCGATAAGTTCGCTGCGCAGGCGATCGCGGGCACGCGCTTCAACGATTATACCGAGGAAGATGTTCTCTCACCGCAGGTCCGCCGTAGATTCGAAGAAATGTTGGCCCTGTGCGGCGGGAACTTCGACCAGCCGGTCCGGCTCAATATCTTCGCCTGACGCCTAAAGCAGGCTGAATTTCACTGGCGTATGCGAGTCCCGCGCCTTCTCGTCCGGCAACCTGTATTCCGTTACGTGGCCGGTCTTCGGATCGAACTTGCCGATATAGCCGGCGGAATTGGCGGTGAACCAGATATTGCCGTCTTTGTCGGAGACCAACCCATGCGGCCCGGAGCCCGGCTTCAGGGGGTATTCCTTCGACAGGCCAGTCGCCGGGTCCAGCCGGCCGATCTTGTCGGCCCTCTGCTCGGGCGTACCAGAGCGCGCCGTCATTCCCCCGCGCCGGATCATGCGGATGGGAATCCTTGATCGGCGCAGTGAGTTCGGTCGCGGCGAACGCGTCCGTCGAGACAGCCAGGACGAACAGTCCCGCCGCAAACGACAGTGCGAATTTCCCCGTCATGGCCGTGCCACCAGCCTGATCGTTATCCCGATGCCCCGACGTGAGCCGAGGCACCCCAGAATAGTGCCGCCGGTCGATTTCCCCAACCAGAATTGTCGCGAGTAATGGGATCGACAGATTCAGTGACTTCCTGATTCGTGCCGTTGGCGATGGTGAACAGGGAAAGATATTGTTCCTGTAGGCGCGGCCGTCGTGCAGCTTGGCGTTGACGACCGTCAGTTCATCGTACTGATCCTCAATGACTTCCCTTCACAAGAATGCACAAATAATTCAAACACGCAGGATATTCGTCCTAAAATCATCCCGCTCTAATCCGCGTCTCATTTTCGAGGCTGATCGGTCGCCTCGACATAGGGATAGAAAGTC
>JAQGIF010000084.1 GCA_028291345.1 Rhodospirillales bacterium | reverse complement strand
CCAACCCGTGCTTGGAGGCGGTGTAGGAGGCGGCGAAGGCGAAGCCGGATTTCGCGGCCTGGCTGGCAATCGAGATGATGCGCCCGCCCGCGCCCTGATGAATCATCTGCTTGGCCGCATATTTCATCCCGTAGAAACAGCCTCGCAGATTGACCCCCAGGACCGCGTCCCAATGTTCCTTCGTGATCTCGATGAGCGGGCCGAACAGGTATCCGATGCCGGCGTTGTTGACCATGATGTCCAACCGTCCATAGGTGGCGACCGCGTGATCGACAAGTGACTTGATCTCGGACTCCACTAATATGTTGGCCGCGAAGGCGGTGGCCTGCCCGCCATCGCTGCGGATCTCTTCCGCCACAGCCTCCATCTCCTTCCGCTTGCCCACACCGTGGGCCGGAGCGATCTCGCCCCTGACAGCGCCCAGGTCATTGATGACCAGCTTGCAGCCCTCAGCCGCGAGCTTCTTGGCCATAGCTTGCCCCAGACCCGTCGGTCGGCCGGACCCGGTGACGATGGCAACCTTGCCGGCGAGGTCGGGATAGTGCGGCATCGTCACACCAGGCTTTCGCACAGGATGCAAGTCGGATTATCCGCGTAGGTGCGAAACTCGCCGGCGATACGCTGCATTGTCTCCGACGATGCATCCTGGCCGAACTCTTTCATGTCCTTGACCATAATCATTTCGACATACTGGTAGGGCGCCGGATCGCCTCCGCGCAGCAGGCCTTTGGATTGTAAATATCGAAGCTGCCGATCGATTTCAGCCCGCGCACGATCGGCAAATCCGTGGATTTCGCCCGGGCTTCACAAGATTCCGGGCTCACCCCGGCTTTCAGATTGAAAAGCACGACGATCGGGTCATAAATCCCCCTCGGGTTTTATTTTTCCGGAGTATAACTGTCGCGCGGCAGGATGGAAATCTTTTGAATCGGTCGGTGGCAAAGGTGAGGGTCGTACTGGACATGAACTCGTCACCGCTCAAATTCCGCCGGCCTCGGTGAGAAATCTCGCAGTTTCCACCGAGTCTCCGGTAGCCGGCGAGGTCCGTGACGCGGCCGCCCACCCGCGCGGCAAGCCACTGAGAATCTTGATTTCGTCACTTCGCCGAACCCTTCTGCTCGATCGATGCACAGATCGCTCGTTTCTCATCGGTGTCATGCTGCTCGGTTTTCTTCTCCGAGTTCCTCTTCTGCTTATGGATGTCGTCCCAATGTCGGACTTTGGGTGGTATTTCAGCGGCGCAAAGTCGATTGCGGCGGGCGCTGGGTTTGCCGAAGGCGGAGTTCCAACGGCATTCTGGCCGGTCGGATGGCCGGCGTTTCTCGGTGGATTGCTATTTCTGTTTGGGCCTCACGCGTTCGTCGGACAATGCGCGAATTTAATCTTATCTACCTGCACCATCGGATTGACCGCTGTCATAGCTAAGCGGTTTTTTCCAGGCAATTCCGCTTGGCGAGCCGCAATATTCCTAATTGCAGTCTACCCAAATCAGATCGCGTACGTACCGTCGCTATCGGTAGAGATATTCTTTCAATTTCTGCTGTTGCTTGGCTTTGTCCTGCTAATGTCGGGCTCCGGAGCCGCTATATTGGGTTCTGGGGTCGTTTTTGGAGTGGCGGCACTTACCAAGTCGCAAGGGATCCTTGTTCCCATCGTTTTAACGGTCCCGCTATTCGCATGCGACGCGAAATGGGTCGCAGTGAAGCGGTGGCTCCGGACGATCTGCTTACTGGGAACCACACTGCTCCTTGTCATCCTGCCCTGGACCGCACGCAATTACCTGGTGTTTCACACCTTTATTCCCATCTCGACCAACGGCGGATTCACGCTGCTTACAGGAAACAATCCGAATGCATCAGGCGGGTATACGACTGCTGATCCACTTGTCACGACCTTGCCTTATGGGCCGCAGAACCAAATACAGCTGGATAGAATGGCAAATGAACGCGCCTGGCAATGGATCAGGCATAACCCGGGTAGGTTCCTAATGTTAATTCCAAAAAAGATATCGGCCTTGTGGCTTGGGGATGGGGAAGGTGAATGGATTTATCAAATGGGATATACAGGTTATAATCGCCACATACTTCTATTTCGGAGCGTGCGCACCATAAATCAAATCTTTTACATTATTCTGATGATAACTGCTGCCGCTTCGCTTCCCCGAATTTGGCAAAAAAGAAAGATCTTACCCGCGTGGTGTTTTTCCGGTTGGGCGCTGATCGGCTACTTTACGCTGATCTCTATAGTATTTTCCGGTCAATCTCGCTTCCACTTCTCGCTAATGCCGTTTGTGGCGATCTATGCAGCGTGGGCGATCTTAGCCTACATCGATAAAAGCGAATTCAGTGCTCCTTTACAAGAGGTTCAGATCCAAAAAGCAACCAGCTAAAGGGAAGCTTTGCCCTCCGCCGTATCTCCGCTGACCAGGCACACCTCGATCGCGGCGGCATCAAGGGAGTATGAAGCACAAGCCAAGTATCATCACAAAAATTGACTAAACTTTACGCCCTGATGATGACTTCACTCTCTATCCTATGGCCATCCCAGGTCAGTTCTGGAGAGCTGGCCGACACTTGCGTGCTCAAATCTATTGTTTTTATTGCTAGAATGAACACTGCTCTCTTGCAATGGTCGTCTGCGCTGAAACAACACTGGTCGGGCGACCGAACGATAGGGTGTTGTTGGAAATGTTAGAAGGAGAGCAATCCAGTCGATCATTCCGGCCCACGAAATGCGGAACAGAGAGACTAAAAAATACCGAGTAACGGGCTAGGATACTCAGAAGGCCTGTTTGCTGAAAAGCTCAGCGGGTAGGCGGCAGCGTTTCGATACCGCCGAGGAACGTAGGCCTGCGGTCCGGACGCCGTGGCGTTCTCATCGCCGCCGCTTCGCGTGCTTTGATCAGAGCCTGCGTCTTAAGTACGACATCGGCCGATTTGCGTTCGTTTTCGGCCTTTTGATCGTTCAAAAAGGTCCGATAAATGAGGAACACGATGGTGGATGTGGAAAAGTATAGAATCGCAGTCCAAATAAAATTTCCCACCACGATCTCCTATTTTACGCCTGCGATAGTGGTGCGATCGTGGGTGAAACGCAAGAACCCTTTGCGGCGGTTCCTGACCCAAACATGTTTCCGTAGCGCCTTCCGATCCCGGACCCGTTGACCGGAAACCTGTTGGCGGCGTTAGCGGGGGCAGGCGTTTTCCGCATGCAGGCCGGCGTGACCTCCAGCAATTACCCGCTACGGCGTAATGCCGACTAAGGTTCGCTGGCCACCGCGTCCAGGACGGCAATCTCGAGCTTCACCATCTTGAGCATGGCCTCGGTGACGCGCCTCGCCTTGGCCGGGTCCCGATCGCGCATCAGTTCGCCGAGCCGCTTAGGCGTGATCTGCCAACATAGGCCCCATCGATCCCTAAGCCAGCCGCACTGCTCTACCGAGCCACCTTCCTTCAGCGCATCCCAAAGACGATCGATCTCGGCCTGGCTCTCGCATTCGACGACGATGGAAAAGCTGTGATTGAACGGATCGAGGGGACCCGCCTCGATGGCCATGTAGCTCTGGTCGCCGATCATGAAGGCTGCGGCTTTGACACTCCCTGCCGCTCCGCTCGGGTTGTCAGCTGGAACCGCTGAGGTCCAACTGATCGATGAGCCGGGGATAAGCGACGTGTAGAGCCGGACAGCAGCCTCCATGTCTTTCTCGAACCAAAGATGCTGGACAATCTTCACCATTGCAGTCGTACCTTTCCAATCTCGTAATCAACGTGGCAGCACGTCCGCGATCTCACTCGCTCAGCGCGTCCATGTAGGGTTTCGCCGCCTGCAACGCACGCGCGTAAGACGGCCGCGCCACCAGCCGGTCGAGATAAGCGGCCGCGTTCGGATGGGTGTCGCGAAACGGCTCCATCATCATGGAGCCGTAGAAGAGCGGCGGAGCCGCCGCGCAATCCGCCATGGTGAAGGTCTCCCCCACTACCCACTCTTTGCCCCCCATCTCGGCCTCGACCATATCGAGCGCGGTCCGGAACATCGTTCTGGCTTCGTCGACGCCATAAGCGTCGCGCTTGTCTTCCGGGCGACGCCGATCGAAGGCCAGCTTTTGCACCGACGCGTGGAGATAATTGTCGAAGAACCGATCGCGCAGGCGGACCTGGCGCGCGAGATCGGGATCTTCCGGCAGCAACTTCACCCTGCCGGGATAATGCTGCGCCAGATATTCGATGATAATGCTGGATTCCGGAACGATCTGGCCGCGCACCTCGTCATGCAGGACCGGAAAATGCCCGACGGGCCACATCGCCTTGAATTCGGCACCGGCGGCCGGGTCGTCGACCCGCCTTTCCTCGAAGGGGATTTCGTTCTCGTAGAAGGCGATAAGGGCCTTATGGCAATAGGACGAAAGCGGATGCATATAGAGCTTGAGGATCATGAACAGTTCTCCTGACAAGTTGAAGGGAACGCGACCTGGCATCGGTCGAGGCTGATCACGGAGTAAGATCGATCGCAGCACGGAGGCTGCCGTCCATGTAGAACGGCACGGAGGTGTGCTCATGGACTATCTTCCATGCGCCGCCCTGGCGCAGGAGGCAGGTCGTCACCCTCATCCACCAGGCAGCGTCATCCTTGTCTTTTCTCCGCGTGCTGACGCGGATCAAGCCATGGCAGAATGCCGTGTCGCCCCTGATCGTCGTTTTTATATCCCGAGGTGTTCGTTCCACAGGGCCGCCCCAGCTCGCGAGCCAATCGGCAATTCCTTTGGCATTGACCGGGTGCGTCAAGGGAGGCGCAAGATCGAATATCTCCGCTATCGGAGCGTACTGCTCGGTTATCGCGGCTGCATTCCGCTCCCGATAGCCGCGGTGCACGGCTGCGACTTCGTGTTCAGCAATATCAATATCCACGGCGTGGCTCCTCTTCGCTTCCCCTCATCACCCCGAGGACGCGCGAAGACACCGCTTGCCGACACTCTCCTGACAAAAAATTCAGGGCACGCCGATCGCGGCTCCCGGTCTCCCAGGCTGGAAAGAGCCTCGTTCAGAGAACCGGTTGAAGATGGCGCTCCAGACGCGATCGAAAGTCGACTCTTCCTGCAGCCTCAATGGGCAGCGGCGGTGTGAAGCCGCTGTCCGAGAAAACTCGGCCGTACATCGCCTATGGCGCGACTCGCCCGGATCCGAACGACCCTGTTCCGTCGCCTCTTGCAGAGTCCGATCGATGCTGGGCGAATGCCGGCTTTACACGATCTCTGCTTCTAAATCTAAACCCTCCATTCCGCACGCTATCGGCCCGAACGCGCCCATCGCTGTCGCGCAGCTGGCGTAAGCCATTCCTCGACGGCGGACATCATGTCGGCGGTGTACCTTCGACGGTCATGGGCACGTGCTGCCGTGTCACGATGGCAAGAACACGCTGAATTCGCCGTCTGCTGCCAAACCTGATCTGCGATAAAGAAGTGCCTCTCCTTCGAATGGTTATAGTGGCGCAATCTCAGAATGAACGACGTCCAAATTTTGGTGTATTTGGAACGGCCCAGTGGCAGGCGAGCTCACAAGGTTCGAGATCGATCTTCTCATACTGGCAGGGCTGCGTAGTTTGGCTCTCGCCGCAACTTACCTGAGCGGAAGTAAGACGCTCGGATCTCACTTCCGCTTCGCGCCCCTGTACGCTTAACCAAATCGGCTTAGTTCTGAAAATCGGACATCGAGAGTTTGGGCGTTGTCCTGCGGCAGAGGTGGGTGTGCCGGTCTGCTATTGAGCGACTGGGCGCGATAGCCGGTATTCCGGTACGCTACCGGCGCGCGGAGCAAAAAGGTAATTCGTTGAGGTGCTATGACAGAGGATTTCGGTATAAGCCTAGCACTTATGGCGGAAGATATTCGGGCAGTTAGCAAGCTGTTCGAAGGCTATGCGGCCTCGCTCCCCGTCGATCTGGCCTATCAAGACTTCGCAGCGGAACTTGCTGGCTTGCCCGGCAAATATTCGCCTCCGCGTGGTGCCCTCCTCATTGCACGCGGCGACGGCAATGCTCCCCTAGGCTGCGCCGCTCTCCGACCACTTTCGGCGGAATGCTGCGAGATGAAGCGCCTTTACCTTGTTCCCGCCTCGCGTGGACTTGGCCTTGGACGTGCCATGACCATCGCCGTGATAGGCGAAGCAAGGCGGCTTGGATATCGCCAGCTGCGCCTGGACACCTTGCCGACAATGAAAACTGCTCAAGCCCTGTACGAGCAATTGGGCTTCGAGCCCATCCCGCCCTATTACGAACCGACCCCCATCGGGACCGTCTTCATGTCTCTCAAACTGTGAGTCCTCTTTCATGCGAATAGAGCCCAGCGGCGCATAGACATCCGCATTGTCAGGTTGCTGCGCCCCACGTAGGACGGCGGGGCATTTCTGGCCGCGGGGCTTTAGGCATTGGGGTGTTCTTTCAGAAGCGCATCGAATTCGGCTATGGCAGATTTGAGGTGTCCGACGATTACGCGGCGCTCATCATCTGGCAATCCAGCCTGAGGAAACACTTGGTCCGTTTCGATCTTTCTGATTTGCTGCCTTAACGCGGAACGCGTTTGAATCCAATCGACAGCCAAATCCTTGATGGTCACCATGCGGCGTCCCTCCATACTTTCTGATAAGAAACATATGGGAAGCGGTGGCGGCGGGCGCTACTTGGTCAAGTCCCTCGAAGGTCGGGATCTTGTACGTTGGCAGTCATGGAGAATGCGAGATGGATCGAGGATCTGACCCGGCGGCCATAACTGCACTCTTTGAAGCGGCGTGGAATGCACATGACATGCGCGCCTTCGCTGAGCTTTTTCACCCCGACGCCACGTTCGTCAACAGGTTTGCCACCTACTGGCGTGGTGTCGAGGCGATCGTTTCTGGTCACCGCGCGATCCACGAGACCGTTTACAAAGACTCGACGCTCACGATCGATAAGCCTGATGTCGACGCCATCTCGGAAGATGTCGCCATACTTC
>JAQGIF010000017.1 GCA_028291345.1 Rhodospirillales bacterium | reverse complement strand
CCTTAGAATGGAGCCAGAACCATGCCGAATAACCTACTCACGATTAATGCTTCTTCGTCCTTTGCGCAGGGAGTTGGCGCACACGTCAAAATCATCGTCGATGGTCAGACGATCGGTTCGGCGACGATCGGAAGCACAGCCGCCGACTACTCTTTCACCAGCCCTTTCGCGCTGAACGGCACACATGACATTCAGGTTGTTTACGACAACGATACGGTCGTAAATGGGCAGGATCGCAATCTCAATCTCAATTCGATCACTGTTGCCGGAAATACCGTCGCGGCGACCAGTGGCCTGGAAGTTTACCACGCTCAGGGCCAGGGTGACCTGGCATCCGACGGTGCAATGAATTGGAATGGAAGCGCCGAATTCAAAATTCCGGCCTCGCTGTTCTCTGCTCCAACATCCGCCTCCACGGGGGGGCAAACCGCCACGCCTTCGCCGGCGCCTCTCGCCGCGTCCGGCCCCGGCTTCTATGTATCAGTGGCCGGCAGCGATGGCGGCGATGGTAGCTCCGCACACCCATTCGCCACCCTTGGACGAGCGCTCTCGGCCATGGAGGGTAGCGGCACTCATACGACGTATGTCGAAAACGGCACCTATCATCTCAATTCAACTCTGCACCTAGGCAGTGGCGATTCGGGCATGACCTTCCAGGCCGCTCCCGGCGCGGCGCCGATTTTGGATGGAGGCGGATCCTTGTCCACGCTGGTCCAGCTTGACGGCGCCAACAACGTCACATTGCAGGGCTTGAGCTTTCAACATGCAAGCGGCGCCGCAGTCGCCTTGCACGGCGCCAGCGGCAACTCTATCGCGGGGAATCTCTTCGCGCAAAATGGTGAAGGCCTGCTGCTCAGCGACGGTGCGAATCAGAACAAGGTGTCGGGAAACGAGTTGGACAATTCCGCCCGCAGCGCGGTCGAGGTTCAAAATAACAGCAACTCCAACAGCTTCGACAGCAACGTGGTCAATGGCACCGGCGCTCTCGGCACGCAGGGCGGGGGATTCTTCGTGCACGGCGGCAATTACAACTCCATTTCGCATAACCTTGTGGAGAATACCGCCGGGATTGGTATCGGGATTGAAAACTGGGATTCGAGCACGATCAATGTCGGAAACAGCATCACGAACAACGTCGTCAAGAACACCAGCACCAATCCGAATTCAGGCGACAGCGGCGCGATCTATGAACTCGGTCGCAGTCAGGTGGACACGCAGTCCGTCATCAGCGGGAACTACATTACAGGGTCCCCGACGTCATCGAACTGGCATCTGGTCGATATCTATCTCGACGACCTTACCTCGGGCGTAACCGTCAAGAACAATATATTGACCAATGGCGGTGCCGACGCGGCGCAGATTCACGGCGGCAGCAATATCAGCTTTCAGAACAATGTCTTCGATCTTGGCGCCAACAGCGGCTCAAGCTGGGGGCAGGGCTCTGGCCTTCTCTTCCAGTCGTACGCCGGCATTCCAATGAACAACGACACCGTGAGCGGAAACATCTTTACATCGACATCGCCGACGGCGCTAGCTTACACCAATATCGGCGGAACTGCGTCAATACACGACAACTTTTACATGGATCAGTTGGTCAGTCATTTCCGAACAGACGGGAACGGCCTTTCTGATAACAACGCCCAATATGGCAACGCCCAGTTCGCAAACGCCGCAGGTGGGGATTACAGCCTGGGCGGTAATTCCGGAGCTTTCGCTGTGGGATTTTCATCAATCGATCAAAGCACAATGGGGCCACATCCCCTCGCCGCCCATTGGTATGGTGATCTGGGCACCCTAACGTGACGCAAGCATAAGAAGGAGACCCAGGGGCGGGAAGTAGCCAAGCCGGTATTTTCCGCCCCGGCCGAAAACCGGATCGCCAGTTCAAGCTCGTGAAAAGTCAAATTTGCGGGCGGGGAAAAGCTCCACCGATAGTGTCAGTCCACGGCAACTTGTCTCGGTTTCTCGTGAATAGGGCAGGGGCGGCTGAGTTTAGGCCGCAAGGTCTCCCCACTCTGCGAATGCTGCCGAGAGGCAAATATCACCCCGCGTTAGACGTCGAACCGTTACGCAGCGGTACCCCGAGTTCCGCCTATGAATCTGGACTGGCGCCACACCACCCTCAGGAGCTCTGACCGACGGCGCGTGCCGGTTTTGCATTGCGGACTTCACCTGATTACGCACCGTCATAAGCGAAACACCGCCCATCGCGGCGACATCCTCGCTGGTGGCTCCGCTCGCCAATTGCACCACCACATCCGTCTCTGTGCGTGTCAAGTCGAGTTTATTGTCCAGCTCCGGCCGGGGGCGGGCGGGGCTATCCTCAGGACGGCGAAGGAATAATGCAACTCGCGATGTGGCTGGGCCGACCGTCGCAACGGGTAGTGGAAGAGGGACCGCCAGCAAGGCGAGCGCTGGTCTGCAGTAATTTGCACCAATGCAAGCAATCGGTCCGTAGCGTCCGCACGAAGAGCAGCGAGCGTTCTGTCGGCGCAGCGTCGAAGGCCATCGCTCTGGCGCAGATTGTCCTCTCCTGCTGCATTCACATAGGTGATCGGACCCTGACAATTGACATAGGCGATACCGACCGACAGGGCGTCAAGCGTAGGCCCAGCTCACCCCAAGGGTTCCTGTAGGGGGCTAAGCGTTCACGCCCGCTTCATGAACACGCTGTCGATGCTCGAGCATATGGGCAGCCATAAGGTCATGGCGACCCAGCATGGCCTCGGCATCGATCAGCCGACTCTCAAGCATCTGGTCGAGGAAATCTACCGTCGCCGATAGCTGACTTACTCCGAAATATCAGGAGCTTCAGACTAAGGCGTGCTTTTTCCGCGCCCTTGGGTTCTGAGCAATTCGCCTCCACTACCGCCGTGAGGGCAGACGACGATCCCTTATATCGACTCCCACAAATGGGGCCCGTCGTCGCTGACGCTTCAACTCCCGCTGAAAACGTATTTTGCTCGGGCTTGCTCCCTTAAGAGCTTCTAGCACCACAGAATGCCCATACAATTCGATGTGTCGGCCAATCTCCGGATGCCATATTTCTCCAGAACTTAGGCGCGTGACCGCATCATCCCAGCTTTCCGGATAGAGCTTTCCAACAAGGATCTCCTGGAAACGCGCTGGATTTGCACCAAACATACAGGTCAAGTCGCTGAAAATCACTCCTTGAGCGCGCAGAACGTGAACGGACATAGCATCCTCGAAACTCAGTCGGATCGGGTGGGGAGCTCGAGACACGTACCTCTCCATTTCTCATTGTATACATTGAATCAAGTGCTTACGTTAAGAGCTAGGCCGTTTGCAATAGACTGGGAAAAGCTCTTTGACTCATGCTGAAGATTTGGCTGCATCGATCAGGCCGAGTGCGCCGCAGCGGATTCCGCGGGCAGGCACTCGGTCACCGACACCAGAACCGATGAGGTGGCGACTGTGCCGCAGATCGCGAGTACGGCCGTGAACCCTTCCAGAGCGGTCACCGTCCGATAATGCGACGTCAGCCAGAAGTCGGGAACCGTCACCACCAGCAGGATGATCCAGGGCGAGCGTGAAGGTCAAAAGCACGGCCGACTTGCGTCCGGCACGATCGCCGACACGGCCGATGACAAGCGCGCCCAACGGCCGCATCTGTAGGCCGGCGCCAAAGGTAGCGAGAGAGGCGAGCAAGCTGGTCGGAGGGGCGGCCGAAGGGAAAAAGGTCCGGCCGATCTGCGCCGCGAAAAACGAATAGGTCGGGAAGTCATTGAACTCGAGCGCCTTGCCCACCGTAACAGCCGCGACTTGCCGGGCCCGCACGAACGGCATCGCGGAGACGAAGTCAGTCACGGTTACATCGCTGGTTGTCAGGCACATCCTCCCGCCCCATCGCTACACCGGCTAGATGCGATCCGAACGGATATTCGGCAACTGTACATTTTTGATCGGATTGCGAACCGGCGTAAGTTTCGATGCCGATCGAATTACGGTCTCAGCTTACCGATTGATCGCATCGTTCGGTGGAGATGCAGAACTTGGTAAACTGTCACCGCAAATCCAACCATCAGTCATGAGAGACCTCCGTAGGAGGTGTCACCGTGTTTTCGGGTCGCGATTTTCGCCAGAACAGCACAGATCTATTCGACGAAATCGTCTTTGATCCAAAGCCAAGGGGCGCTGTCCCGGCCCCGCAAACCGCCTCGCTTAGTCGAACGGCTGCTTCACATAGTTCATCACCGATGCGCCGGTCAGCTCGGCTGTCGCATTGCCACCCCGATCGCGCGGCGGATGAATAAACAAAACGGCTCCCCCTTTAAGCACGCGCCGCGATAAGAGTTTTCAACTGCGCGCGTATGCCAGCATTGAGCTCTGGATGACCGACGACATACTTCGCCAGCTTCCGATGGGCTGTTCGCCCGCACTCGCACGGCATGATCCTAAGAGCTTCCATCCGGGTAGTTCGGCGCTGCTAAACACGAAGTGGCCGGGCGTTTCCGTATGGTTGAAGGTGATAGGCACTACTGTGACAACGCCGGACAGCGCCTGGCTGCGACTAGCAGATATGCAGCGGATTGACCGGCATTCGTCAATCTGACCTGATGGTCATATGAAAACTGCTGAAGCGTGCATAGCCAAGGCCGATGAGATGGACCGGTTAGCGGGCTCGGCGATCACCGCCCACATCGCCGACGAATATAGCCAAATGGCTGCTGAATGGCGGAAGGTTCCTCTTAAGGCTACGTGGCAGGACGCGGCTGGTCCTTCGCGGTAGTAAACGGATATGACGCTCTCGGATGTTCGAGAAGGTCGCCCAGTCAGGGCCGACGCCGCATGTAGGAGGCCACAATTTCGTCACTTGATTGCTGTATGCTGCCACGATGCTGTCGAGGAACCACGCGTCGGCTTGGCTTCCACGAACGGCAGCAGGGCTGCCATGGAGAGAACTGATGGACGATTGGGTCGTCGACGATGAAGGCAACATCAAGCTGACCCCCCTGCTAACCTATCAACTGGGGGTCACCGCCAACGCGATCGTAGTCTGTCAGCTCAGGCTTGGCCGGTCGGAAGCAGGGACCCGGACTAGTGATTCCATTCAATTCTCGCTGACGACGGCTGAGGCGTTCCTCCTCGCTGAAGCGCTGGTGGAAATCGGAACAGACCCGTCAAAAAGCGAACAACTGGAACTGCTGCTGCACTGAGTGTTTGTGCCAAGCGGGGTCGGCGAATTTACGCAACCGGTTTGCCCGGAGTTTGCTCATCCTCCGCAGCCAGATCATCCCATTTATTTGCAATCGCGGACCGGACGCCGAACATTTGCTCTGCACTGCCAGCGAGCTGCGTTCAGCCCACTCCCATTGTTGTTCTCTTTGAGCTGTACCTCTCCGATTGTTTGCTCGGTGGCCTACCGGGAAGTGCCCGAGTTGACGAGCGCGATCATTTCACATTTAATACAAAATTACCTATATAAATGGTAAATAAACGAGGACCTAAATGCGCACGCATCGCGGAGTGGTTGGAGCGCCAGACCATGACGGCTTCGAGTTCGACTATAATCATAACGCCATTTATTTTAGCGGGAAGGTCATTCACCTTTCGCCCCATGAAGCCGACATACTGCGAATATTGCTGAATAACCGCGCTCGCCCTACCTCGATCAATACATTGATACAAAGCATTTATCGCGCAGACGAGCCTGCTTCCGCCGCAGTATCCGTCCGGGTTGCTATCCATTCGCTTCGTAGGAAAATCGAGGAAACGGGTATGAGTATCAAGGCCGAACCAAAAATCGGCTACGAGCTCAATGCATCTCATCTCCCCGAGCTGAACCGGCGTCTAACCGACAAGATTCTTACAGCGCTTGATTTGGCGCGCGACAGCGGCGAGACCGAAATAGTCAAGACTCTCGAGGCAGCACTTTTTTTGGCGGAAGCCAAGCGTCAGAGGTGGCGCAACCGATCGCGGCCAATGGCTTCGTCTGAAGCTCCTCTGATGTCCAAAGCCTCGTAATACGAATTAAGGGATTACGCAGCCGAGAAGAATCGTGGCAACGATACGACGATCCCGTCCTGGTTCGGACGGACCAAGACCGGGCGGTTCTATGTCCGCGCTGCT
>JAQGIF010000007.1 GCA_028291345.1 Rhodospirillales bacterium | reverse complement strand
CCTCATAGACGATCTGGACACGCCGGTTCTGCGGTTCCCGTACGCCATCTGCAGTCGGGACCAGCAGGTCGCGCTTGCCCTTGGCGACGATCTCGATGTCGGAAGAGGAAATGCCGTCCTTTTCCAGCTGGGCCGCGACCGACTCCGCGCGGCGGCGGCTGAGACGCATATTGTAGGCGTCCGAGCCGACCGTGTCGGTGTGGCCAGTCACTTCCAGCTTGGTCATCTTGGCCGGAGCCGCATTATGCGCGGCCTGGTCGACGATGGTGACAGCCTGAGGCGTCAGGTCCGACTTGTTGAAGTCGAAGAACACCAGATAGCTCTTCGGCACCGACGGCGCGGGGGCGACGACCGGCGGCGGCACGTAAGCCGCGGCGGCCGCGGTGGTGCGAAAGCTGTCAGGCCCGAACTCATAGCGCAGCGTAAAGCCACCCATGCGAGGTTGGGCCGGCTGATAGCCGATTTCTCCAATTGCGCGATAGGCGCACAAGCAACCGTTGACGACGGAATTGTTCGTCAAATTGGTGACAAACGCCCGCGCGCTGAGCCCGGTATGTCCCAAAATGTCCTTCCAATCGAGGCTCAAATCGACATTGTGGTGTCCCGGCAGCAAGTCAGCATAGCCGATACCAGCGACGTCACTATTAATCGAGTGCTGGACCCACGAATAGCTGCCTGTCAGGCTGACGTCGCCATAAGACTTATCGATGAACGAAAAATGATAGGTCGCGCTGCCGTTGAATTTATACTGTGGCAGAATTTCGAAGGCGACCCCAGGAACCGAGGTCTGTCCGGTGCCCGCCGCATTGGGACCCTGGAAATTCTTATATTTTCCCTTGTTATATTCCGCGTCGGCGTAGATTTCGAGATCAGGCGTGGGCAGCACAGTGAGTTGAAGGTCCCACCCATAGAGATCGCCATCGCCGACGTCGAGATAAGGCGTTGCCAGCGACTTGTTGCCGGCTGTCGTCAAATACGCACCTGTGGTCTGAATTTCGATGCCGCGATAGACCCCATAGAACATACTGCCATTGACACGTGCCTTGACGCTTTCCATGCCAATCGCACCCAGGTCGAAGTCCGACTTCACGCCGCCCTCATAGTTGTTCAGGTGCTCCGGTCGGAAGATCTGGAAGGCGACCAGGTTTTGGCCGTTGAAGCCGCCGGTTTTATACCCGAGGCTATTGTTGAAATAGAACATCGTGGACGGCCGCCACTGATAGTTCAACTGGAAAGAGTAACTGGGAGACCTGAAACGGGCAACCTGCGAGGTACTACACCCAACTGTGGTGGGAGCTCCATTTATTATGCAAGTCGGCTTAAGTAACACACCCGTTGCAGAGTAAGTGTTCCCCTGGGCGTAGAATTTGTCCCAATTATAGCGGACACCGCCCGTGACGCTCAGCCCTTCGATATAGTCGCTGAGATTATAGGTGCCCTGGGCGTAGACAGCATTCGATCGGGACGTCTGGGTCAGTGACGCGCCGGTAATCGAGAGGCCACCAAAATTGTTCGTGTATTCGATGCCATAGGGCGCGGTCGTCGTCGAAGGAGCACCCCCACCGGCACCGCTAGCGGCGCCACCCCACTGGTTGAAGAAACCCGCCTGAAAGTTCAGCTTGCTGTCGAACAGATTGCCGACGATCTGGATTTCCTCATTATATTGGACTGTCGGTCCCCTCCGTTGGTTGAGCAACGGAGTCGGGCCATTCAACAGGCCGAGCGCCAGACCGCCGATATCCGCCTTTACATAATTGTAGATCTCCGCATAGCCGGCGATGTTCTTCAGAGTGAGATTCTCACTGATATCGAACGATGCAGTATCGACGATATTCAACTGCGTCAGCACGGCGGTAGGAACAAAGGCGAGCGAGGCGAGCGTATATTTGCCCAGCGCCTCCTGCTGTGCCTGCAGCGAAGCCAGATTGACGTTCACCCCGGCAAGCTGGGCCGCAGGACCCGGCCCGCGAAACCCTGCCTTGCCAAAGTTCAGAATCGTTTGCAACGGGGCGCCGAATGCCTGCGCCGGAGCAGGATTGAAGCCGGCATAGGTAAACGCGCCGGGTAGATATTGCGTATTGAAATAGTTGACCATCAGTTCGTTCTGGAAATTGTCTGTCGGCGAGAAGCTCACCGATCCGCGGAAATTCCAGTAATTCTGGTTCAGCAAATCGATGTTCTGTGCGATCACATGCTGATAGCCGTCCTGTTTCTGATACTGGCCGCCGACCCGAACCAGCAACTTGTCTTCGATCACCGGCACGTTGACCACGCCCTCGATGGTTTGGCGGCCGTAATCGCCGAACGTGACCTGGCCGTAGCCTTCGAAATCGTTCTTCGGATGCTGCGGCTCGAACAAAATCGCGCCTGCGTCGTTCGAAAGGCCGAACAGGGTGCCCTGCGGACCGTACAGAACCTGGATGTTGGCGAGGTCGAAATAAAAGCCCTGCGCCTGGTTGTTAACGTTGATCGGGACCTGATTCCAATAGAAGATCACGCCCGGGGCGCCGCGCAGGAAGGTATAGGTCAGGCCGAGCGAGCCGCCGGTGGCGCCGTTGAAGCCCGGGATCGAGTCGGTCAGGGTGAGCGAGTCGCGGATATCCCGCTTCTGCAGCGTCTCGGGCGTGAAGGTAAGCAGCGTGATCGGCACCGCTTGAGCCTTTTCTTCACGACGCCGGGCCGTGACAACAACCTCTTCCAGACCTGCAGTCGCCGGCGCGGCGGTGGTTGGCTGATCGGTCTGTGCCATGGAGGTTCGCGCGCCCCCCGTGAGCCCGGCAACCGCGGCCGTGGCGCATAGCGCCAACATTAAACGTGCTGACATGATTTCTCCCCAAGTGGCCTAGGCCACGGCTCCCGACTTCATCGCTCTATTCCGGCATTTTTCGTACCCGGATTTTCCCCGTCGCACGCTTCGCCGATTGGGGTAAGTTCATTTGAAAATACAGAAGACGTCAAGCAAAATCGCGTCAGAATGACGCATAAAAAAAGGCGGCGCCCCCTTCGAGGCGCCGCCTGGCTCTAGAGCCTTTTTTAGGAGGTTGGGCCGCCCTCATAGACGATCTGAACGCGGCGGTTCTGCGGCTCCCTCACGCCGTCAGCGGTCGGCACGAGCAGGTCGCGTTTGCCCTTGGCGATGATCTCGATCTCGGATGATGGGATACCGTCCTTCTCGAGCTGGGCCGCGACCGACTCCGCACGGCGGCGACTGAGACGCATGTTGTAGGCGTCCGAGCCGACCGTGTCGGTGTGGCCCGTCACTTCGAGCTTGGTCACCTTCGCCGGACCGGCATTCGCCGCTGCCTGGTTGACGATAGTCACTGCCTGGGGCGTCAGGTCAGACTTGTTGAAGTCGAAGAACACCAGATAGCTCTTCGGCGTCGCCGGGGCCGGAGCGACGACCGGCGGCGGCACATAGGCCGCTGCGGGCTCCGCCGGCGCTTCCGCCGCCGAGAAGCGATATTTAACGTTGAATCCGAACATGCGCGGCGGGTTGTAGGTCAAAGAGGTGAAGCCGAGCTGGGTATAGATCGGCACCGCGCCCTGAACATAGGTCGTATCGAGCGCGTTCTTCATGAAGAAGCTGATGTCCGCCGGATACCCAAACACGTTTGTCCAATCGGCCCTGACATCGAGGAGTTCATAGGACGGTGCGATTAGATAGATTTCACCCGGCGATACCGAGACATATTGATGACCGTACCAGGAATAGGTCGCCGACAGGGCAATATCGCCCCAGGATTCGTCCACAGGTAGATGATATGTGCCAGTGATGCCATACGACCATTTTGGGACATAGAGGAACGGGGTCTCGGAACCGAGCGGGCTGAACGAGACCGGATACGCGTCGTATTTCGGGAAGATATACGAAGCGTGCGGCGAAATCTCGACACCTTTGAACGGCAGGAAGGTGCCTTCGAATTCCCCGCCCTCGATCGTCGCGCTGGCGGCGTTGAGGTTGATCGTATTTGTATGTAGCGCACCCGTCGCATCCGCCAGCGTGACCAGTCTCTGAACCTGAATGGCTTTGTAATCGCTGTGATAGAGGTCCGCGTTTGTGCGCGCATGCATACCCATGAAGTCCCAATCGGCCTTCACGCCGATTTCGACGTCAGTAATGTGCTCAGGGCCGAAATTGGCGAAGTCGGGCGTGACATTAAGGTTGGAGCCGCCTGGCCGATAGGCGTTGCCGGCGCGGACATATAGCAGCAAGTCCGGCGTCAACTGCTCCTCGAGGCTCGCATTCCAGCCATAGGCGCTGAAATGCGCGAAGGGTGCGGACTGATAGCAATTGTTATCCGTATTGAACACACCCGTACAGTTTGTTGCCACCCCTGCCGCGTTCCGGACGACGGCGTCCGAATTCGAAGTTCCCCGCGCGCCCGTCGACACTTCATCGAAAGTGTAGCGATAGCCTGCTGTCAGCTTCAGGCCGCTGACATAGTCGCCAAGGTCGTATTCGCCATGGACGAAGGCAGCGCGGCTGCGATTGATGATATGAAAATGGAAGAAGCTGACCGCGCCAGCAATGGAATTGCCGAGCGCCGCGGATCCGAGCAGCGTATCGCCGATCGGATGATCATATTGGAGAAATCCGCCCGCAACCCAGGTCAATTTATTATTGAGAGACTTGCCCTGAAGCTGGAATTCCTCCGTATATGACGCCTCGTTATTGCCCCATTGCACATTGTTTCCGGGAACGCCGATATTCAGGATCGGGTAAGCGGAGCCGATCGGCGTATAATCATCAGTCGCCAACTGCTTGAAGATACGCGCCGCGGCGATGTTCTTGATCGTCAGATTATCGTTCACGTCCCAGGTAAACACGTCGGTAAAGCCGTAGAAATAATCCTTGCCGATCTTCTGGAAATTATCACCGATAATCGCGCGCGGCCCCAGCGCCTGCTGGGCGGCGAAAGCGGCTGGGAGGCCTTGGTAGAGACCGAATCCACCAGCCGCGATCGCCTGCCCAACCGTGGCGCCGGCGGTGGCCGGATTCAAAAGGCCAAGTACGCTGGGACCGGTGCCCAGCGTCAGCGGAAGGCTGAAGCCGGGCCCGAGCGGGATTTGCGCGAAGACAAATTTCGGATTGATGAAGCTGACGATATCGGCGGAACCATGCGTATTCTGGAAATAGCCGTCATACATGAAATAGTTCTGAATATCGTCGGTCGGACGTACCAGAATGCCGACCCGCCATGCATAGTAATTCTTATTATCGAGGTCCTTTCCGTTCGATCTATCGATCGTATAGCCCGAACGGTCTTGCGCCTGCCCGGCGATACGGAGCAGCAGCTTGTCCTGGATGATCGGAATATTAACCGCGCCCTCGATTTCCTTGTCGTCATAATTGCCCAGTCCGAGGCGAAGATAACCTTCATAGTCATTCGTCGGACGGTGCGGTTGAATGGAGATTAAACCACCGACCGAATTCTTGCCGAACAGAGTGCCTTGCGGCCCCTTCACGACTTCAACGTCTTCGAGATCGTAGAAGTTACCCTCCGATAGGCCATGCTGCAGGCCTGTGCCGCCCTGATAGTCGGCGTTGCCGATCGGTACGTCAGCCAGGTAAATCGCGGTGCCAGGCAGACCGCGCAGACGGACCTGCCCGGAATAGAGCGCGTTCGAGTCTGACTGGCTGAGGCTGACAGCCAATGACGGCACGTGCTGCGCCAGATCGTGAATCTCGTAGATCTGATTTTTCTCGATCGTCGCCTGGCTGAAGGCGGTAACCGCCAGCGGCACGGTCTGTACGCGCTCCTCGCGCCGACGCGACGTGACGACAATTTCTTCTAGTCCGGTACTGGCACCGGAAGTCGCCTGATCGGATTGAGCGAATGTTGGTTTAGCGCCGGTTAGTCCAACGGACGCAACTGTGGCGCAAAGCACCAACGTCAAACGTGCTGACATTTCTTCCTCCCTACATGCTCATCTCTGAGCCATTGCACTCAAGTCTTTGACTTTAAGGCACCCCGGTTTTTCCGGGCGATAGATTGATTTTTACCAATCGCTGTTAGCTTCCCCCTAAATACGCGAGTCGTCAAGAATTAATACAAGTGTAAGATGTAACAATTGAGGTACGCACAAAGAAAAAGGCGGCGTCCCTCAACGGAACGCCGCCTGATGTTTAGCTGAAAGTTGCTCGTTAGGAGGTCGCGCCGCCCTCATAGACGATCTGAACACGTCGGTTCTGTGGTTCCCGCACGCCATCAGCGGTCGGGACGAGAAGATCCCGCTTGCCCTTGGCGATGATCTCGATGTCGCTGGAGGGAATGCCATCTTTCTCCAGCTGCGCCGCGACCGACTCCGCGCGGCGGCGGCTGAGACGCATATTGTAAGCGTCGGAGCCGACAGTGTCAGTGTGGCCGGTCACTTCCAGCTTGGTCACTTTCGCAGGGCCGGCGTTATGCGCCGCCTGATCGACGATGGTGACAGCTTGAGGCGTCAGGTCGGACTTGTTGAAGTCGAAGAATACCAGATAGCTCTTCGGCACCGACGGCGCGGGCGCCACGGCCGGCGGCGGGACATAGGCCGCCGGAGCAGCCGCTGTTTCCACTTCCGGTTTGAACCTATAGGTCAGCTGGAACCCAGCAGCGATTTTGCGCCCATAGGCATTGTTGCCGAAGCCAAGCCCCCCGAAGTCGATACCGGCAATCCTCTGATCTTCATTGATCAGGTTGGTGCCGAAAGCCTTGGCCTCCACATCGCCGAAGCTGGTCGGAATATTAGCCAGCGTCACATTCGCGGACAGATTGTGATAGTTTGCGGTGTCGATGATCTCGTTGAACGGGTTCGTAATCGTCAACGGGTGGAACTTGCGCGCGCTTTGGAAGCTATAGTCCAGTCGCAAGGTCAGATCGCCGAAGCTGAACGGCGGAAACTCGTACTGCAGCCCGATATTGTAGGTCAGCTTGGACGAATAACCGAAATGGGCCTGATCTGCCACGTTGATGACCTGATTGGTGACAGGGTCGCGAAACAGATAGACCTGGAAATTCGGATCGGTGTAACCCAAACCACCGTCGATCAGGAATCCTTCTGCCGGAATGTAGCTGATTTCGAGTTCACCGCCCTTATAGGTCGCCTCGCCCGCGTTGATCGTATTGCTCGCCGCACCCCCGGTGCCGGACGCAAAGACGTTGATCTGGATCTTCTCGTATTTCATATAAAATACGTCTGCGTTGATGCGCAGCCGATGGTCCAGAAACTCACTCTTTACACCGAATTCGTAAGCCGTGTTCGATTCCGGCTGGTAAGCAGCGCCGGAGGAGCGCGGTGCGAAACCACCCGATTTATAGGCGTTGGTGATCTTCGCATAGCCCATCACGTCGTCAGTAAACTGGTAGCTGCCCGAGAACAGCCAGCCGATATTGTGGAAATTGGCCGCTCCGTATTGCACGACTGAGCCGTTCACCGCAGGATTCGAGAAGTCCAGGGGCGCGAAACCGCTAAACTTTTTGATCTGGATCGTCTTCTGATCGAACGTATAGCGCAGACCAAAGGCGAATTCGAATTTATCGTCCAGGAAATCCGGACGATAATAGGTTTGGCCATAGGCGGAGAAGGTCTTGGCTTCGCCGTAGTAATTATCGTTGGGCGCGAGGTTCAAGCCGATATTGCCACCGGCCGCCTGAACCGCAGGATTTGACTGGAATAGCGCGGCCAGACCGGGGCCAAAGGTTGCCGCCTGCGCAGCGGGATTGAACAGAAAGGTCAGGAATTCCGGATCGGCCTCATGCACCTTCTCGTCGAAGAAATAGAGGCCACCGACATATTTGAACTCCCCGACCGTGCCGGTGGCCTGAAATTCCTCAGAAATCTGATACTGCCGCTGATGGTCGCAATTGTTCAGCGGCAACTGCGGATCATTGCCCGGGCACAGCGTCGCGAAGGGGCTGACCGTCTTCAAGCTGACAAAGCCACCCGCCGGGTTCGTGAAATCGGCGACGGGGGCGATCAGATGCCCTTGGGCGGTCTGGTCGGAATGCGAGTCGTCCGCGAATGAACGATACGCGGCGATATTCTTGAGGTGGATATAATCGTTGAGGTCGTAATCGATCGTCAGCGAATGCCCCAGTATCTCGTCATGGTCTGGCGGATTCTGATTGTAGACGTTGAAGTGATCGAGTCGCGTCGTACTGACCACGAACGGTGCGCCCCCGTTTCGTGGCGACGATCCGAAATAGGCAAGAGCCTGCGGGGTCGCCGCGGTAACTTGGGTCGCGAGGGCTGCGCCATGCTGGTTTGTGTAATCGAACCGATAATCGAACGACAGCGAATCGCTCAGATCGCCATGCAGCTGGAAATACACCGCATTGGAATCGATCGAGCCCGGACCGTCGCTGGCCGGTGTCGAGGCGTTGTCGACGATCCCATCGCGAGATTTATGCTTGTAGGCCAGCAAGGCACGGAGGCCGGTGTCGGCGATGTCGCCGGTATCCAGGGTGGTCCGGCTTTCGAACTCGTTGTCGCTGCCATATTCCAGGCGCTGCTCGATCTGGAATTCCCGTTTGGGGGCGCGAGTATAGATGTTAACGGCGCCGCCGGTCGTATTGCGTCCGAACAGTGTTCCTTGCGGTCCGCGCAGAACCTCGACACGGTCCAGATCGACAAGGTCGAACAAGCCGCCCATCTGTCGGCCGTTATAGACTCCGTTGAAATACAGCGCGATCGGCGCGTCGCTCGTCAGGTTGTTGTCGGCCTGGATGATGCTGCGGATGGCGACATTGATTGAGGTCACGTACCCCGACCCTTGGGTTATGACTAGGTTAGGGACCAGCCCGTTCAGCCCGGTCGGCGTGGTGATGTTCGCCTGATCCAGCCTGGCTGCGCTAAAGGCCGTGATAGACACCGGCACAGCCTGGAGTTTTTCCTCAGTCTTGCGCGCGGTAACGACGATTTCTTCGAGCTGGCCAGCACTTGAGCCGGGCTGAGCACTCTGTTGCGCGTATACAACGCCGAATGATGAGAACGCGCTGAGTGCCGACGTGCAGCAGAGCGCCGCGATTAAGCGTGACGTCATCCAATTTCCCCCTCTTGGATCGTCCCCAGTCCGGATTTCCCATCGGGGCAATTGCCCCGATTGGGTACCGAATCGATGTCGGACGATCGCTACGATTTCATTGCGCGCAAGAACTAGGGGTAATTGAGACTCCGGGTCAATTCACATTTGTAAAATTATCCGGGTAATTCGAAGAAAGCACCAAGGTGCAGTGGCTAAATTGCAACAATGCGCACATTGCCAGGACATGATTCTGCGCAGACGCAAAACGGCCACCGATGAGGATCACCGGCGGCCGTTGCTGTAGCAAGCCAATCTGGATCTTAGTGAGCGACCTTGGACCAGACCTTGCGTTTCACGCCATACATGACGCCGCTGAACGCCGCAAGGAAGATAATGACTCGGGCGCCAAGGCGGTGTCGCTCTTCCAGATGTGGGTCCGACGCCCAAGACAGGAACGTCACGACGTCGTGCGCTTCCTGGGCGAGCGTCGCCTTGGTGCCATCGGCATAGGTCACCCGGTCGTCGCTGAGCGGCGGCGGCATTGCGATCTGATTACCGGGGAAGGCCGTATTGTAATTCATGCCGTTAGCCATCTTCATGCCTGGGGGAGGGTCCTTGAAGCCGGTCAATAGCGCGAAGATGTAATCGGGGCCGTATTTGCGGCCGCGCACGATCAGCGACAGATCCTTGGGCACCGCACCGTTATTGGCGGCAGCGGCAGCCTTCTCGTTCGGGAACGGAGCCTTGAACCGGTCGGACGGGCGGCCAGGACGATCTTTGATTTCGCCCGTGTCGTCCGGATCATCGGGAACCGACACCGAGGCCGCGATCGCCTTGATCTCGTCCGGCGTGTAGCCGATGCCGCTGAGGTCGTGATAGGCGAGCAGGCTCATCGAGTGGCAGGCCGCGCACACTTCGCGATAGACCTGGAACCCGCGTTGCAAAGCTGCCTGGTCATAGGTGCCGAACGCGCCGTAAAAGCTCCAATCCTGCTTCGCTGGCTCGGGCAGCTCCTGCGCGGAGGCTGTGGTCAGGGTGGCGAGCGCAAGCCCGCCGCCCATCAAGAAGGCACGAAAGTTCGACATTTATGCCTTCTCCATCGGCTTTGCGGCGACTGCTGAACTGGCCAGTTTCCCGCCGCCCAGAACCGACTCGCTGATGCTGGCCGGCAAAGGCAGGGTCCTTTCGAACCAGCCGAGGAACGGCAGCAGGATCAGGAAGAAACCGAAATAGTAGAGGGTGCCGATCCGACCAAGCAGGATCCAGATACCCTCGGGATGCTGCGACCCGACAAGGCCAAGCAGCAGCGAATCGAACGCAAAGAACCAGAAGCACCACTGATACCATGGACGGAACTTCGCGCTGCGAACTTTCGAGGTATCGAGCCACGGCATCAGGAAGATCATGACGACCGCGCCGAACATCAGGATGACACCCAACAGTTTGCTCGGAACCGACCGCAGGATTGCGTAGAACGGCAGGAAGTACCATTCCGGCTCGATCGACGGAGGCGTGACCAGCGGATTGGCCTTCACATAGTTATCAGGTGAGCCGAGATAGTCCGGGATGTAGAATACGATCACGGCATAAATCAGCAGGAACACCGACATGCCGAACAAGTCCTTCATCGTATAGTACGGATGGAAGGGTAGCGTATCCTTGTCGCTCTTCGGTTCGATGCCCAGCGGGTTGTTCGACCCAGTGACGTGCAGCGCCCAAACATGCAGGAACACGACAGCGGCGATCACGAAGGGCAGTAGATAGTGCAGGGCGAAGAAGCGGTTCAAGGTCGGGTTGGCGACAGCGAAACCGCCCCACAGCCAGGTGGTGATTGCCTTGCCAACGAAGGGCAGCGCCGTGAAGAAATTGGTGATCACGGTGGCGCCCCAAAAGCTCATCTGGCCCCAGGGCAGCGTATAGCCCAGGAACGCCGTCGCCATCATCAGCAGATAGATGGCCGCGCCGAACAACCATAGAAGCTCACGGGGCCGCTTGTAGGACCCGTAATACATGCCCCTGAAAATGTGGATATAGACAACCAGGAAGAACATCGACGAGCCGTTGGCGTGTAGCGACCGCAGCAGCCAGCCCCCATTGACGTCGCGCGTGATGCGGTCGACCGAATCGAAGGCCAAATCGGCGTGCGGCGTATACTGCATCGCCAGGAAAACGCCGGTGATGATCATGATGACCAGCATTACCAGGGCGAGCGCGCCGAAATTCCATAGATAGTTGAAATTCCGCGGCGTCGGGAAAACCCCGTACTCCTTGGAGATCATGGTGAAGATCGGCAGCCGGTCGTCGACCCAGCGGATCACCGGGTTCTGAAAGGTGGAAGGGGTTTTTGTATGCGCCATGCGAGCGGTCCTTTTTTCCGTCAGCCGATACGAACGACGGTGTCGCTGGTGTAATTATAGGGTGGCACGGCCAGGTTCAGCGGAGCGGGCCCATGGCGCACGCGGCCGGACGTGTCGTATTGCGACCCATGGCAAGGGCAGAGATAGCCGCCGTAATCGCCACGAAGATCGCTCGGCTTGTTGCCCAGCGGGATACAGCCCAGATGAGTGCAGATGCCGATCAGGATTAGCCAGGGAGATTTCTTGACCCGCGACTGGTCGGTGGCCGGGTCGATGAGATCCGACAGCTTCACTTCCTCAGCCTGCTTGATTTCCTCGGCTGTCCGGTGACGCACGAAGACCGGCTTGCCCTGCCACATGGTGACGATGCCCATGCCCTCGGGGATCGGCGCCAGATTGACGTCGATGGTTGACAGCGCCAGCGTGTCAGCGGCGGGATTCATGCTGTTGATCAGCTCCCAGGCGACGCCAGCGGACCCGACCGCGCCGATTGCGCCGGCGGCCAGATAGAGGAACTCACGCCGGGTTTGCCCCTCGCCGTCGCCATGATGCGTGGCATCGACCATCAATATTCTCCCGAAACTCCGAATGCATCGCCGACTTGGCTAGGCTTCGGTTGATGTATTGAACCGAAGCACGACCGAGAACCGGACGATGGGACCGATATACATGCCGTCCATCGCCTTGCAAAGCCGGGGCGGACGACATAGTGTCGCGACCGTACCGCCGCCCGGTTTTCGCAGTGATCCGCCTCGTCCTTTTCCAACCCGATATTCCGCAGAATGCCGGCGCCATGATGCGTCTGGCCGCCTGTATGGGGATATCGCTCGATCTTGTCGAGCCTTGTGGTTTTCCTTTCGACGAAGGCCGCATGGATCGGGACCTGAAGCGCGCCGGAATGGACTATCTCGCTATGCTGGACCTTGTCCGCCACACATCCTGGAGCGCGTTTCGCAAATCCCACGGCGGTCGGCTGGTTCTGCTAACCACCGCCGGCGATGTCAGCCATGCCGACTTTGCCTTCCGCCCTGATGACCGCATCATTGTCGGCCGGGAAAGCGCCGGCGTCCCGCAAGATGTGCATGATGAAGTGAATGCGCGAATCCGTATTCCCATGCGGTTGGGCATCCGCTCGATCAACGTCGCGCAGGCGGCCGCCATCGGCGTTGCCGAGGCACTGCGCCAAACCGGGCAATTACCCAGATGAGCGTTACGCCATGACCGACAGCTTGCAGAACGACTATCTCCCGACGGAGGCCGAGAAATCCCGCGCCCAAGCGTGGTTTCAACAATTGCGCGACCGGATCTGCGTCGAGTTCGAGGCAATCGAGGATGCTCTGACCGGCCATCATGCCGACCTGGCGTCCGGCCGGTTCGTCCGCAAATCCTGGAACCGCATAGCCGAGGACGGCACCCAGGGCGGTGGCGGCGTCATGTCCGTCATGAACGGCCGGGTTTTCGAAAAGGTCGGAGTCAATATCTCGACGACGCACGGCGTGTTCAGCGCGGATTTCCGCAAGCAGATTCCCGGCGCGGCGGAAACCGGCGAATTCTTCGCCACCGGCATCAGCCTGGTCGCCCACCCGCGTTCGCCCCATGTGCCGACGACCCATATGAACACGCGGATGATCGTGACCTCGAAAGGCTGGTTCGGTGGTGGCGCGGACCTGACTCCGATGATGCCGCCCAACGATTCCGACACCGCCCGCTTCCACGGCGCGCTGCAAACCGCCTGCGACGCCCATCATCCGGAATATTATTCGCGCTTCAAGAAATGGTGCGACGAGTATTTCTATCTGCCGCACCGAGGCGAGACACGCGGCGTCGGCGGCATCTTTTACGACTATCTGGCGACCGGCAATTGGGAACGTGACTTCGCCTTCACCCAAGAAGTCGGCGAAGCCTTCTTAAGTGTTTACGGACCGATCGTGCGCGAGCATATGAACGCACCCTGGACGGAAGCCGACCGCGCCCACCAGCTTCAGCGGCGTGGACGCTATGTCGAGTTCAACTTGCTCTATGATCGAGGCACCGTCTTCGGGTTGAAGACCGGGGGCAACGTCGAAGCGATCCTGATGTCCCTGCCGCCACTGACCGCGTGGCCCTGAGAGCCCGCACCGGCTGGCCCAGGAGCGGGAAGACCGCATAAATCCCAGCGAAAACACGGATATGCCTGGTCGGAACCTTGTCGCCCGGCGGGCGTTGGCTTTTCATCCCTGACCCATAGCCGGATGAAAACCGATGACCGCAGCCCAAAGGAAGCCATCTAAAACCGCCAAAAGCAAACCCGGCGCCGCAACCGTTTCCATCAAGCGGTTCGACGGCAAGACCGTCAAGCAGCCTCCGGCTGTTGCTTTCCTGATGCAGCAACATCGCGACGTCGAGGCCTTATTTGGCGCATATCAAAACACCGACAGCAGCAACAAGAAACTGAAACTGAGCGAGAAGATCTGCCTCGCCTTGGCTGTGCACGCGAAGATTGAGGAAGAGTTGCTCTACCCCGAAGCGCGGGAAAAGATAGAGGAGTCCGACCTCGTCGACGAGGCCGCGGTCGAGCACGCCACGGCCAAGGATTTGATTGCGCAGATCGAGACCATGCAGGTCGGCGACCCTCTCTACGACGCCAAGGTCAAGGTGCTGGGCGAATACATCGCCCACCATGTCGAGGAAGAGGAGACGGAGCTTTTCCCGCAGGTCAAACGGACCGACATGGATCTGGCAGACATCGGTAAAAGACTGAAGGCGCGCGCCGCGCAAGTGACCAAGGAGCTGACGTCCAGCGGGGAAACGGCGACGAAAACACGTGTCGCCGCCGACGCCCGATTGGGCGCGCATATCTGATCTGGCAGGGCCGGGAGGGCGCGCAGCCGCCTTGCCCGTCTATTGCAAGCGCAGGCGCGCCAGGCATGCATCCCGATTTGGAAGGAAGTCCGCCGCAACCCACCACTGTTCGAGTTCGGCAAGTATCCGCCCCATCTCCGGGCCTGGCGGAGTACCGGCCGACAGGAGGTCCGCGCCAGACAATGGAAATCGGGGCTCTATCCATTCCCCCATAAAGCGGCATAGGTCCGCGAGGGTCCTTGTGTCCGGCGTGCCTGTCGTGATTTGCGACAGCATCGCAGCATCGCGCACCCGGTGCGGCCGCGCGCCATAAAGCGCCTGTCCAAAGGCGCGCCGCGAGATCAGTGCAACCCGACCGGCGAGGGCCCCCAGCGACAGCAGATGAGCCTCATCGCGATTGGCGAGACGCAGCCGCGATTTCAGCGCCGCAACGACCTCCGGCGAAGGCGTTCCGACCAACGCGGCGAGTCGACGCAGGGGATCGGGGGCTAGCCCCAGCGCCCCCTCGAGCGCCACCATGCTGGATAGTACCTCGATGCGGATCGCGGCGGGAATTGCATGAACCATCACACCGGCACTGATCATCGCCCGCCAGACCGGAGCCGGGTCGGGCGCCAGCAGCGTCTTGAATATCTCGACACGCACCCGCTCGCCCGACAGGCGTTCGACCATGGCTGCCAGCTTGGAGCAGGCAGCCAAACCGTCGTCGTCGAGACCATTGCGGCCATACCAGGCGTGGAACCGGAAGAAGCGTAGAATGCGTAATGCATCCTCGCCGATGCGCGTTGCCGGGTCGCCGATGAAGCGCACCCTGCCAGCCCGCGCATCCGATTCGCCGCCGAAGAAATCAGTGATCGCGCCGCCGCGGTCAGCATAAAGTGCATTCATCGTGAAATCGCGCCGCGCTGCATCCGCCTGCCAATCGTCCGTGAAAGCCACGACCGCGTGGCGGCCGTCGGTTTCGACATCGCGTCGCAGAGTTGTGATTTCGAACGGCCGGCGGCCGACCAGCACAGTCACCGTGCCATGCGCCATGCCGGTCGGGATCGCCTTAAGCCTCGCCGCCTCGACCGCACGGATCACATCCTCGGGTCTGGCCGGTGTGGCGATATCGATATCGGTGACTGGCCGCCCCAACAGCCCGTCGCGCACCGCACCGCCGACAAAACGAAAGTCTACTCCGCCATTGTCGAGCGCAGCGATCAACGTGCGCGTCGGCTTCGCGTCCAGCCAGGATCGGTCGGTCAGCATGTGCGCAGCGGGAATAGCCTGTTCACATCAGGCGCTGAAGATTTCGGCGAGATTGATGAGCATCCCGGCGGTTGCCCCCCAGATTCTCCGCTCGCCATAGTCAAAGACGTAGAAATGCCGGGCGACGCCCTGAAAGTCGTAGCTGTCCCGTTTTTGGTTGGCTGGATCGAGGATGAAGGCCAGCGGCACCTCGAACGCCTCGTCTACCTCGTTGGGATCGATGCTCAAGGAAAAGGGCGGCTGGACCAGCGCCACTATTGGGGTGACGGTAAAACCGGTGCGGGTGACATAGCGGTCCAGCATACCGACCGGTTCGATATAGTCCCGGCTGAGCCCGATTTCCTCCTCGGTCTCCCGCAAGGCGGTCGCGACCTCGTCGGCGTCCAGCTCATCCACCCTGCCGCCGGGAAACGCGATCTGTCCGGCATGGCGTGACAGATGCGCGGTACGCCGCGTCAACAGGATGGTGAAGCCCTCGGCACGATCGACAAGTGTGACCAGCACAGCCGCGGCACGCAGTTCAACCAGCGGCACCATCCCGGGATTGAGTTCGTGATCGCCGCGATTTGCGCCGCCGCCACGATCGGCGCCTTGAGCCCGGTTCAGGAAAAGACGGCGAATATCGCCTTTGGTAAATGCGAACGGCGCGCCTACGCCAACAGCGCCGGGTCGGGCGGGATTCGCCCCAATGGGAAGAAGATCTGTTCGCTCCATACGCCCAGCTCGATTCCTTGCGGGGTCCGCCGTTCCTCGGCAAGCCCGACCAGCTCGTAAAATACCGCGCGCCCAATACGCGCTTCGAGCCGGTCGCGGATCAGGATATAGGGTGCTGGAGTATCGCTCAACTCGCCCCCCGGTGTGCTGCCATGCGTGACACGGATCGGATGATCCCCATCCGCCGTCACCCACTCGTCCAGATTGGTGCGAAAAGACAAGGACTGGTCGTGGCCCTCGCCCTCGGCGCGCACCTCGACCGCGACGAACGGCACGTCGTCGACCGTGATCCGTCCGCGCTCCGCCGGGGTGATCAACCAGAAATCGCCGGCATCGTCACGGCGCAACACGGTGGCGAACAGCTTGACCAAAGCAATTCGCCCGATCGGCGAACCGTGATAGAACCACGTACCGTCCCGGGCGATCCGCATGTCGTACGCCTCATCCGGCCTGTCTTCCCCAAGGGGAAACGGAAGCCCGCCGGGGGCAGAAATTTTGTCCATGCTCACGCTCGCCCTATATATGGTCTAGAATAGTGTGAGGATGATGAGGGCGGAAAGGAAGGATCGGATTTTATGAGTTTGACCGAGACAGATAGCCCCGCGGCTGAGATGGAAGCCCGCCGGCTTGCCGACCGGATCGAAACGGCCGCCGATCGACTGAAGGCGCTGCGCAGCGGAATTGGCCAGGTCATTTTCGGACAGGAGACCGTGATCGAGCAGACGTTGATCAGCATCCTGGCCGGCGGCCATGTGCTGCTGATCGGCGTTCCCGGCCTGGCGAAGACCAAGCTGGTCGAGACGCTGGGCATTGGGCTGGGTCTCGACGCCAAGCGCGTCCAGTGCACGCCCGATTTAATGCCGGCTGACATATTGGGATCGGAAGTGCTGGAGGAAGGCAGCGACGGACGCCGCGCCTTCCGCTTCATTCCCGGTCCGGTCTTCTGCCAGCTTTTGATGGCCGACGAAATCAACCGCGCCAGTCCGCGCACGCAATCCGCCTTGCTACAGGCGATGCAGGAACGCCGTGTATCCGTCGCCGGGGCCGACAGGGCACTGCCTGCCCCTTTCCACGTGCTGGCTACCCAGAACCCACTGGAGCAGGAAGGCACCTATCCGCTGCCTGAGGCGCAGCTCGACCGCTTCCTGATGCAGATCGATGTCGGCTATCCCGATTTGGGCGCCGAACGGCGGATGCTGATCGAAACCACCGGCCCGCGCGACACCAAGCCGCTGCAGGTCATGACTGCGGACGAACTGATCGAGGCGCAGCAACTGGTCCGCCGTGTTCCGATCGGCGAGCGGGTGGTCGAGGGCATACTGAGCCTGGTTCGCGCCGGACGCCCATTCGAGAGCGATCAGGCCGATGTCCGGCGGCATGTCGCCTGGGGACCGGGCCCGCGTGCCAGCCAGGCGTTGGCTTTGGCCGCCCGGGCGCGGGCTCTGCTCGACGGCCGCCTATCGCCATCGCTCGACGATGTTGTGGCGCTGGCGCGTCCGGTCCTGCGGCACCGCATGGCTCTGTCCTTCACGGCGCGCGCCGACGGCGTCAGCCTGGACGGCATGATCGACGCGCTGGCCGCGCGGCTCGGCTAAGTCAAAACTCGTTTTGGCGCATCCATCCGATCATACATCCCGCTCGCCGACGAGTCAGAGAACGGCGGGACGGGATTCCAGGCTCGGCCTGGGCGCTGAGGCGCTAGGCGCGCGCCTCCCGCCGCTGATGGTGGCGGCCGAACGCGTCGCCGAGACCGTGTCCCCCGGCGCGCACGGGCGCAGGCGGGTCGGGCTGGGCGAAAGCTTCTGGCAGTTTCGGCCCTACCAGACCGGCGACACAATCGAGCGGATCGACTGGCGCCAATCGGCCAAGGGCGACCGGCTTTATATCCGCGAAACTGAATGGGCGGCTGCACAATCCGTATTCCTTTGGCGGGATTCTGGGCCCGGCATGTCCTACCGCTCCGGCAATACGGTCCCGGCCAAGCGCGACCGTTGCGAACTGCTGCTGCTCGCACTCGCCAGCCTTCTGCTGCGCGGCGGCGAGCGCATCGCCCTGTTGGGCGGCGAGCGCACCCCGTCCTCTGGACGGGGTGCGCTCAATGCGATTTTGGCAGGTCTCGAGCGCGAAACGCCGCTCGATGCCGCCAATCGCGCCGTGCCGCGTCATGCGACGCTGGTGCTGTTCAGCGATTTCCTCGACCCGATCGATGAAATCGCGACTTCGTTCGAACGTGTGGCTGCGAGCGGCGTCGCGGCGCAGCTCGTGCAGGTTCTCGATCCAACCGAAATGTCGCTATCCTTCAGCGGCCGCGTGCGCTTCCGCGAGATGGCGGCCGATGCGCCGTCCGAGAGCGATGCGCTGATCCCCCGGGTGGAGGCGGTCCGTCCGGCCTATCTCGATGCGCTGAAACGCCAGCAGAAGGCCTTAAGCGAACTCGCACGGGCGCGCGGCTGGGATTTCCTGGTGCATTGCACCGACGCGCCGCCGGAGGAGCCGCTCCGCATTTTGCATAGCCGCCTCGAGGCCCGCTTCGCCGTGGCCGTTCCCGAGGGCGATCCGGCGTGATCGGCTTCGCCACACCGGCGATCCTCGCCGCGCTGTTGCTGCTGCCGGCGATCTGGTGGCTGCTGCGCATCACGCCGCCGGCCCCCCGGTTGGTGCGGTTCCCGGCAATCAGGCTGCTGCGCGACCTGGTGCATCGTGAAGAAACGCCGGCGCGCACGCCGCTGTGGCTGATCCTGATGCGCCTGCTGCTGGCGTCCCTGCTGATCCTGGCGCTGGCTGGGCCAATCCTGCGGCCGAGCGCACTGCCACCGGGACGCGGTCCCGAGGTGATCGTAGTCGATACCGGCTGGGCGGCGGCGGATCATTGGACGGAGGTCAAGTCGGCGTTGTCCGCGGAGATCGATCGGGCACAACGCGCAGACATGGCAGTCGTCATCATTCCCACCGCACGGGGCGCGGCTGGAAACCCGGTGAGTGCCATCGGCCCGATGCCCGCGGCCGAGGCCAAGCGGACCGTGGAAAGACTCGACCCGATGCCATGGCCGGCCGATCGCATCGCCGCGACCGAGATTCTCAAGCGGTTCGACGGCCGGTCGAGCGCACTGTGGTTGTCGGACGGAATTGCCAGCGACGGCGTCGACGGCATGGCCCGGGCGATTGCCGGCTTCACCGCGCCGCGTGTGCGCATTCCCAGCCGCACCGCGCTGCCGCAATTGCTCCTGCCGCCGGAGCCCGGACCCGATCTGGCGCTGAAGGTCCGTCGCGCCAGCGCTGCGCCCGCCCTTCCCGTGACCTTGATCGCACGCGGCGATTACGGCCGTATTCTCGGCGAGGCCACCGGGACGTTCGATAGTGGCGAGACGACGACGCTAATCAAGCTCGACCTCCCAAGCGAAATTCGCAACCAAGTGACGCGTATCGACCTGGCTGGTATCCACGGCGTCGGCGGAACCGTGCTCCTCGACGAGCGGTCGCGCCGCAGACCCGTCGCGATCGTGACACCCACCGTCGGCGAGGAGTCGAACGAGCTGCTGAGCAGCACATTCTATGTCCGCCGCGCGCTGCAGCCCTTTGCCGAAGTGCGCACCGGCGACCTGCCGACCATGCTGAGCGGGCAGCCAGCGGTTCTGGTGCTGACCGACGCCAGCGCTCTGTCCTCCGCCGACCGGCGCGCGCTGGCCGATTGGGTCGCCAAGGGCGGCCTGCTGCTGCGGTTCGCCGGCCCGAAGCTCGCAGCGGCCGACCCGACGGCGGGCGACGATCTACTGCCGACCCTACTGCGCACCGGCGGACGTTCGCTTTCCGGCGCTATGTCCTGGACTGTACCGGCGGCGTTGGCCCCCTTTCCCGATACGAGTCCACTGGCCGGGCTGGAGATTCCCAAGGAAGTGACCGTGTCGCGCCAGATATTGGCCGAGCCGGGGATCGACCTCGACCGCAAGGTCTGGGCGCGGCTGGCCGACGGCACGCCGCTGATCACCGCCGACAAGCACGAGGCGGGCACGGTCGTGCTGGTCCATACCAGCGCCGACCCAAGTTGGTCGAACCTGTCCCTATCCGGACTGTTCCCGCAGATTCTGCGCCGGGTCGTCGCCTATAGCGCCGGCATCAGCCGTGCACCGGACCATGGAACCTTGGAGCCCGACCGGGTGCTGGACGGATTTGGCCGCCTGATCGCACCCGGCGGTGCGGCATCGGCGATTGCCGCCGAGCGCTTCGACGGCACCCTGCCCGAACCGGCGCATCCGCCGGGCTACTACGGTGAAACCGATTCCAGGCGGGCCTTCAACCTGACCCAGATATTAACCTCCATTGCGCCGCTCGACGAACTGCCGACGGTGCTGGACCGCCAGGCCTATGCCGCTCCGGGGGAGGTCTCGCTGGCGCCGTGGTTCCTCGGCGGCGTGCTGGCGCTGGCGACGATCGATACAATCGTCGCCCTTTGGCTCGGCGGATCCTTGCCAAAACTTCCCGGCCCCAGGGAGCCATGGAAGAGACTGCCGGGATTGCGCCTGGGACGTCGTTCCACGCCTGCGCTTGGGCTGCTGCTCGGATTGATCCTGGCGACCGGCGCTGCACTGGCCGACCCACTCGCGCCCGACGCCTCCCCTGACGCGCGGGCGGCGGAGGCTGCCGCGCAGGTGACTTTGGGCTATGTCGCCACCGGCGACGCCGCAACCGACAGGATCAGCAGGCAGGGCCTTTCCGGCCTGACCCATCAATTGATCCTGCGGACATCGATCGATCACGCCACGATGGCGGAGGTCAACTTCGAACGTGACGAACTCTCCTTCTACCCTCTCATCTACTGGCCGATCTCAGCCTCGGCCCAGCCTCTATCGGACCAGGCTAAGGCGAAGGTAAACCGCTATTTGTCATCGGGCGGCATGATCCTGATCGACACGAAAGCCGGGGCTGGCGATGGGCGGCTGAATATCGCCAAGCTGATCGAGGGCATCGACGTCCCGACCCTGGCGCCGGTGCCGCCAGGCCATGTGCTGACCAAGTCGTTCTATCTGCTGGATGAGTTTCCCGGCCGCGTCCCCGGCGGCGAAGTCTGGGTCGAACGTGACCAGGATGCGCGCAATGACGGCGTGTCGTCAGTCGTTGTCGGCAGCGCCGACTGGGCCGGCGCTTGGGCCGTCGACGCCACCAGCGGCCAGCCGCTGTTCAGTCTTTCCCCCGGCGGAGAGCGCCAGCGCGAATGGGCCTATCGCTTTGGCGTCAACCTCGTGATGTATGCGCTGACCGGCAACTACAAATCCGATCTGGTCCACGCGCCTTTCATCCAGCAACGGCTGGGCCAATGATGGGGACATCATTTTGATCGGGACGATGAACCTCGCATTCGCGCCGCTGCTGCCCTGGTTCGTGCTGGGTCCGCTAATCGCTTTCGCGCTCGCCGCTGTGACCGCGGCGTTTTTCGGGCACGGACGCGGGCGCTGGTGGCGGCTCGCCATGCTGGCTGGCATCGTCCTGGCACTGTTCCAGCCCTCGATTGTCAAGGAACAGCGCGACCCGGTGAAGGATGTTGCGGTCGTCGTCGTCGACCGCTCGCCCAGCCAGCATTTCGCGGACCGCATGAAGCGTACCGACGCAGCGGTAGCGACGCTGAAGACGGAACTCGCCCGCTTTCCCGATCTGGAAACACGTATCGTAGAAAGCGATCCGAATCCGGTCGGCGAGGAGACCGATATCTTCTCACCGCGCGCCGATTCGCTGTCGGACGTTCCGCGCGACCGGCTGGCAGGCACGTTCCTGATCACCGATGGCGAAGTTCACGATGTGCCGAAGCCCGCAGCCGTCGAGAACCAGGGCCCGATCCATGTGCTGCTGACCGGCGCGCGCGACGAGCGCGACCGCAGAATCGAGATCATCGATGCGCCCGGCTATGGCATCGTCGGTAATAAGGTGACGGTGAAGCTGCGCATCGTCGATGCGAATATCCCATCCAACGGCTCGATTCCGCTCAAGGTCACCCAGGATGCCGGGTCGCCGGCCACGGTGCTGGTGACGCCCGGCACCGACACCTCCGTCGATGTTCCCATAGAACATGGCGGACCCACGACAGTGGAGCTGGAGGCCACCCCCGCCGATGGCGAGCTGACCCTGACCAACAACAAGGCGGCAGTGGTGATCAACGGTGTGCGCGAGAGGCTGCGCGTACTCCTGATCTCGGGCGAGCCGCATGCAGGTGAGCGTACTTGGCGCAACCTTCTGAAGGCCGACCCGTCCGTCGATCTGGTGCATTTTACCATCCTGCGCCCGCCGGAAAAAAACGACGGCACGCCATTTAACGAACTGTCGCTGATCGCCTTCCCGATTGCGGAATTGTTCGATGTCAGGCTGCATGAATTCGACCTGATCATCTTCGACCATTACCAACAGATGCTCCTGCTGCCGGAATATTACGAAAATCTGGCGAATTATGTCCGCAAGGGCGGCGCGTTGCTGGAGGCAAGCGGTCCCGGGTTCGAGGGAAACGCGTCGCTGTTCCGAACCGCACTTCGCGATGTTCTGCCCGGTTCGCCGACCGGCCGCGAAATCAATGCACCGTTCAAGCCGGTGGTCACGGATTTGGGCGACCGCCATCCAGTGACCACACAACTGCCCGGCACCAAGGAACAGGGACCGCCCGATTGGGGCCGCTGGTTCCGTCAGGGCGAGGTCGAGCCGGTGAACAGCAAGAGCACCGTCGTCATGACCGGCGCGGAGAACAAACCGCTGCTGCTGCTGTCCCATGCGGGCGAAGGCCGGGTGGCGCAGCTTTCCAGCGACCAGATTTGGCTATGGTCGCGCGGCTTCGAGGGCGGCGGCCCCCAGGCCGAACTACTGCGTCGGCTGGCCCACTGGCTGATGAAGGAGCCTGAGCTGGATGAAAACCAGCTGACCGCCGCCGCCAAAAACCGCCAGATCACGATCACGAGGCGCTCTTTGGAGCGCGCCCCCGAACCGGTACAGGTGACCGTCACCAACCCCGATGGAATGACCCAACAGGTCGCGCTCGAGGAAACCGGCCACGGCATCGCTCATGCGACAGTGCCGGCCGATGCGATCGGGCTCTATAAGGTCAGCGACAGCGTGCGTAGCGCCTTCGCCGTCGTCGGCTCGATCGACACACCCGAACTGAGAAATATCCTGACGACGGAAATCCCGCTAAAGCCGGTGGTGAGCGCGACCGGCGGCACGATCGCCTGGCTGACAGACGGCGAGAAGCTGGACATCCGCCGCGTCGATGCGGACGGAATTGCGGGCGGGCGCGGCTGGATGGGTCTGCGTCGAAACGGCCAATATACGGTGCGCGGCGTCAGCGAGACACCGCTTCTGCCGGTCGGCCTGCTGCTGATCCTCCTGGGCGGCACGCTGGCACTGGCTTGGTTCCGCGAGGGCCGTTAACCGGGCGACCGGGTAACCGAACGCGTTAGGAGTGCCGAGTCTGCCAGAAAAAGAAGGCCAGGATCACGAGGATCATGATGATCCAAAGCGGGTCTGTGTGCATCGCGGCCTCGGCCAAAAGAATGTCGATAAAATAACGTTGGCGATCCTTAGACCACGCTCAGAAGGCCCGTCAACGGGCAGGCCGCCGCACCTAGTCTATTTCCTGCCGCTGTTATCCGGAACCATGTACAGTGCTGCCGCTGCGGTTTCGTAATGATGCCCCGCCTTAATGAAGGGATCATACCCGCAGTTCGGTAGGATAATCACGGTCGGGCGGGTAAGGCGAACACGATCACCGTCGGCGCGCCGGCTGTTTTCCAGATCGTTTTAGACGCGCTGCCCGAGGTCACCGCCAGATATTGACGACCGCGCACGGCATAGCTGGAGATGCCGCCGCCGATCGCGCCGCCGGTATTGAATTCGTAGAGTATGTCGCCGGTCGCTGCATTCAGACCCCAGAATAGGCCCGATGGTGTGCCGGTGAACACCAACCCGCCGCCAGTCGGCGTGATACCCGCCACCATCGGCCCGTCGGTGTGCCGGGTCCATTTCACGGCGCCGGTCGCAGCGTCGAAGCCATGGATCCAGCCTGTCACCTTCTCGATCGGATCGAAATTCAGGCTACCGCCGAACGTGCTGCCGGCCGTTGTCTGCCGCTTGAACCCGCCGCACCAATCGACCGAATTGACGAAAAGCATTTTGGTCTTCGGATCGAAGGCCGGCCCGTTCCACTCCGCGCCCCCCAGCGTACCGGGACAGACGCGCATTTCGACGCCCGCCGCCAGTGGCTTGTCGTCGTTAAGGTGAATGCTGATTTCGGACTTGGCGATCAGGGTGTGCTTGTCACGGTCATAGATATAGAGCCAGCCATCTTTGCTGGCGACCGCCATGAACTTGTGACCGCCGATCTCATAGAGGGCGGGCGCAGCGGCGGTATCCCAGTCATGGATGTCGTGCGGTATCTGCTGAACGTACCAATCCAGCTTCCCGGTGTCGGCGTTCAGCACGACCACCGAGTCGGTATAGAGATTGTTTCCGGGCCGAAGCGCCCCATCCATGTCCGCGCCCGGATTACCGATCGGCACGAATAGCTGCCGCGTCTTGGGATCGACGGTGATGCTGGTCCAAGACGATCCACCTCCCAGTTCCGTGCCCTTGGCCCAAGTCTCTGCGCCGGGCTCCTTACCGGTCGGGATTGTATTAAATGTCCAGGCCAGTTCCCCGGTTTCGACATCAAACGCATAGATATGACCGGTATGGCCGCGGTCTGCACCGCCCTGCCCCGTGAACACCTTGCCGCCGAAGGCAACCAGCGCTCCGTTGATATTGGCGCCGTGCAGGCTGTTGGCGACCCAGACATCCCATAAAAGCGCGCCTGTCGCGGCGTCCAGGGCAATGATATGGCCGTCCGATGTGCCGCGCAGCACCTTGCCGCGATAGAGCGCGACGCCGCGATTGACCGGCAGCCCCTCGGCCCCTGGCGGGGTGTAGGTATGCCGCCACAATTCCTTGCAGGTCGCGGCATCGATGGCGAAGGTGCCGTGCGTCGTCGTGATATAGAGCCGGCCCTGATAGATGACTGGGGAGGCCTCGAAGCTGCCGGTGTCGCCGGTCTGGAAGATGCAGGACGGCGCCAGATGCTTCACATTGTCGTACGTGATCTGGTTTAGCGCCGAAAAACGTTGGCCGGTATAATCGCGATTATAGGTCAGCCAGTCATTGTCGGATGGGTTCGCGATATCGTCGTCGGACGGGCTTGCGCCGCTGGCCTGGCCCAGCAGCTTGGCCGGCGCAGGCAGCACCGGCTCAGGTGCCTCGGCAACCTTAGCCGCCGCGACCGGGTCGATCTTGAGCACCTTGTCGTTCGCCGGATAGCCGTTCGAGAGCAGTATGAAATCGGTCACCGCCTGATACTCGCCGGGCATGAGCTTGCCTGCGGCGTTCAACGGCATTGTGTCAGAGATCAGCGTGCGCAGTTGTTCGGTCGGCTTGCCCGTCCACTTGGCCTGGAAGGTCGGCCCCACCAGAGGTGGCGCGCCGCCACCCCGCAGGACGGAGCCATGGCAGAGCGAACAGCGCTCGGCATAGATTGCCGCGCCGCCCGCCGGCGCATCGGCCCCAGCACCCCAGGCAAACAGCAAGGCGGTTAGCCCTGACATGGCCGCCGCAATGACCCTCATCCCGCCTCCCCCAACGGACGGGCGCCGTTTTCGGCGTTACTCCCCCGGTCCGAACGTATATCGAATCTGAAAGCCAAACATGCGCGGCTCGTTATAGATCGCCTGATCGATGCCGAGCGACGAGGCGATCAGCGATGCGCCGCCGATCTTATAGGTGGCATCGGTCAAGTTGGTCACGAAAAAGCTGACATCGAACGCTGTATTGGCCACATGTTTCAGGTCGATCGTCAGATCGTACGTATCGACATCGCCTTGATAGGCTGCCGGGTCGCCATAGACGACACCGGCATTGGTGTAGAACGGGATCAATCCCAGCAGCACATGCGATTTGTGCAGCCAGCTGATGCTGCCATAGAGATCGCCCCATTGTTCAGGAACCGGGACATGATAGCGGGCGCTGACATTGAACTTGTTCAGCGGCGTAAAGGGATAGGCCCGGCCTGTGGACAGGGTCGGCTGCTGTGTGACCGGATTGCGGTTGTTGAAGTCCAGATAAGGGCCGTACGTGGCCTGGGTATAGGCATAGGAACCGCTGATCTCGAGCGATGGCACCGGGACGGCGGTGAAGTCGAACTCCACCCCGTTGACCTCAGCCTCGGTAACGTTGGTGAGCGCGCTGACATTCAGGCTGCCGACGCCGAACGTCTGGTTCAGCTGCGCGTCGTGGACCATTGAGTGGTAGCCCGACAGATTGGTGCGCACGGGCATCTCGCCGACTTTCCAGTCCGCCTTGACGCCGATTTCCGTGTCGATGATCGATTCCGGGCCGTAGGTGAACAAGCCGATGGCGTTGGGGATCGGCGGGTTGGCCAGCAGCACCGGCCCGGCTATCGCATTGATGCCGCCGGCGCGATAGCCGCGCCGATGAATGACATAGAGCAAGGTGTCCGAGTTTAGCTGGTAATCCAGGCCGGCCGTGTAGCTGGTGCTGCCGTGATCGATCGAGAATTCCGAGAGGCATTGCGGCGCGTTCGCCGGGTTTGGCGCCGGCGCGCCGGTCGTGCCGGTATTGCACTTCCCGCTGGTAGCCTGCGAGACGCTGAGCGCCCGGTGATCCTGGGTGTAACGATAGCCACCGGTGATCTTCAGCCCGTCGACGAAGTCCGACAGGTCATAGGTTTCCTGAGTATAGACCGCACGGCTGCGGTCATCGATGTAGCTATTTGCGTCAGTGACGCTGCCGAAGACGCTGGATTGGTGGTTGTAATTGGCGGCCGGTGAATCCGAGTTCGACAGGAATAGGCCCAGCGTAAAGGTCAACCGGTCGTCGAACAGCCGACCCTGCAATTGCGGCTCGGCGGTGAATTGCTCGACATTCACCGTCCAGGGCGCATCCGGCGAGGCGGTATGACATGTCGCCGGGGACTGGCAGGCGTCGAAATTCAGAAAGGTCAGCGAACTGCCGTCATAGTCGAAGCGATTCAGCTGCTTAAAGCTGCGATAGCCCAATATCGCTTTGAAGGTCAGGTTGTCGGCGATGTCCCAGGTCGCGATGTCGGATACGCCCAAGGCCTCGATGCGGTCTAGGCCGAATGTATTGGAGGTGGTCTTCCGCGGCCCCAGCGCCTGTTGTAGCGCATAGGCGGCGGGCACGGCGTTGCCGAACAGCTTCACCACCATATTGCCGGGATTATAGTTGGACAGCTCATTCGAGGTGCCGGCGGTGTGGGTATTGTAGTAATCGGCGATCATCAGATTTTCGATGGCGTCGGTCGGCCGCCACACCGCCGAAATGCGGCCGCTGGTATAATTGCGGTCGTCGAGCTCCTGTCCGTTGGTGATGTCCTTGGTGAAGCCGTCGCGCTCCTCGACCTTGGCCGCGAAACGCAAAGCGAGCTTGTCCTGAATTGCCGGCACGTTCAGTGCTCCCTCGAAGCCGTGATCGTTGTAATCGCCGAGTTGCACTTGGCCATAGCCTTCGAAGTTCATCGTCGGCCGCTGCGGTTCGAACAGGACCGCGCCGCCTGTCGAGTTGCGACCAAACAGAGTGCCCTGTGGGCCTTTGAGCACCTGGATATTCTGCAGGTCGAAATACCGCCCCGGCCCGCCACCATCGCCGATGGGCAGCGGGACTTGCGAGAAATAGGTCGGCACGGTCACCTGCTGACCCGAGATCGAGGCGCCCGACCCCGACTGGCCCCGTATGACGTAATTTTCCTCATTGCGGCTGCTTTCAGCCGCATTCAAGGACGCGACGATCTTCGACAAGTCGGTCGCGTTTTCGATGTGATGCTGCTGTAGCCGCTCAGCACTAAAGGCCTGTACCGATAGCGGCACGACCTGAAGTTTTTCCTCACGCCGCCGCGCGGTAACAACAACCTCTTCCAGTTCGGCAGTCGAGGCTTGGTCGGGCGTGGCATGGTTTGGGGGCTGCGCGTGGACTGGGGGGCTGAACGCGACCCCGATAGCAGCGACGGCGGCCAATGCGGACCGCATGGATATTTTCTCCAATTTTCCCTCCCTGTCTCGGCGGGTCGCGTTGATCGCGACCATAAGCCTTTCAGATCTCTGAAATATTAGACATTCAGTTGAGATCCGCTTTCATCATAATCATAAGTATCTTAATGATGAAAGGGTATTTTACGTCGCCGATCCAAGCCCTGCCCGGTCAATGGGAGGAACAGCTAAGGCGGTTGACGATTCGAAACGCGCCGCTGGTGGGAGGTTTGCCAAGCTTAGATGAGCGCTATTCGGCGGTCGCCGGCACCGGCTGTGCGCCGGCCCGCCAGCTGACGGCGATACCAGCCGCCAAGATCACGGCGGCGGCGATGAACGCACCATGGATTCCGATCGTAACGCGGAACGGATAGACGGCAAGCGGATTGAGGAAGTCCGCCAGGTAAAAGCTCATAAACATGAAGCCGAGCGCCTTGCTCCTCACCGCGGGAACGGTGCGGGCGAGAAACAGGCTGCTGATATAGGGGCTGATCATGCCACCACCGCCGCCGCACAAGATCGCACCCAAGGTAATGGTGATCAGATTATGGGTCAGACCGATCAGGGCGAATCCGGCGGCCATCAGACCGATCAGCAGGATACGTGTCCAGCGCCTGCCTACACGACGATAGACCGGTCCGAAGAAACCGCCGACCAAACCGCCCGCAGCAACCCCCGAGCCGATAATGACCGAACGGAGGAATGGGCTGGACACGCCGTCGCCTCTCAGCAGGAAGGTGAGCTGAACCGACGTCATGAAATAGGCGAGCATCAGACCGATGACGAGCAGATAGAGTGGCCACAGCGGCAGGATAGCCGGCCAATCGGTCTTGGTGACCACCATCGGCGGAGTGGAATGTTTCGGAATTGCGACCAGCGCCAGCAACAGGACAGGCAGGGCCATCAGATACAGCATGAAGGGAGCGCGCCAGCCGCCGAGTTGTGCCAGCGTGCCACCCAATAATAACATCGTCACACTGACCGCGCCGGCGACGCCGGCCTGATAGCCCAGCACTTTCGCCCGCGCCGCCTCGTCAAACCATTCCCCCATCAGGGTCAGGCAGCAGCTCGAGATATGCACTACGGCGACACCCAGCAGGAATCTGGAAACCAGCAAGGCATAGATGTCGCCGACATACAGCCCGGCCGCGCCGGCAAGCGCATAGATCAGCAGCCCCGCCAACAGCGTATGGCGGAGGCCGAGCCGGGCGACGGTGAAGCCGCCGATCGCGCCGCCGGCAACGACGCCGATGCCGGGCATGGTCATGATCATCTGCGCCATCGTCGTGCCGCCTTGGCCGCCGAAATGTGCCGCGACCAAGGGAAGGGCGGGGCCAAGCGCGGCGAACATCAGCGCCATTCCCGGCGCGCTGGACAGCAGCACGGCAATCGCCGCGCGCCGCCGCCAACCAGCAGCAGGTAGCAGCGAACCGGTTGCCGCTGGCTGCGGCCTCAGCTGCACAACTTCCGCACATCGTCGATTCCCCACGGCATCTCCCTTTTCATCTTCGAGGGCGTTCGCCCATCTATCGTGGCTGACATGTTGACGCGCCCCAGGCCAGTTCTTACAATCTTATAAAGGATTGATCCGCTGACGCTAATCATACAATAGCAAATGAGCCGGCGGGAACGGGAATGGCCGTAATGCGCGGCCTTGGGGAATTCGAATGGCGAATCAACTCGACGGGAAGATCGCACTGGTGACCGCCGGCGGCGGTGGCATCGGCCAAGCCACTGCATGGCTGCTGGCGGAGCGTGGCGCATCGGTCATCGCCGCCGATATCGATGCGGCTGGGCTCGAAGACACGGCCCGCCAATGCCCCGCGCCGGGACGTCTGCGCACGATTGCCGCCGACGCGACAACCCTCGTCGGTGCCGAGGCGGCCGTCGCAGCTGCAACCGGCGCGTTCGGCGGTCTCTCCATTCTGGTCAATGTCGTCGGCGGCAGCCGGCCCGGGAAAACTATCGTCGATCTCAGCCTCGAGGAATGGGACGGCTGGGTTAGGCTTAACCTCACCTCGACTTTCCTGATGTGCAAAGCGGCGATCCCGGCGATGGCGGCGTCGGGCGGCGGCTCGATCGTCAATATCTCGTCAGGGGCCGGCGTCACAGCCATGAGGAAGAACCCGGCCTATGTCGCAGCCAAGGGCGGGATCATCGCATTGACCCGGGCGTTGGCGCTCGATCATGCGGAGCAGAAGATTCGCGCAAACTGCATCGCGCCGGGCGCGATCCTGACACCGCTGATGAAACGCAATCGCCGCCAGGACGAGATCGACTGGATGGCGAACGCCAATCTAATCGGGCGGATCGGCATACCGCACGACATCGCCGCCATGGTCGCCTTTCTATCCAGCGACGACGGCGCGTTCGTGAATGGCGAGCTGATCAATGTGAGCGGCGGCCAGAAGTCGGGAATTTAAGTTTCAAGAAGGGGAATATCGATGCTTGCCGATGCCTACAGCAAATGGCGCGAACTGACGCCACGCAACGAACGTGCGCCGACGAATCTGGAGGACAGGCTGCAGCTCGTCATCGACAAGCAGCGCATCATCGAGATGATCAACGAGTACGCCTTCGCCTGCGATAGCCGCTGCTGGGATGTTCTCGAAGATCTATATGACGAGAATATCGAGCGCATCATGAGCGGCACCTTGAACGAGACCGTCCGGGGCCGTGGCAATTTGATCAACCTGCATATCAACCCGCCCCTACCCCGCGCCGAGGGCATGCAAACCGAAAAGCGCGACCTGACCAAGATCAAGGGGCTGGAGATCCGCCACCTGATCGGCACGCAGATGACGCGGATCAGCGACGACAACCAAAAGGCCTGGGCACTGTGCCATTACCAGATGGCGCTGGTCGGCCAGACCGATGGAATCTGGGAGAGCGGGCTGCACGAAGGCACCTATCTGTTCAGCTTCAGCAAGGCCAGCGGTTCCTGGAAGTTCACCCAGCATCTGATCTGGACGAACAACGCCGCCAATCCGATGTTCGCCGTCCAGAAAAAGCGCGCCTGATGCGCTTCGCGGGCAAGGCGGCGCTGGTCACCGGTGCCGCGCGCGGCATCGGCATGGCGACAGCCGAGGTGCTGGCAAAGGATGGGGCAGGTCTCGCTCTCAACGACATGAACGAAGCTGCTTTGGCCGAGACGGCGGAGGCGCTGCGCCGCTACGGCGTCACGGTCACGACCCATGCCGGCAGCGTCACCGATCCCGCCTTCATCAAGGAGATGGTGGACGATGCGACCGCGCAGCACGGCAAGATCGACCTACTGGCGAACAATGCCGGTGGCGGCCCACCCGCCACCCCTTGGGCGGAATTCGCCGACAGTGACATTGCGCATTTCCGCGCGATCTTCGAACTGAACTTCTTCAGCCAGGCGATGGTGCTGCATGCTCTGTTGCCGGGGATGCTGGCACGCGGCTATGGCAAGGTCGTCTGCGTCAGTTCGATCTCGGCAGTGCTGGGCCAGGAATCGGGCAGCGCCTATGCCTCCGGCAAGATGGCGCTGCATGCGCTGGTCAGCTCTGTATCCAAGGAGGTCGCTCGGCGCGGCGTTAATATCAACGCCGTAATTTTGGGCAACCCGCCCCACCCGTCTCGCACGCAAGGACGGCAGGACTATCTCGACAAACTGTCCCATTTCAACCGCGTCGGCCGGCTCGAGGAATTCGGCAAGGCCATCGCGTTCCTGCTATCCGATGATGCATCCTATCTGTCCGGCGCGGCGGTGCCGATCGAGGGCGGGTTGCTCACGCCGCGCTTGAATGGGTAGAAGCCTAGGTCATGCTCGGACGGCGACGCTGCCACGCAGGGCGCACCCCTTGGAAAGGGCGCGCGGCTGTGTCAGACGTTCCTTAGCCCATGACAAGACACCGCATGCTCAGAGATCGCGCATCGTGACGGTAAGCCGTCGAACCTTACGGACCTTCGACAACCAGTCGGGCCGCAATGTTTTCTACCGCGCAGCGATCCATCCGCTGACCGCGCCGCTAACCGCGCGGCTGATCGAAAAGGTCGCCGGGGCGCGGAGCGTCGCCATCTATGATCCCCGGGGCTATTTCGCCGATCTGGCTGCCATGCACGACCTATCCGGTTGGTCGATAGAAGGCATCTATGTGCAAAGGCTGGAAGAAGTCGGCCAGGATCGCGCCGGTTTCCCCGCCCGGCCGCTGAGCGAGTTCCTCTATAGTGCGGCCTCGATGATTTTCGTCGCCGACTTCGATTCGGAACGGCTCCTGTCGCGGCTGGGCCCCTACCGTCCGGCGGTTGCGGAGGTCGAGAGCTTCGACGCGCTGCGGCTGGGCCCTGAGTTTTTGACCGATCCCGGCAATTATCTTGAACCGCTGAATTTCGTCTCGGACTTCCTGTTCTTCCGTGATGCCGACGGGCTGCACACCTCGGTCTCGACGATCAATTACTGGTACGACCGCGGCGCACGCGATACGCGGCTGTGGTGCCGCCTGTTCGGCGCCGACGGCGCGGTGCTGGCCGACTGGGAGCAGAAACTGCTGCCCGGACCCAGTGGCATCAGGCTGGACAGTGCCAAGGTTCGCCAAACATTCGGGCTGGGAGAATTCACTGGCTCGCTATTCGTCCATGTCATCGGACCGGCAGCGCATGACACTCTGAAATATGCGGTCGACATCTATGACGACGCGGGCGCGACGACCACCGCGACCCATGACAGCAATCCGTGGCCGGCGGATTTCTATGCGGGGCTCCCGGCAGCGGTGCCGGGGCAAAGCGTGCGCCTTTGGATCCAGAATTGCTACCCGACGCCGATCCCTCCCGGCGCGACGCACATTCGTCCGATGGGCGCGCCGGACTTCGTCGGCGCGGGCCCGGAAATACCGCCCTACGGCACCATGGCGATCGATGCCGCGGACTATTTCCCCGGCGTTGCGTGGCCCGCCCAGTTCGAGATTCGCGCCGATAAGTATTGTTGCCGCCCGCGCTATGAAATCGATATGGGCGATGGTCATCGCTCGGTCGCCCATGTGAATGTCGAGCGCGGCGACCTCAAGGCCGCCGCCGATCTGCCCGAAGCGAGCCGCATTCTAGGCAAGGGCTTCATTCTGCCCGGACCGCTACTGCCACTGGCGGACTGGTCCGGCATCGTCCTGCCGACACCGATGGCGACTTGGCAGAATGAGATAGCCTTGATGCTCCGCGCGTATGATTCGGACGGCGCTCTTGTAGCCGAACACGCTTTGGGTAAACGGGCGCGCGACGCCCAAACATCGGTGGCGCTCGACGATATACTTCCACCGTCGAAGACTCTCGCCGGCGGCTATGGCCATCTGGAGCTCTGCTATGATTTCGCTGCGGGCACCCAGGGGGACGGCTGGCTGCACGCCATCTTTCGCTTTGCCCGGCGCGATACCGGCCGGTCGGCCGAAACCAGCTTCGGGTCGCATCTGTTCAACGTTCCGGCGGTCTGGCGCAACGAGCCGAGCGCCTATCTGGGCAAGCCGCCGGGTCTGTCAACCCGTTTATTTCTCAGGCTGCCCGACCAGGCTGGCCGGACGATGTGCCACCTGTCCTTTCCGACCTCTGGCCGCTGGCGCGCCCTGTCGGAAACCGACCTGATACTTCACAGCGCCGCGGGGGATGAGCTCGTCCGCAAGCGTATTGCCATTCCCTGCTCCGGCTCGCGGCTGATCGATGTCGCCGCAACGTTCGATGCGGCCGACCTGAAACAGGCCGCCGGCGGCGGTTATGTGCTGATCCGCGACACGACCTGCCGCTTGTTCGGTTATCACATCTTCCTGGGGTGGGGTGGCGGTTTCGCACTCGACCATATGTTCGGATTTTGAGCGCCGCCAGCCGAATGCCGGGCAATGCGCACCGCATGATCCCCTTCGCGATCGCGATCGCCCTGTTCATGGAAAATCTGGATTCGACGATCATCGCGACCTCTGTGCCGGTGATCTCGCACAGCCTGGGCACGACACCGCTCAATCTCAGCATGGCGGTCAGCGTCTATCTGCTGAGCCTCGCCATCTTCATCCCGATGAGCGGCTGGATGGCGGACCGGTTTGGCACGCGCACGATCTTTGCCGGCGCTATCGGGCTGTTCACAGTCAGCTCCGCCCTGTGCGGCATGTCGCAATCCCTGGCGATGCTGGTCGGCGCCCGGGCCCTGCAGGGGATTGGCGGGGCGATGATGATGCCGGTTGGCCGGTTGATATTGGGGCGCAGTTTCGCCAAAAGCGAACTGGTCGCGGCCATGGCCTATGTCACGATCCCGGCGCTGATCGGCCCCATGCTGGGGCCGCTCATCGGCGGCGCAATCACAACCTACGCCTCATGGCGCTGGATTTTCTACATCAACCTGCCGATCGGCGCGGTCGGCATCGTGTTCGCGTTGCGCGTCATCGAGAATATCCGTGAGCCGAACGTCCGGCCGCCGGACATCCTCGGCTTTATCCTGATCGGACTCGGCTTGGCGGGGTTGGTCATGGGCATCGAGAATATCGGCCGCGGCGTCCTGCCCGAAGGCGCGGAAGCCGGTCTGTTCGCCTTATCGGCGCTCTCGCTCTTCCTGTATTGGGGACACTTTAAACGTGTCGCCGCGCCGGCGCTGGATCTCAGGCTACTGCGCATCCAGACATTCCGCACGTCCGTCATGGGTGGAGCGATCAGCCGAATCGGTTTCGGCGCCACACCATTCCTGTTGCCGTTGCTGTTCCAGATAGGCTTCGGCCGCACGCCGCTGGAGTCCGGCGCGTTGACGTTTACCGGAACCGTCGGCGCGATGGCGATGAAATTCGGCAGCGCCCGCGTCGTCCGCCGCTTCGGCTTTCGGCGGCTGCTGATCGGGAACGCCGTCATCATCGGGGGACTGGGTATGGCACTGGCGCTGTTCACCCCCACGACGTCACCGGTCGTGATTATAGGCATCCTGCTGCTGAGCGGCTTTTTCCGCACGCTGCATTTCACTTGCATGAGCGCCCTGACCTATGCCGATCTTGACAATGCCCGTATGTCGAATGGCACCTCGATCGCCAGCGTCGCGCAGCAGATTTCGATGAGCCTGGGCGTCGCCGTGGGCGCCACGGTGCTGCACATCGCGACGGAGCTCAGCGGAAAGACCAGCCCCGGCCCGGCAGCCTTCGTGCCGACATTGCTCATCGTGGGCGCAATCCCGATGATCGCAATCCACTACTTCGCCAGATTATCCCCAAGCGCCGGCGAGGAGATGAGCGGTCACCGTCGCAGGGCCATCACTGAGGCGATGGACAATATGAGCGAACCCACTCCCGAACTCCATAAAAGCTGATCAGCAATCCTTTTGTCTTGAATTCAACTGTGGAACGTTTCGGCGATTGCTCGTGTTATTTGTCCGCTTCAAATTCCCATGTGAAGAAAGTCCGAGATATGAAAATGATAGCAATGGCTGCTTTGGCGGCTGTGAGTGTGGCCTTGATGATGCCGGGCGCGGCGAGGGCTTCCGAGCAGCAGAATCTGGTCGAAGAGGCCCGGATCACCCTGGACCACCTGCAGCACGACCAGGAATTCGGCACGGCGAAGCAACTGCTTCGCAAGGCCCGCGCGGTGCTGATCGTCCCCAACCTGATCAAGGCTGGGTTCTTCTTCGGTGGCGAAGGCGGCGACGGCGTGCTACTGGCCCGGTCGGGCCACGGCACCTGGACGGACCCGGCTTTCTACACGCTGGCCTCGGCCTCTTTCGGCTTACAGATCGGCATCCAGTCGGCCGAGGTTATCATGATCATCGAATCCGACCGGGCGCTGAAGGCGCTGGAAGCCGACCAGTTCAAATTCGGCGCGCAGGCCGGCATCGCGGTCGTAACGCTGGGGGCTGCGGCGCAGGCCGCGTCGAGCACGGCCCTCGATACCGCCGACATTATTGTCTGGTCGTCCGCCTCGGGCGCCTATGCTGGCATAACGCTGGAAGGCTCGCTCGTGAAACCGCGCGACAGCTATAACGAAGCCTATTACGGGCGTCCGATCGCCGTGCGCGAAATCCTCAATATGAACGAAGGTCACAATCCCGGCGCCACCGGTTTGCGGGCCGCACTTACCGTCCGCTAAACCGGTTACAGCTACCGCTAAATGAGAAACGGCCCCGTCGATTGGCGGGGCCGTTTTGCTATATGCGGCTACAGCCCGGCCAGCCACTCCGTAATGACAAGCCGCCCACGCTCGGCGGCAGCCGGCCCGTAGAGCGCGGCCTCACGCCGCAAGATGTCTGGCGAGAGATGCGCCGCGGCGATCTCCACCGCATGGCCGATCAGCCAGCTTTCGAAACCTTCGACCGCTGCTTCGGGGTGAAACTGGAACGCCAGCACGTTCGGGCCATAGGAAAAGGCCTGGTTCGGGCAAATTTCGGTTCCGGCCAGCCGTTCGGCGCCGTCCGGTAGCGTGAAGGCGTCACCATGCCAATGCAGCACCGGATCGGATCCAAGATGTTTCAACGGCCCAGCCCAGCCCGCCTCCGTCAGACTCACAGGACCCCAGCCGATCTCCTTCGCGGGCCCCGGCCTGACATCTGCCCCCAGCGCCCGCGCCATCAGTTGCGCGCCCAGGCAAAGGCCGAGAATCGGCCGGTTTGCGGCAAGCCGTTTCCTAATCAGCTCCAGCTCCGCCACCAGGAAGGGGTAGTAATCCTCCTCATAGGCGCCGATCGGACCGCCGAGCACGATCAACAGATCGACAGCCGCATTGTCGATTGCACTCAGGTCGTCGAGCCCGGCATCGGCATAGGCGATATCATAACCATGTGCCTCAAACACTGGATCGAATGTGCCCAAATCCTCGAAATGCACATGGCGGATGGCGAGCGCGCGCTTCTTCATAGGCGCTCGACAGCGACCGCCGTCGCCTCGCCGCCGCCAATGCACAGGCTGGCGATGCCGCGCTTCACACCCCGCTGCTCCATTGCGTTCAGCAAGGTCACGATGATCCGCGCGCCGCTGGCCCCGATCGGGTGGCCCAGAGCGCAGGCCCCGCCATGGACGTTGACCGTAGCCGGATCCAGCCCTAGATCGCGGATCGCAGCCATCGGAACGACCGCGAAGGCCTCGTTGATCTCATAGAGATCGACATCCCCCGTGCTCCATCCTGTCTTGGCATACAGCTTGCGGATAGCGCCGATCGGCGCGGTCGCAAACCAGTTCGGCTCCTGCGCCTGGGTCGCATGGCCCTTCAGCACCGCCAGGATCGGCAGGCCCTTAGCTTCGGCGACCGACCGCCGGGTCAGGATCAAAGCCGCCGCGCCGTCGGCATTATAGCTGGAACTGGCGGCGGTGATCGTGCCGTCGGGTCGGAAGGCCGGCTTCAACCGGGGTATTTTGGCGGTGTCCAGCTTGGGCGGCCCTTCGTCGCTGCCCATCGTCACCTCACCGCTCTTGGCCGCGACCTGCATCGGCACGATCTCGGCGTCGAACGCGCCCTCGGCGATGGCGGCGCGCGCCTTGGTCACCGAGCCGATGGCATATTTGTCCTGGGCCTCTCGGGTGAACTGGTAATGCTGTGCCGCGTCCTCCCCAAATGTGCCCATCGAACGGCCCGGCTGATAGGCGTCTTCTAGCCCGTCCAGTGCGACATGATCATACATGGTGGCATGGCCATAGCGGTAGCCGCCCCGCGCCTTCGACAGGAGATAGGGTGCGTTCGACATGCTCTCCATGCCACCCGCCACGACGATCCCGGCCGATCCGGCGGCAATCAAGTCATGCGCCAGCATCACCGCCTTCATACCCGAGCCGCACATCTTGTTAATTGTCGTCGCACCTGTTGCGTCGGGCAGACCGGCAAAGCGCCCCGCCTGCCGCGCCGGCGCCTGACCCAGTCCCGCCGGCAGCACGCAGCCCATCACCAGCTCATCCACAGCATCGGCGGAAAGCCCGGCCTTCGCCAGTGCGCCGGCGATTGCCGCGGCCCCCAGCCGAGGCGTGGCGACCCCGGTCAATTCGCCTTGAAAACGGCCGATAGGCGTGCGCGCGGCCCCTGCGATGACGATGGGATCGGAGGTCATGTTCGGTCAGTCCATTTCGATCATATATGACGATCATCTGGGGCTTAGCCGGCGTCCGGGTCAAGTCCGCGCATGCGCTTTCAGCGGCCTTGATGGACGACCAGAATCGCACCATCTTCATGGGACGGTGCCCATTTGGGGCCGTGCGTTGCCAACCAGGGAACGCAATCGCCGCTCGCTCGATTGAGGAGATGTGCCAATGACGACGCGACTATCCTTGTTCAACAGCCCGTTGCTGCTTGGTTTCGACCATTTCGAGCGCACTTTGGACCGCGTTTCGAAAGCCAGCGCGGACGGATATCCGCCCTATAATATCGAACAGATCGGGGCGGATCAGTTGCGGATCACGGTGGCCGTGGCAGGCTTCACCAGCCAGGATCTTTCGGTCCAGATAGAGAACAACCAGCTGGTGATCCGCGGACGGCAGGCCGAAGACGAGAAAGATCGCGTCTACTTGCACAGGGGCATCGCCGCACGGCAGTTCCAGAGGAGCTTCGTGCTTGCGGAGGGAATCGAGGTGACGGGAGCCTCGACCGACAACGGACTGCTACATATTGATTTGAAGCGGCCGTTGGCGGAAACCCGGGTCAAGACGGTGGAGATCAAATCCGCCGCGAAAGGACAGTCCAGCAAGACATTGGACCTGACGCAGGAGCAAAAGGCCTGATCGAAACGTTGCGAAGGGCGAGAGGAAGCATTCAAGGGGCCGTGGGAACGGCGCCCATAGGAGTAAGGATCATGAATACGCAGTCGACAAACATGTTGAAGAATCTGTCCGCCAGCGATCTGCTGGTGTTCGGTCTTAACGACATCGCCTATCTGAAGCCAGCCGAAGTCAACGGCCAGTCGGTCTTCGCGATCCACGCGGCCGATGGTTCGCAACTGGCCTTCGTCGCCAACCGTGAAGTTGGTTTCGCCGCCATGCATCAGCATGAACTGGAGCCCGTTTCGCTGCATTGATGGTGAATGGTAGGCGCGACCCGGAGATCTTCCCGGGTCGTGCCGGAGCCATTTAAAATCGAAGACCAGTCTCGACCAAAAGCCAATCCGGACGAAAACCAATCTAAACGAAAGAACTCAGGCCGCGCTACGGCTCTCGGTCTCGTTCATCAGCGCGTATATCGCGTCGCAACTGGTCGAGCCGCGCATCTTTTCGCACAATATCCGGTCGCGCAGCATGCGTGAGACCTTGGCCAGCGCCTTCAGGTGATCCGCGCCACAATTAGCCGGAGCCAGAAGCAGGAAGATCAGGTCGACCGGCTGATTGTCGATCGCATCGAAATCGACCGGCCGCTCCAATTTGGCGAACACCCCATAGACCCGATCCAGCCCCGGCAGCTTGCCGTGCGGAATGGCGATGCCGTGGCCGATCCCGGTGGTGCCCAGCAGCTCCCGCTCGTTCAGAATCTCATAGATTGCGTCTTCGTTATGTCCGGTCAGCTTCGACGCCTTGCGCGCCAATTCCTGAAGGACCTGTTTCTTGTTCTGGGCGCGCAGGTTCGCGAGGACACAGTCCGAGGTCATCAGACTGCCGCAAGTGAACATCTCGGCGCCCGGGGCGGACCTCAAGCCCGTGCCCGACTTCGCTGGTGTGATCAAGTTCCGCTCAATCCTTTTGGGTCGATCCAGCCGACATGGCCGTCGGGTCGGCGATAGATCATGTTCAAACCGCCATGCGCACCGCTGCGAAACATCAGCGCCGGCAATTCCGCCAAATCCATGCGCATGACCGCTTCGGCGACCGACATGGTCTCGATCGTCGTATCCATTTCGGCGACGATCACCGGCTCGGCCGACAGATCGTCATCCCCATCGATAGTCGCCGATTCGGCTTCGATCACATACTGCCGCGCAGGCACCTCGTCGGCGACGGCGGGCGCGCCATTCAGGTGATGATCGCGCAACCGGCGTTTATAGCGGCGCAGGCGCTTTCCAACCTTTTCCGCCGCCGCTTCGAAGGAAGGATAGATATCCGTCGCTTCGGCGCTCGATTGCAGCATGATGCCGCGTCCAACATGCACCGAGATATCGGTGCGATACAGATGGGCCTCATGCGCGAACACGACGGTGGCGTCTATCGGGTTGCTGAAGTATTTCTCAGTGACGGCGGAGAGCTGTTCCTCAACGTGGGTACGCAGTGCATCGCCGACGTCGAGCTGTTTACCTTTGACTGTGAGATTCATGTCCGATTTTCTTCCGACGATCCGTTTGGTTTGGCTGGAATGGAGCCGGTAGCGAACGATCGACCGAGGCCCCTCGAAGATGGCGAGGACCGTGATGCCTGTCAAGCCATGGCCCAGCCGGCGAGAGGATCGCCCCACATCCGCCGCATTCTCGTGATTCGGCTCAGCGCCCTGGGCGATTTCATCATGGCGCTGCCGGCCATGGCGGCGATTCGCCGTCATCACGCCGACGCGGACATCACGTTGCTGACCACCAAGCCTTTGTTGGAATTGGGAAAAAAGTCGGGTTGGTTCAACTGTGTCGAAATCGATCCAAGAGCCCCGTGGCGCGACATCGGCGCGTGGTTCAGGCTGCGCCGCTGGCTGCGGGCGGGGCAATTCGACCGGGTCTACGATCTTCAATCCCAAGACCGCACTGCAATATATTTTTGTCTTTTCTGGCCCGGAAAGCGCCCGGAATGGTCCGGAATCGCCGGTGGTGCATCGCACCCACATACCGATCCGGAGCGCCGGAGCATGCACGCCTTCGATATTCACGCAGCCCAGCTGCGCGTTGGGGGTATCCCCGATGTTCCGCTGCCCGACCTTACCTGGCTGGACGAGGATACGAAGAAGTACGGCTTGCCTTCGCGCATCGCGCTGCTGGTCCCAGGCTCGGCCCCGCACCGCCCGGCGAAGCGCTGGCCGACATCGGCCTATGGCGCCCTCGCCCGGATGCTGATCGACCATGGCATCATGCCGGTTGTCATCGGCACGGCCGAAGAGCGTCATCTTGCCGAGGCGATCCGCGCCGTTTGCCCCAGGACTCGCGACCTGACCGGCGAGACTTCCCTCTTCGCGATCGCCGGACTGGCCCGCCGCGCCGCCTTCGCCATCGGCAGCGACACCGGTCCGATGCATCTGATCGCGATGGTCGGTTGCCCTGTGATCTCGCTCTTCTCCGCCGAGTCGAACCCGGTGAGGTCCGCCCCGCGCGGCAGGGTCACAGTGCTGCACCAGCCGGACTTGGTGGATTTGAGTGTCGATGCGGTAGTGGAGGCTTTGGTGGAGGCGGGGGTTTTGCCGGCTTAGAAATCGCAGTTCCCTTATCGCTCATCCGCAAATACGTTGTCCGGCAACTTCAAACAGGGGAGGCAGTATGCCGGGTACCAGAAACCTATCGGGCGTCGCCGTCGTTACCGGCGGAGCGAGCGGCATTGGGGAGGCTTGCGCACGTGAGTTCGCAGCGCGCGGAGCGACCGTGGCAGTGCTGGATATAAGCGGCGCGGGTCAGGCGGTGGCAAATGAAACCGGCGGCCGGTTCTTTCATTGCGATGTCGGCGACGACGCGGCATTCGAGGCCTGCGCGGCGCAAGTGGAGCAGGCACTGGGACCGGTCGAATATCTCGTAAACAGCGCCGGCATACTGCAGAAATCGGCGATGAAACCGCGCGATTTCCCAATGGCCGCCTGGGACGACATCGTCAGGGTGGACCAGCGCGGCACCTACCTGTCCTGCCTCTATTTCGGCGAGCGGATGGTGACGCGCGGACGCGGGTCGATCGTCAACATCGCCTCGGTCGCCGGCATGATGTCGACCCCGCTCCATTCCTACACGCCGGCCAAGGCGGCGGTGATTGCCATGACCCAGACCTTGGCCGCCGAATGGGGCCGGTCGAACGTCCGCGTCAACGCGGTCTCGCCCGGTGTCACCCTTACCCCGGCGCTGAAAGCCGCGCTGGCTCGCGGCGACCGCGACGTCTCCACCGTGAAGACGGTCTCACCGATCAACCGCCTGATCGAACCCGGCGAGATCGCCACCGCCGTCGCCTTCCTGGCCTCATCCGAAGCCGCCGCCATCACAGGCGTCAACCTGCCGGTGGATTGCGGCTGGGTGGTCTCGAATGGCTGGCATTTCTATGGTGGGTTACGTGAGCCGTAACCCGGCCTAAACCAGCCTCGAATCAAGACTCTAGATACCGGTTTCCACCGCCTCGACGCACACCCCCCAGCTTGCCTTGCGCGTGTTTCTGCGCGAATGTGCGTAATAGAAATCGGCCGTTCCAGCCGCGATCCGTGCGGCGCCGGCGGTCGATCCGGAGGATCCATGACGCAGATCGGAGATGCGCCCAAGGATGGGGTCGATCTCATTGTCGACGAATGGGGCAACGCCGACGAAGGAATCGTCCTGGAGTTGCTGGAGCTTCAAGCCCGCATCTCAAGGACCAGCCTGTTCGTCGAGCGCTATACCGAAGCCTTCTGCCGCGAATATGGCTTCGGCTTTGGCGAATGCGATCTGCTGCTGACGCTCAGGCGCGGCGGCCCGCCTTATACGCGGCGTCCGACCGATCTGTCGCAGGCGTCGCTCGTCACGTCCGGCGCCACTACCGGCCGGATCGACCGACTGGTGGCGCTGGGTTTGGTTGAGCGCGTCAGCTCAACCACCGACCGCCGCGCAGCACATATCCACCTGACACAGCACGGCTGGGAGGTGACGGGCACGCTGATCGGCTTGATCAAGAGCTCGCCCATGCACGCCGCCGGGCCCTTCACACCGGAGGAGTTGGCGACCGCGATTTCCGTGCTGCGCCGGATCGGCCGTGAATTCGGCGACCTGCCGGCCGGCGCCGAGGCCGCGTCCCCTGCACCGCAAGACTGGCAGGGCGAGGGGGTCGGCGGCCTAAAGCGCCGGGCTGGAAAGCGCGAGTAGAACCCCTAAAAAGCGCCAAATAGACTAGATCGCCGGGTGGTGCGTGTGCCAGTCGGAGATTTGTTGAAAGGCATGGCCGGCCTGGCAGAGCAGCGGTTCCGACAGATGCCGCCCGACGAGCTGGACACCCAGCGGCAGGCCATTCCTGGAAAAGCCGCAGGGCAGGCTGATGGTCGGACTTCCGGTCAGATCGAATGGAATGGTGAAGCGCACCAGCCGCGTCATGTGCCCGAAATCCTGGTTCAACGTCTCCATCTGGGCGGCGGTCGGTACGGTCATCGGCAGGGCCGGAACAAGCAGCAGATCGATATCGTCCCATAATGCATCGACACGGCCGCAAAATTCGCGGCGGACCCGGCCGGCCTGTGCGATCGCGAGGGGCGTCGCAGCCAGACCCATCTCGATCATCCCGCCGAGCGCGCCATATTCGGCGGCGCGGGCCGGATAGGTCTCGCGATGCGCATCGGCGATCTCCAGCCCCACGATCGGCATCCAGCTGCCGATAAGGCTGTCGACGGATGGGAAATTGACAGGCTTGATCATGGCGCCAAGCGCCACAAGCACGCGCTCGGCCTCGCTCAGCGCCGCCATCACTTCGTCGTCACTGCCGTCACCGGCAAAGGACCGGTCAATCCCGATGCGCAGCCCCCTGATACCGCCAGCGAGTCCGGACAGATAATCCGGCACCGGTGCGTTCAAGGCGGTGGGGTCGCGGGGATCGCTGCCGGCGATCATCCCTAGTATAGCGGCCGCGTCGCCGACGCTGCGCGCCATCGGCCCGACATGGTCGAGCGAATCGGCCAAGGTGAAGATGCCGTACCGGCTGACCCGGCCCCATGTCGGCTTGATGCCGGTGATGCCGCAGGCGCTGGACGGAAAGCGGATCGACCCGCCCGTGTCGGAGCCCAGCGAGCCAAAGCACAGCCCGGCCGCCGTTGCGACTCCGGAACCGCTCGACGATACACCGGGCCAGTAATCGGTGTTCCAGGGGTTTCGTGGCGCGGAAACTGTGGGATGGTGGCTACCGCCCGCGCCTTCCGTCATCTTCAGCTTGCCCAGGGTCACCGCGCCGGCCTGGTCCAGCCGCTCGACGACGGTGGCATCGTAATCCGGCACCCGATCCTTGTAGATCGACATCCCGGCCGTCGTCGGCGCCATCTTAGTGAAGCACAGATCCTTGAGCGCGATCGGCACGCCATGCAGCGGCCCGCGCCATTGGCCGCGCGCGATCTCCGTGTCGGCTTGCTCCGCCTGGGCCATCGCCCGGTCCGCCATGACCGTGACATAGCTTTGATAGACGCCGTCGACCTTGGCGATCCGCTCGAGTTGCGCGGCGGTTACCTCCATGGACGAGATCGCGCCGCGCTTGAGCTCGCCGGACAGCTCCAGCAGCGACCAATATTCCAATGGCTGGTTCATGAGTTCTACTCCCAGTGATAGCTGACGGTGCCGCCGAAAGTTAGTGGTGGCGCGGGCGATGCTTCGTTGCCCATGACCTGTGCGGTCGCGTAGATGTAGTACCGCTGGCTCAGCAGGTTCTTGCCCCAGAAGCGCACGTTCCAGGTACCGTCGGGCGATTGCCAGTCAACCGATGCGTTGATCAAGTGATAGGCGTTGTTCTTGAGCAGATTATCCGCATCCCAATAGAAGCCGGAATTGTAATAGTAGGTCAGATTACCGGTATAGGTGCCGGCGCCGGTCGGCATCATGTATTGCGCGCTGAGGTTGGTGGTCCATTTGGGCGAGCGCGGCGTCGCGTTGCCGGTGGCGCTGCCCGTCACCTGAACATCGCCGCCGGTCGGGCTTTGCATGCTCAGGATCGCGTTGGGGAAACTGGTGAAGGTCGATTGAATATAGCTGACCCCGCCGCGGATGGTCAGATTCTGCAGCGGCACCGCTTCGAAGTCGACATCCGCGCCCTTTGTCTCCGACGCCGCGGCGTTTGCCAGGGTGGTAACGTTCTGGCGAACGGCCGAAATCTGCAGGTCGCGGAACTGGTAATAATAGAGAGCCGCATTCAAGCGGAGCCGCTTGTCCAGGAGGTCCGATTTCAGCCCCATCTCGTAGGCGTCGAGGACTTCAGGCCGTACCGGATCCGATCCTGGGGTGCCGAAATTAAAGATTCCACTTTTGAAGCCACGGCTATATTCGAGATAGCCTAATATGCTCTCGGCGAAGTCGTGATCCAGCGAAACCTTATAGGTCATCTTCGGGAACTCGACCGAATGGTCGCTCGTAACCAATGTTCCAATGCCGGAATTCTCGAATCCGCTCTCATGTCGGTGGTCGATTGTATAGCGCAGACCAAGCGTGAGCCGGGTATCGGCCGCGACCGTCGCCGTCGCCTGGCCGAAGGCGGCATAGGACGCGGTGATTTCGGAATCGTAGATGTTCAGGGGCGAAACCGGCCCAAGCGAGGTGCCGGTGATCTTCAGCGGCTCGTACGAGGCCAGATCGTGATAATAATAGACTCCACCGATCCATTGCAGGTTCGAGTCCGTCGGGGATTGAAGTTGTAGTTCCTGGCTGAAGGTTTTGGATAGGCCGGTGATCTCGATGTCCGATGCCGGCGCCGGCGTTTGGTCCTCATCGGCATGCAGCCAAGACGTCACCTGCCGGTACGCGGTGATGCTGACGAAATTCGACCATTCCAGGTCGCGCTCGACCTTGGCCGAGCCGCCATACTGGCGCGCGTCGGTATAGCCGGTTGGATTTTCGGCGACATTGTAATAGCCCATATAGCGGGTCTTGCCGTCAGTGAAGGTGGCGCCGCCGACCGGGTTCATCGCGATGCCGTCTTGGAAATAGCTATGGTCGTAATCTAACGAAAAGGTGACCTTGGTGACGTCGTCCGGGGTCAGCACCCATTTGCTGCGCAGCGCTACGTCATGCTCGGTGAAGGCGTCCCGCCCGGTGAACAGGTTCTTACCCCAACCATCCATTTGATTCTCGTAATGCACCGCAAGATCGGCCGCGAGCTTGCCGGCGACGATCGGCGTCGTGCCGTAGAAGTCGCTGGTGACGGTCGCGTAGTTGCCGTAGCCGACGCTGAAATCGACACTTGGCGTGTCGGACGGATCCTTGGTCACGATCTGGATGACGCCGCCTGCTGCGTTTCGGCCAAACAAGGTGCCCTGGGGCCCCTTCAACACCTCGACACGCGCGATATTGTTGAAGGAGAAGATCGCACCGGCCGGGTTGGAAATATAGACGCCGTCCAGATAGAGCGCGATCGGCGATTCATCGCCCAGCGACGTGGTCGGGTTGGCCCCGACGCCGCGCAGCGCCGGGGCTGCGCTGTTGAATACCCGGGTGAATTCAAGACCGGGAACGGCAGTCTGCAGAGACGAGGTATCGGCGACGCCCATCGCCTGCGCCATGCTGGCGGTGAAGACCGAGACCGCGATCGGCACCTGCTGCAGCTTTTCCGACCGCCGCTGCGCTGTAACCGTGATTTCCTCGACCTGGCCGCCGTCGACTGGGCCGGTATTCATTTGTGCCGCGTCCGGCGCGGACTGGGCATGTCCGAACGAGAGTGGGGTAAGCAACGAACCGCCGAGCAGAAGAAGACATACGCGCCGAAAATCTGACATGGTGAAGGCCCCATTCGGTTATGGTTCCCACGATCTTCCTCCCTGGGTTGGCGCTTCCTGGCTGGACGCCGATTTGCCGCTAAGTTGTTGCCGGAGGCGGCTCCGGCTTGATTCAGGCAGCGATACTGGCCGGTGTCAGTAGGCCGAGCATTTCCTCGGTCGAACGCACATCGGCGAAGATCGTCGCCATGCTGAGCAGAGCGGCATTATGCTCTTCGTCGGTTAGCGCCGCTGTGGCATCAGAGATGAAGAAGGTCTTGTAGTTCAGCATATTGCCGTCCCGCGCGGTGCTCTCGCAGCAGCAGTTGGTGACCGTACCGGTGACGATGATCGTATCGATTCCAGTGCCGCGCAGCTTCGCATCGAGGTCGGAAGAGTTATGGATGAAAGCGCTATAGCGATATTTATCGATAACCAGATCCTGTGGCGCGACGTCGAGATCGTCATGCAGGGCATGGCCGAACGTATCGGGAGCCAAGGCGGCCAGAGCTTCCGGATAGCGGTAGCCGCCCGTCATCTGCCAGGCCGGCGGAGCGAAGGGCACGGTCTCTACGAAAGTGTGGCGGGTCCAGGCGATCTTCGCGCCCGCGGCTCGCAACCCGTTCGCCAGCAGATTGACGTTGGGAATGATGTCCAGCGCATGCTGATTGGCCAGCGGCTGGCCTTCGACCATGAAGGCGTTCTGCAGATCGACCACGATCAGCGCCGTCTTGCCTGGGTCGATCGTCGGAAAGAAATTCATCGCCCGCCCGCGTTCGATCGCCCATGCGGGAATCTCGATCTTGTGCATCCTATATCTCCCAAAGTTTCATCGTGAGCCGAGATACCGAGGCCCGGCCCGCGAACTATTCACTGCAAGCAGCGTGCCATTCCCGGAGCGCAGGATTTCGGTCAAAAAAGAAGCACGAAAAGGGAGAAAATTTATCTTAGTGATAAGAAAGTTATCACTATGATTATTCGTTGGGCAGAATCGCGGCTGAAAGCCTGCTGACAATCCCAGCAGATTTTCCTGCT
>JAQGIF010000001.1 GCA_028291345.1 Rhodospirillales bacterium | reverse complement strand
TCGGCGCGATGAGGCCGGCAAGGAGCTCGTGAACGAGCTACGCTCTTTGGGTGCGGAGGCCGAGTTCATCAACGTCGACGTCCGCAATATGGTCGACCAGACCGTCGCACGGTTTGGTCGTCTCGATGTTGCGGTGAACAACGCCGCCACCGAAGGTGCGGTCGGCCCGATCACGGACCAGACTGCGGAAAGTTTTGCCGCGACGTTCGAGACCAACGTTCTCGGCGTGGTCCTGAGCATGAAGCACGAGGTGCGCGCCATGCAGGCCCAGGAGAGCGGCAACATCATCAATATCTCGTCGACCTACGGGCACAAGGGTGCGGCTTTCGCCTCGCTCTACGTTGGCGCGAAGCACGCCGTCGAAGGCATCACTAAGTCGGTGGCGCTCGAACTCGCCAAGTCGGGAATTCGCGTGAATGCGGTCTCGCCAGGCCCCACGGACACCGGCATGCTGACCCGCTTCACCGGCACGGCGGAGAACAAGGCGGCTCTGGTGACACAGGTTCCGCAGGGTCGCCTCGGCCTCTCCGAGGAGGTCGCTGACGGTATCGTCTTCATTGCGTCGGACGAAGCCCGGTTCATCACAGGTCACGTCCTCAACGTCGATGGCGGACACACCGCCAACTGATCTTATCCGGGCGCGGAGGTTCGCTCCGCTCCCGGTTAAGTGGGCGGCCGTCCCGAGGCGGCCCTGTCGCAGCCGGGTCCGGACGTCGACCGGTTTCGACGCTTCACATGTCGTCTCAAACCCGACGTGAAAGGAGATTTCAGTGTCCCAGTACGGCCACCAGACCGCGCCGACGCAGTGCGTGGACGCGGCGGATGTTCGCCCCGATCCTGAGATCAGCGAACAGGTCGCGCCATCCCAGCTCGATGCGCTCGCGAAGTGGGGCGCGCCGCGCGCGGACGCGTTTGACCACCTCCGAGAGATCGCCCAGCCGACGCTGGTGATCAACGGAAGCAACGATGTGCTGGTCTACACCATTAACTCGTTCATTCTTCAGCAGAACCTGCCCAACGCCGAGCTCATCCTCTATCCAGATTCCAATCACGGGTCGCAGTATCAAAACCCCGCGTTGTTCGTCGCTGACGTGGCGCGGTTCCTGGACGCCGACACGCCATTCCCAACTCAGAAGAATGCTGATCATGGCTGACAAGCCGGTGAAAATTCCGGGGCCCGATCACCCCATTTCGATCGAGGCGAACCCGTCTCACGTCGTGGTCACCGTCGTGGGAAAGGTCATAGCGGACACGAGCGATGCGTTGACGCTTCGCGAGGCCGCCTATCCGGCCGTCCAGTATATCCCCCGCCGGGATGTCGATATGGCCGCGCTCACGCGTAGCGAATACACGACGTACTGCCCCTACAAGGGCGACGCTTCCTACTACAGCATTCCGGCTGGCGGGGGTCGTTCCCTCAATGCGGTGTGGACTTATGAGTCCCCATTTGAAGCGATGGCGCAGATCAAGAATTACGTCGCCTTCTACCCGGACCGTGTCGACGAAATCGGCTAATCGACGTCGACGGCCCACCTTCGGTGCACGGGCTGGGCCACACGCCTCAAAGCTACCGGTGCCGGGAAGTATTGATGGTAGAAGGAACTACAGTCTTGCCCATCGGCAAGGATCTAGGCACGGACGAATCGCCGAAACGCGCCGGCTTCGTCCTCGGACGACGCGTGAGCCTGGTGGTTTCGGCAGGCGTGACCAGTCACACGCTTTGGGCGAGTGCCGCCCCGGCCCTTACATATCGCCTCTATGCCCAGGAGTGGCATCTTACCCATACGGAGACGACGGGGATTTTCGCCGTGTATCCGATCGCCGTCGTCGCCATGCTGGTCGGCTTTGGCGGCATCTCCGACCAAATCGGCCGCCGCGCGGCGATGTTGCTGGGTCTCGGCGTTTCGTTGGTCGGCGCAGTGCTTTTCGCCGTCGCGCCCGACGTCTGGTGGGTTTTTGCCGGCCGCGCCTTCATGGGTGTCGGTGTCGGTCTATCGGCAGGGCCTTCGACCGCGGCCATTCTTGAGTTCGGCTGCCGCCAAGACGCCAAGCGCGCGGCGTCACTGACGATGACGGCGCAAGCTGGAGGCTTTGCTGCTGCCTTGCTCGTGGGGGGCGCGCTGACCGAGTACGGTCCTTGGCCCACACACCTTTGCTTTTGGGTGTTTGCCGTCCTGTTGGCGGCAGTGACGATCGCAACGTGGTTTCTTCCGCGCCATACGTTCAGCGGTGAGAAGAGCGCTTGGCGGCCGCGCATGCCTTTCGTTCCGAAGGACACGCGCCGGGCCTTTGCGACGGCCTCGCTCGCCATGATGGCGGCTTACACGTTCGGCGTGCTGGTGCTGTCGCTGGGCGGGCAGGTCGAACACGATCTCATCGGTTCGTCCAATGCTCTTCTGAACGGCGCCGTCCTGGCCCTGTTTCCGATCGTCCTGGGGCCCGTCGGAATCGTCGCGAAGCTTCTTTCTCCGCGTTTCGCACTCAGTATCGGCTCGGTAGCGTCGGTTTTGGGAATGGGGCTGCTCGCCTTGGCGGTCGGCCGACACCATCTGCTCATCTATCTCGCGGGAACGGCGTCCGCCGGCGCAGCGTATAGCCTGCTGTTCGTCGGGGGTTTGGGACTCATCAACGCATCAGGTTCGTCTCGTCATCGCGGGGCCGTGTTTTCGGCTCTCTATCTCGTGGGCTATCTTTCGATGGGAGCCCTCGCCCTCGTGTTAGGTGCCGTTGCCACGGCATGGGGGCTCGGGCTCGCCGTCGATCTGGGGGCTGCGGCCATCGCCATCGTGAGCTTAGCGACTCTCGCTCTCGCCATAGCCGGGCTCGCGGACGGCACTTCGCATTCCGTCCCTTCGTCCCTCCCGCGGGCGACGTCCGGCGGTGCGATTGATCAATAGGCAACGGTGAAACATGGACATCATGACCGCCCATTATGAATTGAAGCTCTTCTCACCGACCTCGCCGACATGGTCTCGTTCGGCCGGCCCTACATCGCCAATCCCGACCTGGTCGAGCGGCTCGCCACCGGCGCGCCGCTTGCCGAACTCGACCGGGGGACTGTCTACGCCTCCGGAGCGCGCGGCTATTTCGACTACCCGGCAATCGGCCGCGTCATCGCCTAATTCATCCAACCTTAAGGAGACCGACATGAGCAAGACCACGCCCGAGCAGAACAAGGCTATCGTCCTTGAAGCCTTCGAGACCCTGTTCAACAAGCGCGACTATGCCGCCGCCGAGCGATTCTGGTCAGATCGCTACATTCAGCACAGCGCTCATATCGCACCAGGCCGTGAGGGGCTGTTCGACCTCATCCGCACGGCACCGCCGATGCTGCGCTATGAGAATCAATTGACCGTGGCCGAAGGCGACTACGTCATCGCCCATGGCCGCTTTTCCGGCAACGGCCGCCCTGCCGCCTGGATTGCTGCAGACATCGTCCGCATCGAAGACGGCAAGCTCGCCGAGCACTGGGACGTCCTCCAGGACGAAACGACGCAAGCCGAATCTGTCAGCGGGCTGCCAATGTTCGGCGACCGCTTTCCGTCCTGATCACGCGATCGCTCAACTCAACCAAGGAGACTTCCCCCCAAGGCAGTTAGAGGACGCGCGATCGGCTGAGCCCGAAAGCGATGGGGTGGACGCCCCCTGACGGTATCGATGTGCCAAAGTGGAGCTGTCGAAACACCACTGCAGAGGAGGCGTCCGGTCAAAACCTTTCGTCTCGGCATGCGCTTCGTCCCAATTAAAGTAGAGTATAAAAGGCACGCTACGCGAGCACGACAAACCACGGGGTTGAAGGACCTTTTTCCAGAGGAGTTCATTTGGGACAGCGGGGCGCGATCTATTGCCGGGTGTCGACCGTCGACCAATCGTGCGACCGTCAGCAGCGCGACCTGACCGCTCATGCAGGTCGCGCTGGCTATGCCGTGGTCGGCGTGTTCAAGGAAACCGGATCAGGTGCAAAGCTCGACCGCGCAGAACGCAAACGCGTGATCGCGTTGGCGCAGCGCCGCGAGATCGATATCGTGCTCGTCACCGAGCTGTCGCGCTGGGGGCGCAGCACGCTCGACCTGCTCCACACGCTCAAGGATCTCGAAACTCGCGGCGTCTCGGTGATCGCTATATCGGGCATGACGTTCGATCTTTCGACATCCCACGGGCGCATGAACGCGACCATCATTGCCGGCATTGCCGAGTTCGAGCGTGAACTGATCCAGGAACGTATCCGCTCGGGATTGGCGCTCGCAAAGGCACGCGGCAAACGCCTCGGCCGACAACCCGGCAAGCGCCCGAAATCCGATCGGCTGGCGCCCAGGGTGCTGGCACCCGTCGCCGAAGGTCTCAGCTATCGCTGGATTGCCCGAGATCTCAGCCTCAGCAAAAGCAGCGTCTCCGATATCGTCAAACGCGCCAAAACCACCTCTTCCCTAACGGAGGCGGAGGTGTCGTGACCAGACGATCGGAGCGGGTTCCGCCAGATCCATACCGCAAGGCACGTTTCAGGGAGATCGCACGGGCAATTGTCGCCAAGGACCGCCATAACCGAAAATATGGGGTGGCCGTGGATACGGCGGGCGGGATCGCCAGCGCCCTGGAGAAGGCATACCGTGACGGGGTTCAAGACGCTCGAACGGGCTCTTCCCCCAGGATTGAGCAACCGGACAACGGACCCGTTGAATGGGCGCTCATCCCGCCACGGCCGAGAAACGCCTTTTGGAGCATCTGCCTGTTCACTCTGTCGCGTGGGGACAAACCAGCGAAGGGCGGTTTCCTTGTTCCTGCGGTCACGGAGCGCGGAACAGGCGGATGGAAGCTCGTCGTGCCAGGCCAATCCTATGAAAAACTGATCGCCGAAAGAACGATCATTCCCCTCGTGCGCCTCGGCCTCATCGAGACGGCGCCCGATCATTCCCTGCACCAGATCGTCTCAAAACGCGGAGAGGATACCTGGAACCTATTTTTCCAGAGAGGCGGCCAATATCCGGAAGATCTGACCGATCTTTAAAGTCGCAGGCAAAGGCAAGTTCCCCAACCGTATCGTGCTATCCTGCCCGTTCTATGTCGCGGCCCCAATCTGCTGCTGAGCGCCTGGCAGAAAGCTTCGGGCCGGGGCCTATCGATGCGTCAGGTGCACCACGCCGGCGAGGCAGTGCAGGTCGATACGCCGGCGACACCATCACGGTGATGGATCACGGCACGGCCCGCCAGCCCAGCTTTTTGTCGCCTCTCTGCCGAGTTCCGGGCCGCGGATCGCGGACCTGGCCGCTCGATCAAGACAACAGCTTTCCTGTAAAGCGGTCTCGGCCTTTCCAAAAGGTGCACACAGGACACCAATCGCCTTCGTAATCGATGCCCTCTTGATGAGGACAGCCGATAATTCCGCCGGCCATCACTACCGACCGAGCGTCATAATGATCGATGAATTCGATAATTTCCTGACTGACCAGGGCATCATACCGAACGTCCGTGGCGTCCGAACACCATTCCCGCATCTCCTCAACCTCTTCCCCTTCTGCCCGAACAATCCCGACCGTGACCTTCGAGGCGCGGCTGAGATCAGGGCCATAGAAGGCGATCGTCGCCACCGGCCATCCCCGAAATCCCCTGCGGGCTTTCTTGCTGATTCGCTTTTGGAATCTGTCCATCAAGATGCCCATTATGCACCTTCTCCGTCGAACTCAACTCGGTGGGATCGTCAGCTAGCTTAATCTGCCAGTCTCCGCGTTGAACAGAGGAATGTGCGCGACGAAGATGTCGCCCGGCTTTCGCCGCTCTCCCCCGTGCAACTGAATGTGTTGGGTCCGTACGCCTTATACGCTTAGATACTACCAGCTTTTGATGCGCCTTGACTAAATCCGGGGACATGGTCAGGGGGTCGTAAAGGTCGGCAAGGCTGTATCGAGATACCTCGCGCGCACATCCAACACGGCTTGGGGTCTGAGTAGCAACGGATCAGTTATGGCCCGCGGGCCATAACTGATCCGTTGCATCTCCGACCTCGGTCTCGGCATTCTCGCCCCTT
>JAQGIF010000135.1 GCA_028291345.1 Rhodospirillales bacterium | reverse complement strand
CGAGCTGCATGCCGGCCGGATCGCCGGCTCGCGGCATTTTCTCGATGGTTTGCGGCGCTTCGCTGAAACGCGTCCCATCCACGGCGAATGCGGCGGTTACATGGTGCTGGGTACCGCGCTGATTGATGCCGAAGGTGTCGTCCACCCAATGGCGGGGCTGCTGGATGTGTCGACTAGCTTTGCCAAGCGAAAGCTGCATCTAGGCTATCGCGAGGCCCGGCTGATCGATTCCGCCTGCCTCGGCCCCGCCGGAACCCGGCTGCGCGGGCATGAGTTTCATTACGCCAGCATTGAACGGCAGGGCGGCGACTTGCCGCTGGTCATGGTTTCCGATGCCTATGGCAGCGAGCCGGCCCCGACCGGCAGCCGGCGCGGGCTGGTTTCGGGCAGCTTCTTCCACGTCATCGCAGCCGTTCAATGACCAACGACCCGCCGAGTTTCGATGCCGCCTTTCGGGATCGGTTGGAAACGCTGATCGCCTGGCGTCGCGATGTGCGCCGTTTTAGCGAACGGCCGGTCCCTGCCGCGCTAATCGAACATCTCCTCGACGTCGCTCAGCTGGCGCCCTCGGTCGGCAATAGCCAGCCTTGGCGGTGGGTGAGAGTCGAGAGCCGCGAAAAGCGGGCCGAGATCCGGGCGAGCTTCGTGGCCTGCAACGAACAGGCTTGCGCGGCGCAGGCCGATGAGAGGGCGGATGCCTATGCCGGGCTGAAGCTCGCGGGAATCGACCGCGCGCCGCTGCAATTCGCAATCTTCTGCGATCGGGAAACGGGCCAAGGCCATGGCCTCGGCCGGCTCACTATGCCTGAAACGCTGGAATATTCGGTCGTCGGCATGATCACCGGCTTCTGGCTGACGGCACGTGCGGCGGGGCTGGGGGTCGGCTGGGTATCCATCCTTGATCCCGGCCGAGTCGCCGCCGCTCTAGCGGTGCCTCCAGCCTGGAACTTCATCGCTTATCTTTGCATCGGCTGGCCGCAGGAGGAGCACCTTGACCCAGAACTCGACCGCTTCGGCTGGCAGGCGCGCGGCGAGGCCGGGCGGCAGGTGAAGATCGTATGATTCCAGGATTAAGATATTTTGACCTGGGCGTGAAAGGCTTTCGCGATCCGGCGTTCACGACTATTATCGAAGATCGCATTCAGACTATAAGGGCCGATCTTCCGGTCCAAGGAGCATGACATGACTACAGTTGCGATTCCCGCCGTCCGGGGTCGGTCCGAGGTCCTGAAGGCCGCCTTCGTCGCCTTCACGCTCGGCACGACGTTGGTTTTCCTGACCGGCTTTTCGCATATCGACAATGTTCACAACGCCGCGCACGACACGCGCCATGCGATGAGCTTTCCCTGCCATTGATCAGCCCGCAGTTGGGCCGATCATGATCCATCGCGTTCTGACGGTCGGTCTGCTGGCCGGTCTGCTGGCCGGGCTTCTCGTCGCGACCCTGCAGTATTTCATTACGACCCCGTTGATCCTGGCCGGGGAGGTCTATGAGGCGCAGGAGATGGCTACGCCGCCCGCGGCTGGCCACGACATGGCCAGCATGCACGATTGGAAGCCGGCTGACGGCATTCAGCGCACCGCTTTCACCAGCATCGCCACTATCGCGACGTCGGCGGGCTTCGCTCTGATCCTGCTCGCTGGGATGCTGATTAGCGGCGACGCAATTACCGTCAAGACAGCGTTCGGCTGGTCCGTGGCGGCCTTTGTCGCTACCGGCCTCGCGCCGTCGCTAGGTCTTGCGCCGGAACTGCCGGGCAGCGCGGCGGGTCCGCTTCTCGCCCGCCAGATCTGGTGGCTCGGAACGGCGATCTCGACCGGCCTGGCACTCTGGCTTTTCCTGCGCAGCACGACCGTCATCCCCAAGCTGGTCGCTGTCGCATTGCTGGCCGCGCCCCATCTGATCGGCGCACCGCAACCAATTGCTTTCGAGAGCAAGGCGCCGGCCGAACTCGCCGCCCATTTCGTTGCCGCATCGCTGACGATCCAGGCGGCTCTCTGGATTCTCTCGGGGCTGGCCGCAGGTGCGCTGTGGATGCGTTTCAACAAGCTCGCCCCGGTTTGATGCCGGGTATTTTGATGCCAGGTACCGACGTTACGATCTTCATCTGCATCTCCTGCACCGTCGAGGGTGCGCGGTCGGACCAGCCGGGACGAGCGCTGTTCGATGCAGTATCGTCGGCCATCGCCGAAAAGCCTGCCTGTAACGCTGTGGTGAAGCCGGTGGATTGCCTGGCGGTCTGCAAGCGGCCCTGCACAGTCGCGCTGGCCGGCGACGGCAAATGGACCTATGTGGTCGGCGATCTCAGCCCCGATACGCATGCCGACGATGTGATCGCCGCCGCCTTAAGCTACGGCGCGACCGCCAACGGCATCATCCCCTGGAGGGAGCGGCCGCAATCGTTCCGCAAGGGCGTCATTTCCCGCGTACCGCCCGTCGCCTTCCGGCCCGAAGAGCAGGGGCTTTAGCTAAGCCGGCGCGATTGTGGCGATCGCGCCCATCGGTGGCGTTGTCGCGAGCAGATCGACCGATTCTCGCCGTAACAGGGCAATCAAGATTTTCAGCGGCCCGCCGTGGGAAACGATCGCGCAGTTCTGCCCATCCCGGCGAATCGTGTCATGGAAAGCCTGCACCCGTTCGATAAGCTGCACGCCGGTTTCTCCTCCGGGCGCTTTGAACGCGGGTGGATCGGCGGCCCAACGATCCAAGTCTGACCAGGGCACGTCATCCCATGCCTTGCCCTCCCATTCTCCGAAATCGAATTCCAACAGACGGTCATCGGCGGACAGCGGCGCGGCCAACGCCCCGGCAATGGCGTCGGCGAGCACGCGGCATCGGCGAGACGGGCTGGTGAAGACTTGCAGCGATCCCTGGAAAGCCGGGTCGGCGGCCAATCTTGCCATCTCCGCCGCGCCGTCAGGATGCATCGGGATATCGAGGCGGCCATAGCAGATGCCGGGTTCGATCAGAGGCGCCAGATGGCGGACCAGCACGACTTTCACCAGCCTGTCTCCGTCATTTCACTGTCATCGGAATTCCCGCGACCATGAGCAGGACACAACCGGCTTTGGCCGCCATGCGTTGGTTCAGCCGCCCGGCTTCGTCACGAAACCGGCGGCCCAGCGGCTTCTCTGGGACGATTCCCATCCCGACCTCGTTGCTGACCAGGAGCGTCGGTGCGCGGCGCTGTCCCAGCGTGGTCTCCAGCGCGGATATGGCGGCGGGAAGGTCGTGCTCCCCCAGCATCAGATTGGTCAGCCATAGGGTCAGGCAATCGACCAGCACAGGTAATTCCGGCGTTTGCGCCAGTGCGGCGGCCAGGTCGATGGGCGCTTCGATCGTCCGCCAGTCGTCCGAACGGCGGCGTTGATGCTCGGCGATCCGTTCCCGCATTTCGTCGTCGAACGCCTGTCCCGTGGCGATATAGATCCACGGCGGCGGCAGTCCGGCCATAAGCTGCTCGGCATGGCGGCTTTTTCCAGAGCGCGCGCCGCCGATGATAAGCGTGAGATGGGGCAGATCAAGAATGGCCATATACCTTCGGGCGGTGGAGCGCCGTTTATACGCGATCGAGGTAGGTGCTTCCATCGCCGAGCGGGCGCGCAGCTTTCCTCGCGCTGCGCAGGGCGGTAACACTCAGCGTTCAGCCGGGGACCCAGCATTTCATGAGCATGTTCGCCACTCTCGACTCCTTGCGTACCGCCTGCCTCGACCTGCCAGGTGGCAGCGGCGAGGCTGCCGCCGCGGTTGCCGCACGCCAGGATCAATTGACCAAGCCGCCCGGCAGCCTGGGCCGGCTGGAAGAACTCGCGGCTTGGCTGGCCCGCTGGCAAGGCCGGGCGATGCCGGCGCTCGGGAATGTCGCGGTGCTGGTCTTCGCCGGCAATCACGGGGTCACCGCGCAAGGCGTTTCGCCTTACCCCTCCAGCGTGACAGCGCAGATGGTCGCGAATTTCGCGCATGGCGGCGCGGCGATCAACCAGATCGCCGCCGTTGCCGGGGCGACTCTGCGGGTGATTCCACTGTCGCTCGATCGCCCGACCCAGGATTTCACGCAAGCTCCGGCAATGGATGAGGCTGAATTCCTGGCTGCGGTCCATATAGGCCATCAGGCGATACCCCCCGATTGCGATCTGCTGTGCCTGGGCGAGATGGGCATCGGTAATACGACATCCGGCGCGGCGATCGCCGCCGCCTTGTTCGGTGGCGGCGGCCAACGCTGGGCGGGCCGCGGGACCGGCGCGGACGACGAGGGCCTGGCGAGGAAACGCCGGGCGATCGACGCCGGGCTTGCGCGCCATAAGGCGCTGCTGGGTGATTCCCTGGCGGCAGCGATGGCGCTGGGTGGTCGCGAGCTAGCAGCGATATTGGGCGCGACCTTGGCCGCTCGGCAACGCGGCATTCCCGTCCTGGTCGACGGCTTCATCTGTACGGCGGCTGTTGCGCCTCTGGCGCGAATCAGGGGCGATGCGCTCGATCACGCAATGCTGGCCCATGTCTCTGCCGAGGCTGGGCATCGCGCCTTGGCGGAGGCGTTGGGCCTGCGGCCGTTGCTCGACCTCGGCATGCGCCTCGGGGAAGGATCGGCGGCGGCGCTCGTTGTGCCGATCCTGCGTGCCGCGCTTGCCTGCCACACCGGCATGGCGACCTTCGCTGAAGCCGCCGTCGATAATCGGGGCTAGGCGGTATTGCGCGACGATTTGGTGGCCGCATTTGCCTTGCTGACCCGCCTGCCGGTGGCGCGCTTCGGGCGCAATGCGCCGGATCTGGCGCGCTCCGTCTGGGCTTTCCCCCTCGTCGGGCTCGTCATCGGCGCGCTGGGCGGCCTCGCTTTTTGGCTGGGTCACGATCTCGGGCTGCCGCCGTTCCTCGGAGCATGCTGGGCCGTGGTGGCGATGCTGGCGGCGACAGGCGCGTTCCATGAGGACGGCCTGGCCGATACCGCCGACGGTTTCGGTGGTGGGCGAACGCGCGAACGCAAGATGGAAATCATGCGCGACAGCCGGATTGGCAGCTATGGCGCATTGGCGCTGATGCTGTCGCTGCTGATGCGCGTTGGCGCCGTCGCGGCGCTGGAACGCCCCCGCCTGGTGGTGATCGCGCTGATCATCGCCGCCATGCTGGCCCGGGCCGGAATAATACTGACGCTGATCCTCCTGCGACCGGTGCGGCAGGATGGGATGGCCGGGTCGATGGGCGATATTCCGCACCTGAGCGCCGCGCTCGGGCTGGCCCTCGCGGCTGTTGCGCCGTTCCTGCTCCTGCCATTGCACGGCGCCGTCATCGTGGTGCTGGTCGCGCTCGGCGCTTGCCTCGCCCTGGCGAAGCTCGCTCATATCCAGATTGGCGGTCACACTGGCGACGTTCTGGGCGCGGGTGCGGTGATCGGCGAATGCGTGGCCCTGACCGCGATCGTCAGCGTATTGAGTTAGGACTGGCCAGCGAGCCAGGCGTCGATCCGCGCGACAATGGCCGGGGAATTCCCAGCCAGATGCAGGATTTTCAGGCGGGATGTTTCGCCCGACCGGATCGTTATGTCCGATTTCCGAAGGTCCAGCGCCGCCGCCAGAAACACGATCAAGGCCTTGTTGGCCGCGCCATCGACCGGCGGCGCTGCAAGGCGAAGCTGGAGCGCCGGGCGCCCGTCCGCGCCGGTGACGATACGATCCAACCCGTTGCGACTCGCCCGTGGCGTCAGCCGGACAGCAAGCCTGACTCCCGTTTTCTCCGCGTAATAAGGCGGTTCGGGCATAAGGGTTATTGGTCCTGAGGGCATTGCTGCACCCGAGTAGGTTCGAATGTTGCGGCAGGAACAGGATAGCGCGGTCGGCGTTAAAAGTCCGTCGTTCCTCACAGAAAGGAAATCATCATGCCAACAGCAACCGGCCATACGGCAGCAATCCGCGCAAAAAAGGTCTTGGGCGCAGCGGTCAAGGATCGCTCGGGCACCAAAATCGGTGAGATCGAAGACATCGTCCTGGACAAGCAGTCGAACAACATCCTGTTCGCGGTTGTCAGCTTCGGCGGTTTCCTCGGCATCGGCGAAAAATTCCACCCGATTCCCTGGGCTGCCCTCGACTACGTCCCCGAGGAAGACGCCTATGTGGTCGATTACACCAAAGAAAAACTGGAAGCGGCTCCCGCTGATACGATCGATGAGCTGGTCAAGAATGACGGTCAGCTCTACCGCGACAAATCCTACGACTACTACGGTGTTACGCGCACTTGGCAATAGTGGGGCGCCTCTCGCCTAAATGCAGGCCGGCCGCTGGAGGTTATCGGCCTGCATGGCGAGAAACGCCGGAACTTTATGGCTAATCAAAACGGTTCCAACATCGAATAGTTGGAGTCGGATCGAAATGGGCTTTCTCATCGGCATTGCAGGTTTGGTGGTGGGTGCAGTCGGCTTCTGGCTCGATTTTTCGGCCGATCCATTTTTGGCATCCCGCCACCTATCGACGATTTCCTATTTTGGAATCGGTATCTTTGGCATTTTGGTCGCGATCCTTGGATTTGTTCTCCAGCTCTGGTTGCCGAGACTTAAGATAGTCGGACCGAATCGGGTTGGTGCCCCGACCAGAATGTAAAGAACACTGGTCACGCCCTTAACCGGTTCGCATTTGAACACACGCCTTATCGGCATGACGCTGTGTCTTTCCCTGGCCACGACGACAGTGTTCGCCGAGACGCAGAGCCATACCGGCGGCATCGGCATCGGCGGATCGGGCGAGGTCACCCTCTTTGAGCAGATTGTGCTGCTGATGGTCATCGGCCGGGGCCTCGGCGAGGTCATGCAGCGCATCGGCCAGCCGGCGATCATCGGCCAGTTGCTTGCCGGCCTGATTCTTGGCCCATCGCTTTTCGGATGGGTGTGGCCTGAGGCACACCGCCTCATCTTTCCCGAGGGGAAGGAGCATAAGGACCTCATCACGGGCATCGCCAATACCGGCGTGCTGCTGCTGCTTCTGCTCACTGGAATGGAGACTGACCTCAAGCTCGCGCGCGAGGTGGGCAAGCCCGCGATCGCAGTCGCGGCAGCCGGTGTCGCCATGCCGCTCGCCTTCGGCGTCGCCTTGGGCGAATTCCTGCCGGATTCTATTCTGCCAAATCCGAACAACCGTCTCGTTGCCGCACTGTTCCTGGGCACCGCGCTGTCGATATCCTCGATCAAGATCGTCGCCATGGTTGTGCGGGAGATGAATTTCATGCGCCGCAATCTCGGCCAGATCATCGTGTCCTCTGCAATTATGGAGGACACGGTCGGCTGGGTGATCATATCGATTACTTTGGGCATTGCCGGGGCGGGCAGCATCGCGGCTGGGCCGCTCGCCAAGACCGTGATCGGTACGGCTCTGTTTCTGGTGCTCAGCTACACGGCTGGCCGCTGGTTGGTGTTTCAGCTGATCCGCTGGGTCAATGACACCTTTGTCAGCGAATATGCGCTCATCACTGCGATCCTGGTCGTCATGTTCGCCATGGCGCTGACAACCCAGGCGATCGGTGTCAACACGGTGCTGGGGGCTTTCGTCGCCGGCGTGCTGGTCGGCGAATCGCCGATCATGTCGCAACACATCCAGGAGCAGCTGCGCGGCTTCATCACCGCTTTCATGATGCCGATCTTCTTCGGCCTGTCCGGCCTCTCCGCGGATCTGACGATTCTTCGAGACCCCAAGATATTGGCCTTGACCGCAGGACTGGTCGCCATAGCCAGCCTGGGGAAATTCGCCGGCGCCTTTATCGGCGGGCGCATTGGCGGCTTGACCGGCCGGCAGTCGCTTGCAGTCGGCAGCGCGATGAATGCGCGGGGCAGCACCGAAGTGATCGTTGCCACGATCGGCCTGTCGATGGGGGCGCTGACCCAAAATCTCTACAGCATGATCGTCACGATGGCGGTGATCACCACCATGGCGATGCCGCCGATGCTGCGCTGGGCACTGAACCGCCTACCCATGGAAAAGGAAGAGGAACATCGCCTGAAGAAGGAGGCGATGGACGAAAAGGGCTTCATCAGCCAACTGGAGCGTCTCCTGATTGCCGCCGACGACAGCATCAACGGTAAGTTCGCCTCGCGATTTGCCGGCTTCATCGCCGGTCATCGGGGCATGGCGCTGACGGTCCTCGCGCTGGGCAGCGCGAATAGTGGCAGCGCTGGCGAGAGCGGCCTTAAACATCTCGCCCAAGAAGGCGCGAAGGCCGGCGACCGCTCCTCGCCGGAAGATCAGAAACGCTCGATGAAGACGGAGATTTCGGCGCGGGTCGAAACCGGAAAAGCGGGCGAGGTGGTCGTCGCGGAGGGGCGAAAGGGCTACGATCTCCTATTCATCGGGCTCAAGCGGATGATGTCCGATGACGGGGCGTTCTCGCAAAGTGTCAATCAGATCGCTGTTGGATTCGAGGGGCCGCTCGCGTTGGTTATGGCAGGCTACCGAAAGGACGCGGCCGTAGCGGACCAGGGATTCAAGATTCTGGTTCCGGTCAATGGGACCGAACCCTCACGCCGGGCTGCGGAATTCGCCTTTGCAATGGCGCCGCCCGAGGGCAGCGACGTCACGGCCCTTCACGTTGCCAGCCAGCAGGCGAAACGAAAAGCCTCAAGCCGGTCTGCGGCCGGCAATCGGGATGCCGGTGCGGAAAAGGCCGTGCTGCGCGACGTCATCTCGCTCGGCAGCCGCTATGGCTATAAAAATATCCATAAGGCCGTGCATACCGACGTCGCCCCGGATAAGGCGATCCTTGCCGAGGCGAAACGTATCGAAGCCGACTTTATCGTGATCGGTACGGGGCGCCGCGTCGGCGACACACTATCCTTTGGGCAAACAACCGAAAATGTGCTGCGCGGCTGGAGGGGTGGGATCATCCTGGTCGTGTCCTAACCCGTTCGCGTGATCATCAGCGCGATCACGGCGATACGGTCGATCGCCCGATAGGCAGGCATATCGAGTTCCTCCCCGAATACATCCGGATCGATCTCGCTATAATCGATGCCGAAACCGCGGCGCGGGACGATCTGTTCGACTTCCAGCCTGAATTGGTCGAGCCCATCGGCAATCGGCACGCCGGTATAGAGGAACAGCACACCGCTCTCGGTCAGCCGCGTGATGCCCTCCCGCACGATCCGCAGGCCGAGATCCATACCCAACGGACCGCCGCCATCGCGATAGGCGCGCCTGCCCGGATCGGCCAGGTACGGTGGGTTGGCCAGGATCAAGCCGAATGTTCCGTCGAGCGCGACGAACAGATCGCTCTCGATGCAGGTGGCGGCCTGTCCGGCATGAGCGGCGTTGGCGCGGGCAAAGGTCAGCGCGTCCGGATTGATGTCGCTCAGCCATAGCTGTCCGATCGGGCGCGCGGCGGCGACCGATAGCCCACCGGCGCCGCTGCCGCAGCCGAGATCGACCGCGCGTGGATAGGCGCGATCCGGCAGACCAGCCAAAGCAGCGCGGACGAAGCGGTATGTATCGGGCCCAAAAAAAACTGCGTCGGGCTCAAAAGTCGGAAATGCGGAATGAAGGTAAAGGCGCCCGTTGAGGGAGGCGATCCGCACCCGGGATCTCCACAGCTCGCCGGCTCGCTCGACTACGTCCCCTGCAGCAAGAATGGCGAAGAGATTCTGCCCGACTGTCCCCGGCCGGAAAGGGCGGCTCCAGCCGAAGACATCGCGCAGATCGCGGGCTTCTTCGTTGCCGCGGCGGGTATTCACGCGGCGGTGCGTTTCGGGTGTCGGCGGTACGAATTCATAGCCGACTGCGGCCACGGCTCGCAGCAACTCCCTCAGCGCGTTTTGATCGGTTGGATTTGTCATGCGTTCTGAACAAGCGGCACGCCACGGTGTTCGTTCCTGCGGAACTGCGGACGAATCGAATCAAAGGGGCGGCAATGAGATTTCTAGGGATCGGCGATTCATGCGACTTGGGATCGCTCTATCGCCGCCTGATCCAGGACGGTCACGAAGTGAAGGTGCATATCGGCACCCCGCTTTGCCTCGGCACTCTGGCCGGCATCGTTCCGCAAACGGCGGATTGGCGAAACGAACTCGGCTGGCTTTCGGCGGCGGGTCAGGATGGAATCATCCTGTTCGAGAATGTCGCCGGCGGGCGGGGCGAACTGCAGGACGCGTTGCGCGCCCAAGGCTTCAACGTCATCGGTGGTAGCGCGTACGGCGACAGGTTGGAGAACGACCGGGCCTATGCGCAGGAAGTCCTGGCCAGCCTGGGCCTTAATATCGCCGGCATCTATGCTTTCAGCGATCCGCATGCAGCGCTCGATTTTCTGAAGGGTAATCCCGCCCGTTATGTCCTGAAATTCAATGGTCCCGGCTACGCCTCATCCGACAATTATGTCGGTCGGCTGGCGGATGGCGCGGATGTGCAGGCGGTCCTGAGCGGCAAGGCCGATCGGCTGACAGCCGATAACAGTTTCATCCTCATGGATCATATCGAGGGTGTCGAGATGGGCGTCGGCGCCTATTTCGATGGGTCGAAATTCCTGACGCCGGCCTGCCTGGACTGGGAGCATAAGAATTTCTTCCCCGGCGGCATGGGCGAACTGACTGGCGAAATGGGTACTGTCGCGACCTATAGCCGGACGCGGAGATTCTTCGAACTGACGCTGGCCCGCATGGCGCCACTGCTCAAGGCCAACGGCTATATGGGCTATATCAATATCAACACGGTCGTGAATGCGCAGGGCATCTGGCCACTCGAATTCACCTGCCGCTTCGGTTATCCCGGCTTCGCGGTTTTGGAGCCGCTGCAGGCCACGGGCTGGGCCGCCCTGCTGGGCGGAATGGTGCGCGGCGACCTGGAGGCGCTGGATATTCGGCCCGGCTTCTCGGTGGGGATCGTGCTTACGACGCCGCCATTTCCCTATACCCGCGAGGATGTCGACGAGGCAGCCGGACTGCCGGTCATTTTCACCGGCCAGGCCGGACCGGATGACGCCAACATCCATTACGGCGAAATCGGTATCGCCAACGGGCGGCTCGTCACCAGCGGCAAATACGGTTGGACCATGGTGGTCACCGGCACCGGCCCGACGATCCGGGCGGCGCAGCGGAATGCCTATGACCTGACTGCACGCGTCTTCGTCCCGAACCTGCGCTACCGCTGCGACATCGGCGACAATTTGATCGCGCGGGATTTTGCCCGCGTCGAGGCTCTTGGGTTGCTCGACGATTAAATCCGGCGATCCGGAACACCGTTCCAGTGAAAGCGTTTTAGAAGGACCCAAATCAACTGATGTCATTGCGGTGAAATATGGACAATTTGGCAATACAGATCGCCGACCCTCCCGGCCTAGACCATCAAAGCTCCCAATATACTACCAAGTACTCAAGTGATTGGATCGGGGTCAGGAACTTCGGAGATAAAGGACGTGGTATTGTCGCCTTGCGCGACATCCCCATTGGGACAATGATCGAGCGCTGTCCGGTCCTGATCATTCCGGCAAAGGACCGGATAAAGACCGACAAAACGATCGTGTTCACCTATGTATACATGTGGGAACACGGCACGATCGAGCAGGATCTTTACGACGGCGCCGGCCGGGCGGCGATTGCGCTTGGTCTCAGTAGCCTACTCAATCATTCCTATGCGCCGAACGCAAATTTCATCCGGCGGATCGATGATCTCGAACTCGAATTGCGCAGCCGCCGGGCCATTTCGGCCGGCGATGAAATCACCATCGACTATCAGATGAAACTTTGGTTCGACCCTGCCTGATACAATGAGGATATGATGGGCGTTCCGCTGAAAAAAGCGATCATTTCACTTGAGGAGGAGAATAACGCTCTTCACCGGAACTTGGCTTATTTCAACCGCGCCCGTCTGTCGCCCGGCTTTGCCCACCCTTATTGGCAGGTGGCGCTCGGCGATGAGTTCTCGCTGAGGGCGGTGGAGGGGCAATTCGTCGAATGCGAGCGCAAAGCGGTGGAAGCGCTGCTCGCGGATGTTCCAACGGATGCCGATGCATTCGTTGCCTGGTTCGAAGAATTGATCCGCGGCGGACCGGGGCAGGGTGATCCATTATTCCAATGGCTGGCCGAAACCGCCAGCTATGAGCAGGTGCGCTGGTTTCTGCATCAGGAAGTGGCGGGTGAGGCGGGCTTCGAGGATCTCGTGGCACTGACGCAATTGAAAATGCCGAGACAGGCCAAGCTGGAACTCGCCCGCAATTATTGGGACGAGATGGGGCGGGGAAACGCGCCGGGAATGCATGGGCCGATGCTGGGCCGGCTTGCCGACGCCTTCGCGGTTTCGCCGACGCCTGAAAGCACGGTCTGGGAAGCCCTCGCCCTGGGCAATCTGATGATCGCGCTGGCCGCCAACCGGCGCTACGCCTATCAGTCTATCGGCGCGCTGGGCGTGATCGAGTTGACGGCGCCGGGCCGGGCGGTACAGGTCGCCCGCGCGCTCCGGCGGCTGGGAATGGATGGAAAGGCGCGCCTCTATTTCGAACTGCATGCGACCTTGGATGTGCGCCACTCCGCAGCCTGGAATCGGGAAATCATTCATCCGTTAGTTGCGGAAAATCCCAAGACGGCAAGGCCGATCGCGGAGGGCGCGTTGTTGCGGTTGCACGCCGGGTCGCGATGCTTCAACCGGTACCGCAGCGAAATGAAGGTCGCCTGAGCCCGGCTAATCGAGAAATTCGGGAAGCGATCGAGACTTCCGACGCAAACCTGTTCAAGCGAGAACGTCTTTAGACGTCTCGTGCGAACACGATCGCCGGTATCGATTTCATTTGTGAAAGCGTAACCTTACCTGCTTCCGGGATCATAGGCTCGTCGGTTATGACGTTCGTGCCGCGACCGCTGTCCACGGGCACTGCCGTATCCGCCCACCAATCGGGCGCTGGCATAATTCCAGCGCCCGCCATCGTCGCCTGCGCGCAGCGAATTGGGGCGATCACGACAATCTCGCGCCGTTCATAGGTTCGTGCGAACGCCACGACCTTGTCTCTATGCCGGCCGATCACAGGGAGCGGACGATAGGCGCCACCCGCGAACAGGTCGGGGTCGTTGGCGCGCAGCCCCAGCAGGCGTTGCATCAGATATTGCTTGAGGCGGCTGTCTCGCCACGTATGGACCAGGTCATTCGCGAGTGGATCGATATTCAATGCCGCGTTGCGCGCCGGGAAATCCACCGGTCGGCGATTGTCTGGATCCACCAGGCTGAAATCCCAGAACTCGGCGCCCTGGTACAGATCGGGCACTCCCGGCACGGTGTTGCGCAGGACGCATTGTGTCAGGCTGTTCAGTACGCCGGCGGGTGCGACCCGATCGACGAAAGTGCGGATCGCTTCGAGGAACGGCAACGAACGCGCTGTATCCGTTAGAGCGTTCAAAAAGGCGATGTTGCAGCCCTCATAGTCCTGATCAGGAGCAGCCCAGGACGAGCGCAGCTTAGCCTCCCTCAGCGACTTGATTCGCCAGGCCTCGATGCGGTCGCGCAAGCTGTGCAGAGCGTCGGCATCATGCGCGGACAGACCCACGGGCCATGCACCGACAAGCGTCTGGTAAAGCTGATACTCGTCGTCGGCCGCGATTGTGTCGGGGCGTATCGCTCCGTTGAGTGTGCGCCATTTTTCGACCGTCCCGGTCCATTCATCCGCGATCTCGCTAAGCACTGCCAGTCTGGCGCGGCTATCCTCGCCACGTTTATGATCGTGCGTGGCCGTGGTCAGCATCGCATGCGGATATGTACCGGCCCGACGCATGGCAGCGCGATGGAAATCGTCGATGCTGCTGGCCAGTTGCCCAGGCCGGAAACCGACATCGTTGCGAGAAAGCAACCGGCCATAACGATAGAAAGCCGTGTCCTCCACCGCCTTTGCCGCGACTGGAGGGGTCAATTGGTTGAACCGTCTGACTGCTGGACGCGCCGCGTCGGATGACATGGTCTGGTGGATGAAGTCGATCGCCCAATCCTCCGTCGACGCTTCGGCTTTCGCTGCGGCCACCGCGCTTTCGAACTGCGGACCGGGAGGCGGTGACCCCGGCAGACCGGTCGCGTATGTCCGATAGACCCGAAGATGACGGATTATGTGAATCAGCGCTCTGGAAAGCGAAGAGGCGGTCAGGTCGCGCGTTTCGGTAACGCGCGCCGCTATCGCGTGAAAGGCTGAAGAGGTCGCTTCGAGTTGCCGATCGAAGGCGGTGCGCAGCATCTCTTCACGGGCCCCCAGTTCCTCGGATTCGAAATCGGGGCTGCGTCCGCTGGTGGTGCTCCAATAATCCGTCAGTGCCTGTTTGCCTGCGAAATCATGCTGCAGCTCCGACACCTGATTCATGAAATCATAGCCGGTGGTGCCATCGGTTTCCCATTCGGTCGGTAAGTCCTCGTCCGCGCCGAGAATTTTCTCGACGACAATGAAGGCTCGGCCATTCGCATGTTCGCCGGCGATGGCATCGAAACGCGCTCTCAGCGTCCGGCAATAGGACGCCGGGTCGGCCAACCCATCCACATGGTCGACCCGAACGCCGTCGATCATCCCGCGCCGGTAAAGATCGAATATGAGATGATGAACGGCGTCGAACACTTCCGGCCGCTCGATCCGCAGCCCCGCCAGTTCGGTGATATCGAAAAAGCGCCGCCAATTGATCTGGTCGCCGGCGGTGCGCCACCAGGCGAGCCTGAAATTCTGCCGCTCCAGCAATTCATGAAGTGCCTCGCCGTTATCGTAGCGTGCGAGGTCGTCGCCGACGGCTTCCCGATCCTCAGGTCTGATCGGGAAGCGATGATGATGATAGGCCACCGCGACCTTGCCGCTCGCTTTGTCGCGGACGAGTTTCAAATCGCCGGATTGCAGCACTTCGCCATAGGGCGCGCCGAGAAACGGCGCCAAAATCTTTCCCTGCAATTCGCTATCGTCAACGTCGAACTGGATGTCGAAGAAACAAGCATAGCGGCTGGCATTGCCGTTTTCGAGGACGTCGAGCCACCAGGGATTATCGGCCCCACCGACCGCCATATGGTTCGGAACGATGTCGACGATGATGCCGATTCCCACCGCTTTCAGCGCCGCCGTCAGCCGTTCGAACGCTTCCATCCCGCCGAGTTCGGGATTGATCCGGGTGTGATCCACCACGTCATAGCCATGCTTGGATCCGGCACGCGCCGTCAGGATCGGCGAACTGTAGACATGGCTGATACACAGCTTTGCCAGATACGGCGCGAGCGGCACGGCGTCATCGAACGTGAAGTCCTTATGGAATTGCAGGCGATAGGTCGCGCGCGGGGTCATGTCGCCGACATCCAGGCAATGGTGGATTTGGGCGACACCACGCCGTCGGCGAGCGATCCCCAAATCGGGGCAGTTGAAGGTGCCTCGATCCGGACCGGCCGGTCGCCTAAGTTGCAAACGAGCGTCAGGATTTCACCGCCAAGTCTCCACCGCGCCGCCACGGCCTTTTCACCGAGTACGGCGGCACCGATCGATCGCGCGCCCTTCAGGCTGGGAATGATATGGCGATGGCGCAACGCGAGCAGATCTCTATAGAGCGCGCGCCATCCATCTGCCTGCGGATGTGTCAGGTCGAGTGTGCTGCCATCGAAAGTCGACAGGGCGTTCGGATCGGGAATGTTCTCGCGTTGAGTTGGGTCGGAAAATGCGGGAAATTTGGCGAATTCCTTGCGCCGGCCATCGCGCACTGCGTCGGCCAGATCGCCGTGAAAGTCGGTGAAGAACAGAAACGGCGTTACCGCGCCGGTTTCGTCTCCCATGAAGATAAGCGGTATTTGCGGGCAAAGCAGCAGAAGCGCCGTCGCTGCACACAGCGCGTCGGGATCGGCGAGCATAGTCAGGCGTTCTCCGAGCGCGCGATTCCCGATCTGATCATGGTTCTGCAGGAAATTGACAAACGCGGTCGGCGGCAGATCGGCACTTTTGCTGCCTCGGGGTTTGCCGCCGTGATGCTTCGAGGGTTCGCCCTGATAGACGAAGCCCTGCGCCAACGCCCGGGCCAGTTTGTCGGCGGGCCGGTCTGCGAAGTCTTCATAATAGGCTTCGGTTTCGCCGGTCAGCAGGACATGCATGACATTGTGGAAATCGTCGTTCCATTGGGCATCGATCCGGCCGAGAAGATGCTCCGCGACGTTGCCCTCGTTTTCCAGCACGAGATGGATGTCCCGGCCGGGAAAGGCCCCGCGGACTTCGTCGGCCATTTCGCCTATCCAGTCGGGCTCGGAAATTGCGTGAACCGCATCCAGCCGTAATCCGTCGAAGCGAAAGTCGCCGAGCCAGTAGAGTGCATTCTCGATAAAAAAACGGCGGACTTCCTTACGGCGGAAATCGATGGCCGCACCCCACGGCGTATGCAGGTCGTCGCGGAAGAAACCGGGTGCAAATGACGGCATCCAGTTCCCATCGGGTCCGAAATGGTTATAGACGACGTCGAGCAACACCATCAGGCCGAGGGAGTGCGCTTCATCGACGAGCATCTTCAGGTCTTCGGGCGTGCCGTAGCTGCTCTCTGGCGCGAACGGCAAGACGCCGTCATAGCCCCAGTTGCGCGCGCCTGGGAACTCCGCGACCGGCATCAACTCGATGGCGGTGATGCCAAGCTCAGCGAGGCGAGGAAGGTGAGCCAATACACCCTTATATCTGCCGAGCAGTCCGACATGCAGCTCGTAAAGGATGGTCTCCTCCCAAGGCCGCCCGCGCCAATCCGCGCAGCGCCAGTGATAGGCGTTTGGGTCCACGACCAGGCTGGGGCCGTGGACATCACCGGGCTGCGCGCGCGATGCCGGATCGGGCACGCGCGTGCCATCCGGTAATCGGAAGCGGTAGAGCGCACCCGGACCAACCGGCGCATCGACACGATACCAGCCGTCGCCAGTCGGCATCATTCGAACGGGAGCATGTCCCTCGACTTCGAGCGCGACTGCCTCGATACCGGGCGCCCACAGCCGGAATTCCGTCGCGCCGGGTCCCACGAGCGGACCGAACTGGAACTCCGCGTCGCTCATGCTGCCTCAGGTCCGATGTGAGCGGCCAGAAGCGCGGCGCTATTGTTCTGAACGGTGTAGGAAGCGCCTTCGATCGGTGCCTCCTCGACCCGCGGATAGGCGCTGTCGATCAGGATCCGCCACTCCGAGGCGCCAGGTAAACCGAACGGCAGCACCTTTTCCGAGCCGTTGATCAGGAATGCAACGATATCGATGCCGCCATCCGGTGTCCGCGCGGCACGGCGCATAATGAGGGCGCGTCCCTCGGGATTGACCCAGTCGCCCTCGCTGATCGATTCCCCTCGTTCATCGAACCAGTCGATGTCGTGGATGCCGGGCGCGAGCTCCTGTTGTCCGTAGAGATAGCCTCGCGAGTGGATGATCTCGAAGCGGCGCCGGATTCCCGCCAATCGGCTGACGAAGGTCGCAAGTTCGGCTCCCGCCGGCTGCTCCAGCAGGGACCAATCGACCCAGGAGATTTCATTGTCCTGGCAATAGGCATTGTTGTTGCCCTGCTGCGTGCGGCCGAACTCATCTCCGGCCATCAGCATTGGCGTTCCCAGCGACATGAAAACCGTCACCAGCATCGCCCGCTTGGCGCGCTGGCGCGCGGCCACGATCCCGGGGTCGTCGGTCGGGCCTTCCGCGCCCCAATTGCGCGAATAATTCTCGGAATGGCCGTCACGATTATCCTCGCCATTGGCCTCGTTGTGCTTGCCCTCGAAGCTCACCAGATCCTCGAGCGTCTGGCCGTCATGCGATGCGATGTAGTTGACTGAGGCCCACGGACGCCGGGCCTTGTGATCGAACAGGTCGCCGGAGCCGGACAGCCGGCGCGCCAGCCTGCGGCGCATATCGGTCTCGCCCTGCCAGAATCGGCGGACATCATCGCGATACTGGTCGTTCCATTCAGCGAATCCGGGTGGATGGCGGCCGAGCTGATATCCACCCGGTCCAATGTCCCACGGCTCCGAGATCAGCTTGACCTGCGACAGGACTGGATCCTGGCACAGCGTATCGAAAAAGCCCGAGCTGGGATCGAACCCGTGCGGCTCACGGCCCAAGGTCGCGCCGAGATCGAAGCGGAAGCCGTCGACGCCGCATGATTCCGCCCAATAGCGGAGCGAATCGGTGACCATCTGCAAAACCCGCGCGTACGACAGGTTCAGTGTATTTCCGGTACCGGTATCGTTCACGCAGTAACGCGGGTTCGCGTCCTGCAGCCGGTAATAGGTAGCGTTGTCCAGGCCGCGCCACGACAGGGTCGGGCCTAGCTCGCTGCCCTCACAAGTATGATTATAGACGACGTCGAGAATGACCTCGAGCCCCGCGGCATGGAATCGCCGCACCGCCATCCTGAGTTCGTTCAGGTCGCCGCGGCCGAGATAGCGCTGTTCCGGTGCGAAGAATGACAGAGTGTTGTAGCCCCAATAATTGGAGAGACCTTTTTCGAGCAGCAGCCGATCCTGCATATAGGCATGGATCGGCAGCAACTCGATGGCGGTCACGCCCATGCGTTTCAGATGCGTAATGACCTTGGGATGCGACAATGCCGCGAAGGTCCCGCGCTCCGGCGGCCGCGCCTCATCCAATAGCCGGGTGAGACCTTTGGGATGCGCTTCGTAGATGACCGTATCTTGCCAGGGGGTTTGCGGCTTGCGGTCGGCGCCCCAGGAAAAATAATCGGCCGTAACCACCGATTTGGGCATCGCCAGCGCGCTGTCGCGGCGATCGAATGTCATATCGGCGCGCGCTGAGGCGACGCGATAGCCGAACAGCGCGTCGTTCCAACGGAGCTGGCCGAACAGGCGCTTGGCATAGGGATCGAGAAGAAGCTTGTTGGGATTGAAGCGATGGCCCCGCTCCGGGGCATAATCGCCATGCACGCGAAAGCCATAGAGCAAACCGGGATGGGCATCGGGCAAATAACCGTGCCAGACCTCGTTGGTCCATTCCGGCAACTCGTACCGTCCGGTCTCCCGCCGGCCGGATGGATCGAAAACGCAGAGATCGATTTGCTTGGCGTGTGCGGAAAATACGGCGAAATTTACACCGAGACCGTCCCAGGTTGCCCCCAGCGGGTAGGGTGAGCCGGGTTCGAGCCGATCCGGGGCACTGACCACGCACTCTCTCCACTCTGATAAGCCCAGGATCGCAGCGCATCGCGCCGCTGTCCCTGGTCAAAGCTGCCGGAAGGCTTATCTGTTCCGTGAGGTCGGGCGGTCTTATCGATCCGAAATTATCCGCCGAGAGCCGGGTGCGCCAATGCATCCGCTAGAGCGTTTGCGGCGTCGGTGACGCTCTTATTTGGCATGGTGATCGTACCCATCGCGGACAAGGCCAGGTAGGCAGATCTCTCAATATCGATCAGTCGCTGCATGTCCTCCACCGAAAGGGAAACAATGGAGGGGTCGCTGGATTGTCCTATTTTACGGAACGACGAGGCCTGTCGGAATGAAGAAGGCTGCTGGAATGAAGAAGGCAGGCCGGCCGAATTTTCGTTGTCCCGGTGACCAGCGCTTAGCGATGTTTTCATAAAGACCTCCGAGATAACAAATCGAGGCGTAGCCGAAGGTCTTCCGCGGTCCGTGCGTTGTCCGCTCGGCTTCTCCGAAAACGGAACAGCTTTTTTAATTTGAGACGCGGAAGCAACCACAGTGCATCGTTACTTCCTCACTTTAAAAAACGTCGTGGTCCGAAATCTGTTCCATAATGCGCGGCGGGAGGGAACAAAATTAGCCGCCTCTTGCTTTTGCAATTCCGCGGTATCCGCCAAACCCAGGGCTCCTCGTTGCGAAACTCGCATTTGATTAGGCAGGCCACGCACCCCAAATAACTGGGTGGTTCGAGACGGCGCAGCAGCCAAAAAGCGCGCCGGATCGAATGAGACAGCGCCGGGGGACGCAGCCATGATCTGGTAATGCAGGACCATGGCTGCGCGAATTGGCCGCCCACGATCGAACGACCATACGAAACGCCTCGACGCAGCCTCCTTTTCATTTCAAAAAGGAGCGACCGAAATGGCAAAAATTGTCTGTGTCCTCTACGACGATCCAGTCGATGGTTATCCGAAATCTTATGCGCGGGACGATCTTCCCCAGATCAACCGCTATCCTGATGGCCAGACTCTGCCAACACCGGAGGCTATCGACTTCCAGCCCGGCATGTTGCTTGGCAGCGTTTCGGGTGAGCTGGGATTGCGCAAATATCTCGAATCTCAAGGCCACATCCTTATCGTCACCTCCGATAAGGATGGGCCGGATTCAGTACTCGAACGCGAGCTGCCCGATGCTGAAGTCATTATATCGCAGCCTTTCTGGCCAGCCTACCTCACAGCCGAACGTATCGCGAAGGCGCCGAAGCTGAAATTGGCGCTGACCGCAGGCATCGGCTCCGACCATATCGACCTGCAGGCGGCGATGGACCGGGGCATCACAGTAGCCGAGGTCACTTACTGCAACTCGATCAGCGTTGCCGAGCACGTGGTGATGATGATCCTTGGGCTCGTGCGCAATTATATTCCATCCTATCAGTGGGTCGTGAAGGGCGGCTGGAACATCGCCGACTGCGTGACGCGTTCCTACGATGTAGAGGGCATGCATGTCGGCACCGTCGCGGCGGGGCGCATCGGGCTTGCCGTGCTGCGCCGCCTCAAGCCGTTCGACATGCATCTTCACTATTTCGACCGGTATCGCCTGCCGGAGGCCGTCGAAAAGGAACTGGGCCTCACCTGGCATCCGAGTGTCGAGGACATGGTGAAGGTCTGCGACGTGGTGACAATCAATGTGCCGCTCCACCCTGAAACGGAAAACCTGTTCAACGAACAGCTGCTCTCCAAGATGAAGCGAGGGGCTTATCTTGTGAACACGGCGCGCGGCAAGATTTGCGATCGCGAGGCCATTGTGCGTGCCCTTGAAACCGGACAGCTTGCCGGCTACGCGGGCGATGTCTGGTTCCCCCAACCGGCGCCGAAGGACCATCCCTGGCGGGCCATGCCGCATCACGGGATGACGCCCCATATTTCCGGGACATCGCTTTCCGCGCAGGCGCGCTACGCCGCCGGGACGCGCGAGATTCTGGAGTGCTGGTTCGAAGGCAGACCGATCCGTGACGAATATCTCATCGTCGACGGCGGCAAGCTCGCCGGAACAGGGGCTCACTCCTACAGCGCCGGTAACGCGACAGGCGGCTCGGAGGAGGCGGCCAAGTTCAAAACGGCTTGACTCCGAATTCGGCTGGCGGCTTCAGGGTCTTTGCCGGCCGCCAGTTATTTTCCAGTTCACACGGGCAAGGCTACAGGCCCCAGCGGGCGTCCCCACTCGTCCGCTCGCAGGCTTCAGCCGCACGCTGCGGGGATGCGGGTTCATAATCTGAAGGTCGAGGTTCAAACCGTCATAAAAAGTAAGTCTCAGCATGGAACAGCCGAGGGCTACTCTGTGTTGCTCAAGACATGCCGCAGGCTGCCCTTAATGCTGGCAACTTCCGTTTCGTACATTTGCCCGGCGGTCCCATTTCCGACAGAGGAGGGGGGTATGCATGCAATTACATCCGTAACGCTCGATGACGCGCAGCGCGTGATCGAGGCGGGTATCGCCAAGGCGAAGGAGATCAATTCG
>JAQGIF010000384.1 GCA_028291345.1 Rhodospirillales bacterium | reverse complement strand
GGGAACGACCGATTCGTCTGCTTCCGCTGCCGCCGGGGCGGCGCCTTCGGTTTGTGACGTCGGCGCCGGCAGGCGGTATCTCGCCCACCGCCCATCGCCATCCATGACGAGACGGCCGTGGGTGACGAGGTATTTCAGGCGGTATTGCAGAGTGCGCAGGGGGATTGGCAGCGCGAGCGCGTGCAGAATCTGCTGCGCGGACGCCCCATCGGGGTGGCTCAGGAGAGCCTGCTCGATGGCCGCTAACTCGTCCTGGAAAATTTGTTTCGCCAAGCTGCATTCCTGTTGCGCATTGAGTTTATGCGCAACAATCGCCCATCTATGCGCAACCATCAAGGCCTACACGCAAGCAAGGTTGCGCGTAGGCTGGGGATAGGACTATTCCGCTATAATCGCCAATGCTCTGGAATAGGCCTTCGTTGCTCCACCGGCATGCCGTTCCTTTGCCGCGATCATCAGCCTGCGACGATAATTCATATTTGCCCGCAGGAACGGCCGAGAGCCCAGGAACTGCCGAAAGACAGGCTTTTCACGCGGGTTCTGTCTGGCCCATTGTTCTCATGCTGGACCATAGATCTTCCACGCCACGGTCGATGATTGTGCATGAAATTCCAGCGACCGAATCGGGTCAGCCTCGCACAACCCCAGTGCCTCCAGCGCTTCGACACAATCAGGGTCGATCTTGAGCGCCGTTTGCGCGGTCCTGGCGGAGCGCTACGGTTTCACGTCTGTGTCATTTGAAGCCGCCTTCTGCGTGCATATCGCAAGACTGTCGGAAGAAACTTAGATCCCTGAAGGGACTTTGCTCTCCGTTCCGAAAATCTGTTCCAGAATCAAGTTATGATTTTCGCCTAATCGGTGCACGCGCCGAATGCGGGCAAGTCAATAGAGGACGCGACAGGAGGCCGATGTCCTAATCAACACATCTGGCAAGCTTAATCGCTGCGATCTGCTCCGCAGCAACCTCCGCCCCCCGCGGGCTTTTGAACAGTCGGCCTTCCAGTGATTTCATTAGCGGATGTGATGCGTAGAAGCGGAAACGATTCTGCTCCTTGGCGAGAATGCCTGCGGTGCAACCAAATACTTCGATTATGAAAGCTTGAGACATTGTTTTCCTAATTCCGTCCGCACCCGCGGACAATTACAACGGCATAGTTTCGGATCGACAGCCGCATTCTGGGGCATTTCTCAGGAGGATTTGTTCTCTAACCGTACAGATTGGGCACTTGTGGGGCCGATGCGGCTTCCAGATAGCCCCGTCCAATTGCACGGGCCATTCACGTCAGCAACGTTCTGCAAGGGTGATTAGCGCCGCGCTGTTCGCGCTACTCGTAAAGGTTTTTCCTTGGACGGCCGGATCGGTAGAACGATTGTTTCCGAGTTATCCTTAACCGCCGTTTCTGCTTGCGCCATATCCCAGCGCGCATCGGCGTGTCCCTCCGGACAGCCCTTTGCCTCCCAAATCAAAAACGCGCGCTCTCTCACGCGATCCTCTCCGTCCTCAATCATGTGACTCCTTCTCGCATTAGGGAGTCCGGCCCCCCAGATCGAAGCTGCGGGACCGGACTGAGTTCTCAGCCGGAACCTTCCCTGTGGGCAGTAGGTTTCCCCGCCACCTCCCTTGGTAGACAGGTCTAATCTCCGCATGTCGGCAGTCAAACGGGCATTCGGGGTAATACCAAATCTCGTTAATCAGGATCTACTCGCCAAATCCCGCAATCCGACCGACATAATTTTCCCAGGTTGGTCGATCAGCTTGTTCCATGCGAAGCAAGCAATGCTTGACGATATCGTGATAGGACTGAAGATTCGGTTTGAGAGCCAGTTGTTGCGCATGAACTGCCAGATATTTTCCACGGAATTGGCTGTCGATGGACCAAAAGGTGCTCTCTCTCCTGGAAATTGTATAAAGGAATTCTCTCCTAAATCACCACCCGCTCAATCTCATCAAGGCTCACATCATCGTGGCGGCGATCGTAAAGCTGTGTCGTGCGGGTTGAGGCATGGTTTGCCATCGTCGCGGCCTTTTCCAGCGTGCCGCCGTTTTTGAGATAGGCCGTGATCCCCGTGGCCCGGAAGCTGTGGTTGCCGATCTTGGTCTCGATATTAGCCGCCGTGCGGCGGCGCTCGATCATCGCCCAGGCGTTGGCCTGGGGTAGCGGCGTGCGGGTGAGCTGGCCGGTGCCACGGCCGATCGTGCGGAACAGCGGCCCCTTGGGATCATCGCGCAAGCCGGCGCCGTCGAGATAGGCAGTTAGGTACTCTTCCAGGTTATGATGGCAGGGCATTTCATGGCGCTTGCCGCGTTTCTCACAAAGGCGAACCCATAACCGCCTGCGCTGCACAAACACGTCCTCGACCTTCATGCCGATCGCAGCACCAATCCGCGCGAAACTGTAGATCATTGTGCCGATCAGCGCCCGATCGCGCAGGCCGACTTGTGTCGTCACATCGATCCGGTCGAGGAGCTGCCGCGCCTCGGCCGGATCGAGTACTGGCGTCTTGCCGGATTTCACGATGTGCGAGGGGCCGCGCACGGAGCCCGCCGGGTTGACCGGCATGACCTGGCCCGTCACCAGCCAGTCGAACAGATGCCGGATCGCGGCGAGCTGCTGCTTGACGGTCGGCGCTGCAATGTCACTGCGCTTTGTTTGCGCTTCGATCCAGGTGGCGACATGGAGCGGCTGCACGGCCGCGATCGACGACACGCCGACATCATTGCACCAGGCCAGGAACGCGCCCAGGGCGCGGCTGTAGGCGCGGCGCGTGTTCGGGTTGCGGATTTGCCCGGCGAAGAATTGGAGGAAGCGGATTTCGGCGCGGTCGCCGGCAGCGGTCACGAGCGCGGGCAGCGCGCGCGCATTATGGAGAACGACGGACGCCTCCCCAGAAGCGGAGGGGAGCATCAGGTTCATGGCGAAGGCTTGCCGTAGCGTTCCAGCATGGCCGTGCCGATCTGCGAGGAAGACGGCCAGTGACCCCGCTTCGCACCCGCATGCCGGCGGTAGCGATCGAGCGCTGCCGGGTTGGGCTGGACGGGCTTTTCCCCTTCGAGAAATAGGAACCCGACTGCATCGCTCGGCAATCGTGCGATGAAAGCCTCGGCGTCGTCGAGCATGGCTTTAATCTGTTTGTGCGTTTGCTTGATGTCGAGGGGCCCTTCCATCGCAAGCGCCTGGAATTCATCGGCAGTAAAAGTGCTGTGACGGCGGATTTCAGAGAGCATCTCTTCGGGCGTCATGCCCGGAAAGCGCCCCACGGCCGCCGTGATGACAGCACCGACCGGCAAAATCTGCTCATGGATCGTGACCAAATCCACAATGTCGCGCGGCACGCGCCGATCGGCGGCGGCCGACGCTTTGTTGGTGGCTAAATCAGCCGGGTGCAGCACATAACCAAACAGCTCATCCGGCTGGGCCGGGAAAAAGCGGAAGTCGGAATCGGCAACCCATTCGAGTTGTGTCTTCTCGCCAAGACCACCCACCAGCGCCACGCGTTTACCGCTGCCATGGCTGGGTAGCCAGGTTACGTGAAGGCCGGCCTCGGCGATGATCGCGGCATCGTTCTCCGCAATGGTGACAAGCCGCTCGCTGTTGTCTTGGAAAATGTCGATATCACCGGAGAAGCGCGGCCCATCGCGATTGATGGCGATTGCGCCGGCCACGAAGCTATCGGGGCTGCGCTGGCTGGCGAGGACGCGAAGCAGGTGCGATTGAAGCTTACTGAGGGGCACGGCATAGCCGCTCGATGTGTTCGGCGAGCCGTCGCCCATCCATGGAGCCATGCGTGCGGAGCGCGGACGTGATCGCCAGCGCGGCGCCGGGCGTAGGGTGTTCGACCGGCCGCATGTTCCAAAGCGCAACGGCTCCATACTCGGCGAAGGCTTGCCGATAGAGGCGTTCGATCTCTTTGTGTTGCTCCTGAGTATCCATCACTTTTACTACCACAGGGGCGGTCAAAAGGCAAGTTTCTATATATGATAAACGATATTATCATATATAGGAACCAGAGTTAGAGGTCGGCGCTAGGGTCAGGATGGGGAGCGGGAGCAGCGCGAACGATCGCGTGATCTGTCCAGGGATCGCGAGAGGGACGGGGGATCGAGCGGTAAAAGGCGCATCTGATCGAGTTTTGAACCTGATAACGCTGGCTACCGACGAACCTATTCACATTGGTCAATGTTCAAAGCATCGGCAATCCGGCCCACGAGAGTGACGGACGGCGATGCTGCGCCGCTCTCAATTTTGCCGATGTATCGAGGGCTCAGCGCAACGCGCTCAGCGAGTGCCTCCCTGGCATC
>JAQGIF010000382.1 GCA_028291345.1 Rhodospirillales bacterium | reverse complement strand
CGGCGGCGGGGGTGGCCGCGGCGGCGGCGGCGGCGGTTACGGCGGCGGCGGCGGTGGCCGTGGCGGCGGTGGCGGCGGCTATGGCGGCGGCGGCGGCGGCCGCGACGACTTTGGCGGCGGCGGCGGCCGCTGGTAAGTCATCAGCGTCACGTAATTTCGATCGACCGGCGCTCCCTGGGAGCGCCGGTCGTGTCGTTTCAGAGGCCAGCCATCTAGCGGCATGTCTCCTGCGAGGTTTGGATGTGAACGATAGTCTCTCCGTCCTACCTGTGCGGGCCGAACAAGCTGCCCGCAACGCCTACGCGCCCTACTCCGCCTTTCGGGTCGGGGCGGCCGTCAGCACCGAAGCGGGCGCGGTTTATATCGGCTGCAATGTCGAGAATTCGGCCTTTCCAGTCGGCGGTTGCGCCGAGCGTCATGCGATCGCGGCAGCCGTGGCCGCCGAAGGTCACGCAATGCGCCTGTCGGCAATTGCGGTCGTGGCGTTGGATCCGGCCGGCGAACCGGTCCCGTGCGCGCCGTGTGGCGCTTGCCGCCAGGCCATTTTAGAATTCGGAACTGGTGCCCAGGTCATATTCCGGACCGGGGACGTCGACCCGGTGGTTACCGTCACCGCGGAAGCCCTGTTGCCCGGAGCCTTCAGCTTCAAGTCGAGCTGACATCGACATCAGAACTGCCCGGCAGTTTGCGAAATCCCTGGGCCACCACATAAACCTCGGCTGACCCCGCCCGGCTGGCGGGCGGTTTGACGTGGCGGACAGTCACAAAGTCCTGTTTTAGGCGGGTCAGCAAATCCTTTTCTGAGCCCCCCTGAAAGACCTTGGCAACGAAGGTGCCCCCGGGGGCGAGCACCTCCGTCGCGAATTCATAGGCGACTTCGGCGAGGGCGATGATCCGGATGTGATCCGTCTCGCGGTGCCCGGTGGTTGGAGCCGCCATGTCGCTGAGGACCAGGTCCGCTTCGCCGTCTAATGCCTTCTTGAGAATTGCGGGGGCGTTGTCTTTCAGGAAATCGAGATGCAGCACGATGGCCGGTGGCACGGGGTCCATCGGTAATATGTCGAGGGCGACGATCTTGGCATTGGAGGTCAGAGCCTTGGTGCGCTCGATCGCGACCTGGGTCCAGCCGCCGGGGGCTGCGCCCAAATCGACCACTCGCATGCCAGGCTTCAGCAGCCGGCATTTATCGTCGAGTTGCGCCAGCTTGAACGCAGCCCGGCTGCGATAGCCCAGCTTCTTGGCCTCCGCCACATACGGATCGTTCAGCTGCCGCTCGAGCCACAAGGTAGAAGCTAGATCACGCGATTTGGCGGTTTTGACGCGAACGGCCAGTCCATTGTTGCTCAGCTTTACGCTGCCGGGGCGCACGCCTGCGCTCCCCTTTTTCGATTTATCGGTCATAACGCATCATGCCCTGCGGGCGGCGATTGTCCAAGGCCGCCCGCACCGACGGTGAGGATTTGCACATGCGCGGAGCTAAAAATCGCCTTGGGTCCTACCCAAATCGATTCCAGCGTGCTAACAGGCGCGTCCTTGGCCTTTCAAGGTCGTTGTTGGTCTAATCGACCGAGCGCCTACTGGGGGATCGTCTAACGGTAGGACAACAGACTCTGACTCTGTTTATCGTGGTTCGAATCCACGTCCCCCAACCAGTGCACCAGTCCCTTAGGGGACCTTGCCTTTTCTGACCGCCGCAATAGCATCCTTTCCGACATTCTCAGCCAGCAGGTCCGATAGGTCGGGATTCTTGCGCAGTTCCTGGCCGCCATCGACCGCGAAGCTTTGACCGGTCACCCACGACGATTCCGGTCCCGCCAGATAACGGACCGCCTGCCCGATATCGACAGGTGCACCGGCACGGCGCAACGGGAATTCGTCGAGGAATTTGTCGAAGATGGTGTTGTCGGTAAACAGATAGCTGACGCGCTTGCTGCGCGTGAGGCCGGGGCGCACGGCGTTTACGCGGATGCCGGCGGAGCCGAGTTCCTCCGCCGCTGCCCGGACCAGGTTCTCCAGCCCGCCCTTCGCGGTATGATAGGCGGCCAGCCCGTTGAATGGCAACTTTGCCGCCGTCGATGAGATGCAGACAATCGATCCACCCGGCTCCATCAGCGGTGCGCCGTAGCGAATCGCCAGGAACGCGCTGACCACATTGCGGTCGAACTGATCGCGGAATGTCTGAGCGTCTAACATCAGCATCGGTCGAAAGCCGTTGCCACCCCCGACCGTGGCCACGACGACATCGAGCCGGTTGTGGATCGCATGCGCCTTGGCGAAGGCGGCCTTGATGTCATCCTCGACCATGCCGTCGCCGACGAAGAGCTCGACCTGGCCATCGGGCACGGCCGCCAGCAGTTCGGCGCGTGTTTCTTCCAGAACGTCGGGGCGGCGCGCCAAGATCATCACCGTCGCGCCGTCTCTTAACAGCAATTCGGCCGATGCCGAGCCGATCCCGCCGCTGGCGCCGGTAACGATGGCGGTCATGCCCGCCAAGGGCCGATTATCGCTCATGCTGTCATCCTAAAATTGGGTTTCGCAACCTATCCAAAAATCGAGTAGCCGCCATCGACGATCACTGTCTGGCCGGTGATATGCTGTGCCGCTGCGCTGGTCAGGAAGAGTACGGCTCCCGCAACATCCTCCGCCTTGCCAATGCGACCTAGCGGCGTACGGTCCAAGGTGGGGCCAACGGCTTCAGGAACGTCGAGCATCCAGGCGGTCATCGCGCTTTCGGTCAGTCCTGCGGCAACCGCGTTGACGCGAATATTTTCGCGCGCCCAGTGAATGGCCAAGGTCTTTGTCATCTGCACCAGCCCGCCCTTTGCCGCGCCATAGCCGGGAACGACCTCATTCCCGAAGAAGGATGTCATCGACGCGATGCTGATGATGCCGGCGCCGCCGGGTAAGCTGCTTCGCGATAGTTTCTCATGGCAGGCGTCCACCATGCGGTAAGGACCGGTCAGGTGCATCCTGATGGCGCGTTCGAATATCTCCGGCTCATACTCATGCTCGCCTTGTCCACCGCCGACCCAGCCGACCCCGGCGCTGTTGACTAATATGTCGAGCGCGGGCAGGGAGGCCGCCACGGGCGCCATATCGTCGGTTCCCGTAATGTCGAGCTGGCAATAACGAAAGCCGTCCAGCCCGTCATAATCGGCGGCGCTGGGCCGCTGACCGGTGATCGTCACCTCCGCGCCCGCTTCGCGATAGGCGCGTGCGGTTGCAGCCCCGATCCCACTGGTGCCGCCGATGACCAGCACATGGCGGCCGCTATAATCGAAGCGAACATTCGACCAGATGGGATCCATGTCCGGCCTCAGTCCTTGACCGGCGATTTGCCGCGCCGGACCGTGTCGAGCGCTTCCTGGCCGAACATCAGCGCGATCATGTCCGACAGGTCGGGGTTCTTGCGAATTTCATTTCCGCCATCCACCGCGAAGCTCTGCCCCGTCACCCATGATGATTCCGGCCCCGCGAGATAGCGGACAGCCTGGGCGATGTCTTCGGGCTCGCCGGCGCGGCCGAGGGGGAACTCGGCGATGAAGCGGTCGAGAATGTCAGGGGTGGCGAACATCGGGCCGGTTGCGTCGCTCCTTGTCAGGCCCGGCCGCACGGCATTGACGCGAACGCCGGCCGAACCCAGCTCTTCCGCCGCGGCGCGAACGAAGTTCTCCAAGCCACCCTTGGAGGTGTGATAGGCTGGTAGATAGGCGAAGGGCAGCGTCGCCGCGGTGGACGAGATGCAGACGATCGACCCGCCCTCCATCAACGGCACGCCATAGCGTACCGCCAGGAAGGCGCTGATGATGTTGACGTTCAGCTCGGCGCGGAACGAATCCGCGTCCAGCATCAGCAAGGGCTTGAACCCGCCGCCGCCCACTGTCGGGACGATAATGTCCAGCCGTCCCTGCATGGCATGGGCCTGACTCAGAGCGGCGCGCACGTCCTTTTCCTCGCAGGCGTCGCCGGCATAGATTTCGACCTTGCCGTCCGGCACTGCCTCGAGCAACCACCCCCGTGTCTTTTCCAGCGCATCCTTGCGCCGCCCCATGATCAAAACCGCGGCACCATCCCGCAGCAGCAGTTTCGCGCAATTGGACCCGATGCTGCCGGCGCCGCCCGTCACGAAGGCAGTCTTACCCGCCAATGCATTATTTCCGCTCATTCCCCATTCCCTCCGCAGTTTGCCGATCAATTGTTGCCTGAATTGTCAGCCGATCATGGTGACTGGCGAAACCTCCGTCCACTCTACCAAAAGCTGGCGATGGGCGAACAGCCACTTACCGTTTCGTCGAACATACTTGTCCTGGTAGCGAATCGCCCAATCCAATCTCGTATACTGGCCATCCTGCGGATGGTTGACGTGATAGGCGATGCAATAAGTCTCGCCTTCCGCCGTATCGCCAGTGATCGTCGCCGTCTGGTTCAGCACGGTATGCATTGTCGAGCTGTACATCAGCTTCAGCATGCCGGGATTGCCGGAAATTTCGGCAAATCCCTGAACCCTGAAGCCTGGCCCCTCGATCGCCGCGTCTTCGGTGAAGAGCGCGGCGAAGCCCGGTCCGTCGCCGCGATCGACGGTGCGGGCATAGGTCATGGCTAGCTTGCGCAGCGCCCATTCGTCCTGCATCAGGGCGATATCGGCGTTGCTCATTTCGCGGCCAAGATTGCGCTGAAGAAGCGGTCGAGGTCGTCGGGGCCGCTGCTGAGATAAAGCGGGTGGAATTCGACGACCGTCACGCCGGCTTCGACCAGGGCCGGAATCTTGGCCAAGGTCGCGTCCAGGTCGCAGCTATAATCTTCCCGGAAAACGTAAGGGGCAACGACGCGCACATCGATTTTGCCCGGATCGCGTCCGGCAGCCTTGAAAGCGGCGCGCAAATTATCGACCAGCGGCGCCAGCTTCTCCGGCTCATTCTCCATCGGAATCCAGCCCTCGCCCAACTCGGCGATACGGGCAAAGTTCTTCTCGGTCGGAGCGAGACCGAACCAGATCGGCAGCGGGCTTTGCACCGGCCGGGGATAGGCATGGATCTTTTCGAACGAGACGGTCTTGCCGTGAAATTCCGCCGGAGCGCTGGTCCATAACGCTTTGCAGGCACGAACCTGCTCTTCCAATCGTCCATAGCGCCCTTCCCAGGGAACTCCGGCGGCGTCGTATTCTTCCTTCTGCCAGCCTAGACCCAGCCCGACATCGACTCGCCCACGCGACATCACGTCAAGCGTGGCGAGTTGCTTGGCCAGCAAGACGGCAGGGCGGAGCGGCGCGATCAGGATACCCATCGACAGGCGAATCCTTTTGGTAGCGCCGGCGAATGCCGCCAATGCAGTAACCGGCTCGTACCAGGGCGCTTCCAAATTATCCCGAAATGGGCCGTACGGATAATTTTCCAGATGCTCGCCCATCACCACATGGTCGGTGATGCTGACCTGATCGATTCCCGCCTCGTCGGCGCGGCGCACGACCTCCACGACCGGCGCGAAATCGCCGTCGAACCAGCGCTGAAGTCCATACACACCGATGGCTATCTTAGGCATATCGATTCCCCCATGCGTGATTTGCGTAATTCCGGAGCGCCATTGAAACGCAGGCGTTTGTCATCGCGCAATTGTGGGCGTTTGTCACGAGGCTGCAACAGCGGTCGCGAGCGGAATCGGTTGCAGTGAACCAAGAAATGGATCAAAAGGGCGGCCGCGAGCTTGTTTCCGGCGATCGAACCAGCCTAGTGTCCAGCTCGCCGAATTCGGCATCGTTGGGGCGTCGCCAAGCGGTAAGGCACCGGTTTTTGGTACCGGCATTCGGAGGTTCGAATCCTCCCGCCCCAGCCA
>JAQGIF010000131.1 GCA_028291345.1 Rhodospirillales bacterium | reverse complement strand
TCGAGCTCTATCTGCGGCGGCGTTTGCAGGCCGGCCGGGAAGACCCGCTGCGATTTGACGAGCGGCACGGCATCCCGTCGCGAGCCAGACCCGAGGGCTTCCTGATCTGGTTCCATGCTGCCAGCGTCGGCGAATCGATGTCGATGCTGCGGCTGCTCGACCGACTGCTGGAGGAGCGTCGCGACCTGAGCGTTCTAGTCACGACCGGCACCGTGACGTCGGCGGCAATGGTCGCCGATCGGCTGAAGGATCGGGTAATCCATCAATATATCCCGGTCGACCATCCGCGCTGGGTCGAGCGTTTTCTGGAACATTGGCGGCCGGATTGCGCCGTCTGGATCGAATCGGAAATCTGGCCGAACCTGCTCAACGGCATCGCCCAGCGCCGGATTCCGGCCGCCCTGGTCAATGCCCGCATGTCGGCGCGGTCGCATCGGCGTTGGGCATTGGCTCCGAAGACCATTCGCCAGCTTCTGTCGACCTTTGATCTTTGCCTGGCGCAGACCGAGGAGGAGGCCGTCAGGCTGGGTGAGTTGGGCGCCCGCGATGTCCGCTTTGTCGGGCACTTGAAATTCGCCGCCGACCCGCTGCCCGCCGAAGCGCACGCCCTGGCCGAACTTAAGGCCGCTATCGGCGCACGGCCGATGTGGGTCTTGGCATCGTCGCATGAGGGCGAGGAGGAGATCGCCGTCACCGCCCACACGCTGTTGACCGCCCGCTTTCCCCACCTGCTGACGGTTATCGTACCGCGCCATACCAAGCGCGGCGCATCGATTGCGGTTCAGGCCCGGGGTGCCGGACTTACCGTGTCGCTGCGCTCGGCCGGACTGCCGCCCGCTTTCAAGGACGACATCTATATCGCTGACAGCATGGGCGAGCTTGGGCTTTGGTATCGCCTGACGGGGATCGCCTGTATCGGCGGGTCGCTGGTGCCGGTCGGCGGCCATAATCCGATCGAGGCGGCGCAGCTGGGCTGCGCTCTACTGTATGGCCCACATATGTTCAGCGTGCCCGGTGTCGCCGCCGAGCTGCAGGCGGACCATGCCGCGCTCGTCATCACCGACGAAACGTCGCTTGCCGACGCCATTGCCCGTCTGCTGGAAGACAAGGCAGCGGCACTGGCGATGGCCGCGGCGGCGCGACAGGTCGCCGAACGCAACCGCCATGTGCTGGATCGCGCCTTCGCCGTATTGGACCCGCTGATCGACCGCGCCGCAGGACGCCAGGTGGCGCGATGAAATCGCCGGCTTTCTGGGACAAGCCGGATGCGCTGATGGGTCGGCTGCTTGCGCCGCTGGGTTGGGCCTATGCCGAGGTAACCGCATGGCGGCTGGCCCACGGAAAACCCTGGCGGGCGCCGGTTCCGGTGATCTGCATCGGCAATCTGACAGCCGGCGGCGCGGGAAAGACGCCCATCGTCCGCGATCTTGCGCTTCGCCTCACAACCAACGGCGTGCGGCCGGCGATCCTGTCCCGGGGTTATGGCGGACTCGATCGCGGGCCGCTTAGGGTCGACCCGGCCCGTCACGGCGCGTCGAAGGTCGGCGACGAGCCGCTGCTGCTGGCGCGCGATGCGCCCTGCTGGATCGCGCGGGACCGCGCCGCGGGTGCCCGCGCGATAGTTGCCGACGGCGCCGGCGTCATTCTGATGGATGACGGGCTTCAAAACCCCGACCTGATACAGGATCTGCGAGTGATCGTCGTAGATGGCGCGGCCGGCTTCGGCAATGGCCACGCCATTCCGGCCGGTCCCTTGCGCGAACATATCGATGCAGGCATCAAGCGCGCCCATGCGATGGTCGTGGTGGGCGACGACCGACACGATCTCGTTCGGAATTTTTCAAGTCAGATTGATATCTTGCAGCTCACTACTCAGATTCGGAGCTCGGAATTGCCCGTCGGGGCAAGGCTTGTTGCCTTCGCCGGAATCGGACGACCGGAAAAGTTCCGATCTTCATTGATCGCAGCCGGAGCTGAGATGGCCGCGTTTCAGGCCTTTGCCGACCATCATCCCTATACCGGCGCGGAACTCCAATCATTGGCGAGTCAGGCCGATTCTTTGGGCGCGGATCTGGCGACGACAGAAAAGGATTGGGTCCGTCTGGAACCGGAATGGCGGCTCCGCATCAAAGCGATACCGCTTTCGGTTACCTGGAAAGATGAGAGTGCGTTGACGTCCCTATTGAGCGTCGTGATGCGACGTGGCTAAGCGGAGCCCGCTGCGCCAAGCCGGCTATTTCCTGCAAGCAGTCGCACTGGCGCTGTTTCTCGGAGTCTGCCGGATATTGCCGGTTGATTGGGCCTCGGCGCTCGGCGGCTGGATCGGCAGGATGGTCGGACCTTATACCGGCCAAAGCCGCAAGGCCGAACGCAACGTGGCCCGCGCCCTGCCCGAGAACAATCAGGAAGAAAACCGGCGCATCATCATCGGCATGTGGGACAATCTGGGCCGAGTAATCGCCGAATATCCGCATCTGGCCCGGATCTGCGCGAAACTGGAGGGTGGCCGGGTCGAGATTAAGGGACTGGATATCGTCCGTGCACTGGCCGGTGACGACAAGCCTGGCATATTGTTCGGCGGGCACCTCGCCAACTGGGAGGTTCAGCCGTTCATCGCCCGCCATACTGGGCTTGAACTCGGGCTGATATACCGCGCGCCGAATAATCAATGGGTCGATGGGCTGCTGCGCCGCTTGCGCGACACACCGCTGCTGTTCCGCAAGGGGCAGGAAGGCGCCAAGGCGCTGTTCAGCTTGCTGCGGCAAGGTGGCCATGCGGCGATGCTGGTCGATCAGAAGATGAATGACGGTATCCCCGTCCCGTTCTTCGGCCGGAATGCGATGACAGCCCCGGCCATCGCGCAGTTTGCGATCAGGCTGGGCTGCGTCCTAGTGCCGGCACGCACCGAGCGGCTGAAAGGCGCGCGTTTCCGGATTACCGTCTATCCGCCCCTTGATTTGCCGGCAACCGGCGACCGCGCGGCGGACGAGCGCGCTGTCATGGTCAGGATCAATGAGATCATCGAGGATTGGGTTAGAGCGCGCCCCGAGCAATGGTTGTGGCTACACCGACGCTGGCCCGACTAACGGGTCGAGCGGCATTTCGCAACGCACCAGACAGAGCGCGCTCGGAAATCGTAAAACTTCTGTTATTTAGAGCGCTGCGACAGGGTGGCGCAGCCGCAGGATTGTGCGTCGCAAGATGGTTCGTAAGATGTATTATATTTCTCAATGTGTACTATATAGAAAATGAACATCGCGAAATCGCGGTAACCTGGGAGAATAGATCATGAGAATTTCATCAACGGTGGTTGGTGCCATGTTGATTGCCGCGGCGGCTGGATCGCTGCCGGCGACAGCCGCAACAGCGCTGTTTGCAACCGAGCCAGCAGCCGCTCAGGCCTGCTCCGCCGACGAGGTGGTTTGGGTCGATCTCGACCGCGGCAAGTTCTATCACAAGGCGCAGCCTAATTTCGCCAAGGGCAGCAATGGCGGCTATGCCTGCTTGAAAGCCGCCCACGCGCAGTACCGCGAGTCGCACGACTAAAGGACGCCGACACGCCCCTTGCGGCGCGTTCGATGAAAGGGCGGTCCTTCGTGACCGCCCTTTTCATTGAGAAGAACCCAGCTTTATTTCTGGTTTTTTTTGCATTGCAAAATTCGCATACGAGCCCCGATTTGCAGCCAAATGCATACCTGTGGTAGGCGAGACGCATCGTTTCATCACCTGCGACATTGTGCGTCGCGGCATTTTCTGTGGAACGAAACCGTATGGAGACCTGAGCGCGTCGTGCGCCTAAATTTCGAGGAGCCTTTTATGAAGATCGCACCGAGCGCGATTGCTATCGCCCTGTTCGCCACCGCATCCCTTCCCGTCAGCGCGGCGACCGGCCTGTTCGCGACTGAGCCTGCCGCCACCCAGGCCTGCGCCGCCGATGAAGTGGTTTGGGTCGATCTCGACCGCGGCCGTTTCTATCACAAGGCTTCGGCCGCTTGGGCCAAAAGCAACAATGGCGGCTATGCCTGCCTGAAGGCCGCTCACGCTCAGTATCGCGAAGGCCACGACTAAGCATCGCTCCGCTCTTCGAGGGCAAACCAGCCTAACGGCGCAATGAAGGGCGGTCCCATGGGCCGCCCTTTTTTGATTCCTATGTCAAAAAAGCCGCCCTTGCGGTCCGGATTTCGGCGCGTTCGCCGGCGCCGCGCGACGCGGTTTCGCCGAACCGCCGGCAGTACCATCGACGGTTGCCTCGACCTTGCCGTCATGGAACTCTAGAGCGACGGCGTCACCGGCCTGCACACTCTGCGATGACCCGACCGCATGCCCCGAGCGGTCGGTCACGAGAACGAACCCGCGCTTCAGAACCCCGCGATAGGAATAGCTTTCCAGCAGATCGCTCCAGCGCTGGAACCGGGCTTGAGCCGAATCGACGGAGCGGCGGAAACCCGCGTCGAGCGACCGTCCCTGGCTATCCAGATGGCGCTTCAAATCCTGGATCTGCTGCAGCGGGTGACGCAGCCGCGCGCTCCAGGTGGCGACACTCTGGGTCAGCCGGTCGAAATAATTCCGCTTCGCGCCGTCCAGCCGCTCGTCCAAACTGTCCAGCCGCTGGATATGCGCTTCGATCGCATGACGGGGATTGCCCAAGCCGCGCTCCAGCGCCTGTAGGTCGCTGCGCTTGAACGCCACCGACCGTTCGATCTGGAACATCAGGCGAGACGAGCATTCCTCAACCCGCGCCAGCAATTGCAACCGCACAGGCACCGCAAACTCGGCCGCCGCCGTCGGAGTCGGCGCGCGCATGTCCGAGGCGAAGTCGATCAAGGTCGTATCGGTTTCATGGCCGACGGCGGAGATCAACGGGATCCCGCTCGCCGCCGCCGCGCGGACCACGATCTCCTCGTTAAAGGCCATCAAGTCCTCGATCGCGCCACCGCCGCGCGCGACGATCAGTACATCGGGACGGCGCGGCCAGCCGTTCAAAGGCAGGGCATTGAAGCCGGTGATGGCGGCCGCGATCTCGGCCGCCGCATTGGCCCCCTGCACCGCCACCGGCCAGATGAGAACGTCGCGTGGGAAACGGTCGGCCAGCCGGTGGAGAATATCGCGGATCACCGCCCCAGTCGGCGACGTCACGACACCGATGACACCGGGGAGGCTAGGTAACAGGCGCTTGCGTTCCGCTGCGAACAACCCCTCGGCCGCCAGCTTCTTTCGCCGTTCCTCGATCAGCTTGAGCAGCGCCCCCTGCCCCGCCAGCTCCATCGACTCGATGACAAGCTGGTAGCTCGACCGTGCCGGATAGGTCGTGATTCGCCCGGTGCAGATCACCTCGATGCCATCCTCGGGGATCATGCCCAGCCGTGACGCGCCCGAGCGCCAGATGACACCATCCAAAACCGCGTCATCATCCTTGAGGCAGAGATAGATGTGGCCGGACGTATGGCGCTTTACGCGCAGCAGCTCGCCGCGCACTCGAACAAGTCCGTAGGAACCCTCGATCGTGCGCTTCACCGCCCGCGCCAACTCCCCAACCGTATAAGGGGTCAGGTTGCCGCCTGCGGGGGGCGCGGCTTCGGTGTCGGGAAGGCCAGGTTCGATTTGCGTGCTCATTGCACCATGATACAAACCGCCCCGGAAAAAGCCATTTCATGAAAGCGGTATCTTGGCGACCCAGGAAATAATGGCAAAGCGACTGAACATACTTCTCGTCGGCAGCGGAGGCCGCGAACATGCGCTCGCGCTACGCATCGCCGCGTCGCCGCTGACCGCCAAACTGATCGCCGCGCCCGGCAATGTCGGCATCGCCGAGATAGCCGAATGCGTCGCGATCACCGCCGACGATGTACCGGGCTTGGTGACCTTCGCTGTCGACAACTCAGTCGATCTGGTGGTGGTCGGTCCGGAAGTGGCACTGGTTGCCGGGTTGGCCGACCGGCTCGCCGAGAAAGGCATCAAGGCTTTCGGACCCAGCGCGGCCGCCGCGCTGTTGGAGGGCTCCAAATCTTTCATGAAGGATATCGTCGCCAAATACGGGATCCCGACCGCTGCCTACGCCCGCTTCCGCGATGGCGTCGCTGCCAAGGCCTATGTCGCAGAGCAAGGTGTGCCGATCGTCATCAAGGCGGACGGACTGGCGGCGGGCAAGGGCGTCACGATCGCCAACACGCAAGCCGAAGCACAGGCGGCGATCGACGAGGCCTTGGTCGGCGGCCGGTTCGGCGCGGCCGGCCATGAGATCGTGATCGAGGAATTCATGGCCGGCGAAGAGGCCAGCTATTTCGCCCTGGTCGATGGTGAAACCGTAGTGCCACTGGGCTCCGCCCAGGACCACAAGGCGGTCGGCGATGGCGATATGGGCCCCAACACCGGCGGCATGGGCGCGTACAGTCCGGCGCCGGTCGTAACGCCCGCGCTGGAGCAGCGGATATTGGACGAGATCGTCAGCCCGCTGGCGCGGGCGATGGTCGCCGAAGGTCGGCCGTATCGCGGTGTCATCTTTGCCGGACTGATGATCGTGCCGACCCCCGACGGACCGAAGCCAAGGCTGATCGAGATCAATGTTCGCTTTGGCGACCCGGAGTGCCAGGTCCTGCTGACCCGTCTGGAAACCGATCCCGTCACCCTGATGCTGGCGACCGCCGAGGGTAAGCTCGCCGACCTTCCGCCTGCGCGCTGGCGGAAGGAGGCCGCGTTGACGGTCGTGCTATGCGCCCAAGGCTATCCTGGCACGCCGGTAACCGGCACCGAAATCAAGGGGCTCGACGATGCGGCTTCGATCGATGGCGTGACGGTCTTTCATGCCGGCACTGGGCGCGCCGCGGATGGAAGGCTGCTGGCCACCGGCGGCAGGGTGCTCAATATCGTTGCCACCGGACGAGATGTCGCCGAGGCTCAGGCCCGGGCATATCGCGCGGTCGACAGCATCGACTGGCCCGGCGGCTTCTGCCGGCGCGACATCGGTTGGCGCGCCATTGCACGGGAGCCTGTATCGTGAAGGCCCAAATGTCATTGAGACGTTTCGACGTCGCGATCGTCGGCGGCGGCATCGCCGGCACGACCTTCGCGGCGATATTGGGCGGTGCCGGCCTGACCGTCGCGCTGATCGAGCGGCAGCCTCCAGCCGCGCTGAAAGGCAGTGCCTATGACGGGCGGACCACGGCTATCACCTTCGGCTCGCGCAAGGTGCTGGAAGCGGCGGGATTGTGGGCCGACTTGGCGCCCCACGCCTGCCCGATCGATGATATCCGTGTTGCCGACGATGCCTCACCGCTGTTCCTGCATTTCGATTCGCGGGAAGTCGGCGACGACCCGCTGGGCTCCATCGTCGAGAACCGGCTGATTCGCAAATCGCTCTACAAGCGCATCTCCGCGACCGCCACGGTGACGCAGATCGCCCCGGCCACCGTCGCTAGCCTCGACACCAGCGGATCGCTCGCACGGCTGACTCTGGCCGATGGGCGCGAGATCGCCGCCGATATCGTCGTCGGCGCGGACGGGCGCGATAGTTTCGTCCGCGCTGCTGCCGGCATCGAGACGATCGGCTGGGCTTATATGCAGCACGCGATCGTCACGATCATGGGGCATGAACTGCCGCATGATAACGTGGCGGTGGAGAATTTCCTGCCCGCCGGCCCCTTCGCCATGCTGCCGATGACCGACGCGTCCGACGGCACCCACCGCAGCTCCATCGTCTGGACCGACCATATGGACGCCGTGCCGCTCTACATGAAGCTCGACCTGCCGGCCTTCGAAGCCGAATTGCAGAGTCGTGCCGGCGAATGGCTGGGGCGGGTATGGGAGATCGGGCCGCGCTTCACCTATCCGCTGCAGCTTCGCCATGCCAAACGGTATATTGCGCCTCGTGTCGCGCTGATCGCTGACGCCGCCCACGTCATCCACCCGATCGCCGGCCAGGGCCTCAATCTCGGCATGCGCGATATCGCGCTGCTGTCCGAATTGCTGGTCGACCGCAGGCGCACTGGACTGGACCTCGGCGATCCGATGCTGCTGAAACGCTATGAGGATGCGCGGCGAATGGACAATATTGCCTTCAGCGCCACCACTGACATACTCGATCGGCTATTCTCCAACGATATCCCGCCGATCAAGCTAGCGCGCCGCATGGGCCTGGGCGCGGTCAACCGCGTACCGTTCCTGCGCCGCTTCTTCATGCGCCGAGCGATGGGCGCGGCTGGAGCATTGTCGCGGCTGGGCCGCGGGGAACGGCTTTAAGCGGCGATTGCGTAGGGCCGATAGAGCGCAGCAAAGCCCTGCATTCCAAACCGATGGGTTACGCTGCGCTGACCGTCGGCAGCCGGCCGGGGCTGAAGCGCGGGATGGAAAGCGAAGGTCTAACCCTACTCCGCCGCTTCGATCACGCGAATATCCCGCTCGGCTGAATTCGGGCCGAGGACGGCCAGTGCTTCCTGGTAAGCCGGGCTGTCATAGACAGCGAGCGCCTGGGCGACGCTGTCGAATTCGACCAGCACGGTACGCTCGTTCAATCCCTTTTCCTTGATCGCGACCGGGAAGCCGCGGGCGAGAAAGCGACCACCGCCCGCAACGATCGCCGGCAGAGCCAACTTGGCATAGGCCGCCATCGCATCGGGATTGGAGATCGACCGGTAGGTTGCGATCCAATAGGCTTTGGCCATGGGATACTCCGAGTGTTTGGGTGAGCATTCGAATATTAGGACGCGAAGGTCACGGCAAGAGCGGCGATGCGTTTTCGGACACCGTCAGCGGATAATCCGCGAGCGGAAAATAGGCCGGCCCGCCATTGCCCTGGCGGCTTTCGAACAGGCTGAAGCGCGTCACCGCGAAGGGCGCCGCGCGGAACAAAGCTTTCTGCTGCACAAACGTCATCACTTCGACCAGTGATGTGTCGCGCAGCCGGGCGATGGTGACATGTGGGGTGAAGGCGCGATCTTCACGCGGCAGCTCGGCCTGACGGACGGCGCGGTCTATCTTGCGTGCGAGCTGATGTAACAGCAGCGATGGGTCAACTCCCGCCCATAACACCCGCGGCCGGCTCGCCGTGCCGAAATAATCAATGCCGGCCAGCGCAAGATCGAACCCCGGGTGCGCGACATTGGCGAGGGTGTTGTGCAATTCCTCCGCCTGCGGACGGCCAGCATCGCCTATGAAACGCAATGTCAGGTGGTAGGTTTCGGGTTCCATCCAATGCGCGCCCGGCACGCCGCCGGTGAGCGACCACAAGCGCTCCCCGACCTCTCGCGGGATGGAGATGCCGACGAACAAGCGCATCCGCTCAACCTTTTGGGCCCACGACCGGCAGTGCCTTTTCGACCGCCGGGGCCAGACGCTTCACAATGACCGCGACCCCGTCCTTGTTAGGGTGCATGCCGTCCGCCTGATTCAGGCTGGCATCGAGCGCAACACCGTCGAGGATGAAGGGATAGAGCGGTACGTCGTATTTCCTGGCGAGCTCGGCATAGATGGGATCGAACTTTGCGCCATAGGCAGGGCCGAGATTACGTGGAGCGATCATGCCGCAGAGCAGGACCGGAATATTGGCGGCCTTCAGCCGAGTCAGTATCTGGTCGAGATTGGCCCGAGCCCTGTCCGGGTCCTGTCCGCGTAGCGCGTCGTTGGCTCCCAGTTCCAGCAGCACGAGGTCCGGCTTGTCGGCCAGCGACCAGTCCAGCCGTGCGAGCCCGTCGGTTGTGGTGTCGCCCGAGACGGCGGCGTTGATGAGCTTCACATCGTGGCCGTCTGCCTTCAACGCCCGCTCGAGCTGGTTAGGAATATTGTCGGAATCCGAGGCCAGGCCATAGCCGGCAAGCAGGCTGTCGCCGAAGGCCATGATCCTGATCGGCGCCGCATGCACGGTAGCGCCCATGAGCAAGGTCAGGCAAAGTGCGGCCAGCGTGCTGCTAAGGCGCAGGCCGAAAGAATTGAATAGCGACAATGGCGCGCCATATCGCGTTGCACATCGATCGGCCCGTTCGGAGCCTTCATTCATGACCATTTTGTCACCATCGGCGCCCACTCTAACATTAACTACTGGCGCTATGCTCGATCTTACGGATGTTACGCTAAACCTGAGAGGTGCCGCGGGGATGGTCAATATCCTCAAGGGAATATCGCTCCAAGTCGAGGCCGGTGAGCGGGTCGGGCTGGTCGGACCGTCCGGTTCAGGCAAATCCAGCCTGATGATGCTGATGGGAGGGCTGGAGCGCCAGACCAGCGGTGATATCCGCATCGCGGGGCACGACCTGTCGAAATTGAGCGAGGACGGGCTGGCGCGGTTTCGCCGTGACAATGTCGGCATCGTGTTTCAGAATTTTCATTTGGTGCCGACCATGACGGCGCTGGAGAATGTGGCACTGCCCGCCGAGTTCGCCGGCCGCGATGATGCCTTCGACCTGGCCGCCGACGGGCTGAAAGCAGTCGGGCTGGGGCACCGGCTCGAGCATTATCCAGGTCAGCTCTCGGGCGGCGAGCAGCAACGCACCGCGCTCGCCCGCGCGCTGGTCGCTGGCCCCAAACTGGTGCTGGCGGACGAACCCACCGGCAATCTGGACGGCGAGACCGGCCGGCAGGTGATCGCCCTTCTGTTCGATCTGGCGCGGCGCAAGGGCACGACCTTGATCCTCATCACCCACGACAATGCGCTCGCCGAACGCTGCGACCGGATCATCCGGCTGGGCGACGGCCGGATCGTCGAGGATCGCAGTACGGCTGCCGTGGCGGCTGCGCAGTGAGAAAGTTCCTGCCGCTGACCCTGGCGCGGCGCGAGTTGCGCGCCGGCGCGAAGGGCTTTCGCATCCTGATCGCGTGCTTGGCGCTGGGTGTCGGCACGATCGCCAGCGTGCAGTCTCTGTCGCGCGACGTGCTGGGCGGCATTGAATCGCAGGGTCGCACCCTGCTGGGCGGCGACCTCGCAATCCGCATGATTTATCATGGCGCGGACACGGATCAGCTTGGTGCGCTTAACGAACTGGGCGCGGTCTCGGCCTCTGCCGATCTGCGGGGTATGGCGCGAACGGAAGACGATGCGAAATCGACGCTGGTCGAGGTCAAAGCGGTCGACACAGCCTATCCGATGGTGGGCAAGGTGGAGTTTGCGGCACCCTCGGCGGAGAGGACTTTGCCTCAGGCTTTCGCCCAAAAGGATGGCTCTTGGGGCGTGGCGGTCGATCAGGCGGTGCTCGACCGGCTGGCCGTACATGTCGGCGACAAGGTGAAGCTGGGGACGCTGGATTACGAGATACGCGCCGTCATTACCAAGGAGCCGGACAAGATCGGCACTGGCGGCTTCACCTTGGGACCCCGCTTCCTGATCTCGCAAGGCTCGCTGGCCGCGACTGGGTTGGAGCAGCCGGGCAGCATGATCTATTATGATTATCGCATCCTGCTGAAGCCCGGCCTGACGGTGGATGCGGTCGAGAGGGACCTGCATCAGCGCTTTGGCGCGGCGGGCTGGCACATCCGCGATTCGCGCGATGCCGCGCCTGAAATCCGCAATTTCGTGACACGGCTGGCAACATTCCTGACGCTGGTCGGACTTACCGCCCTGCTGGTCGGCGGGGTCGGTGTCGGCAATGCGGTCAAATCCTACCTCGACGGCCGGATCGCGGTGATCGCGACGATGAAGTGCCTGGGCGCGTCGGGCCGAACGATCGCCTGGACTTATCTAATCCAAGTGATGGCGCTGTCGGCGGTCGGTATCGCTATCGGTATCGCGATTGGCGCATTGATGCCGTGGGCCTTGCGCGACGTGATCGCCGATAATTTCCCGATCACTGTTTCGATCGCGGTGCATCCGTCCGGGCTGGCGCTTGCCGCGCTCTATGGTGGGCTGATCGCGCTGGGATTTTCGCTCTGGCCGATTGGGAGGGCGCGCGCCGTGCCCGCGGGCACGCTATTCCGTGAACTGACCCAGCCGAATACCGGACGACCCGACCCATTCATGATGATCGCCACCGGCACGACGCTGGCGGTTTTGGTTGCTCTGGTGTTGTTAACATCTAGTCAGATGACGTTCGCCGCCGGCTTTGCGGGCGGCGCGATGGTCGCCTTCGGCGTCTTGGGAGTGGCGGCGCGCGGTCTGGCGACGCTGGCCCGGCGTATCGGCCGAATGAGTTGGGTACGTCACCAGCCGACGCTGAGGTTGGCCCTTGCCAATCTGACACGGCCTGGCGCCGCGACGGTAAGCGTTGTCCTCTCGCTCGGGCTTGGTCTCACGATCCTCGTCGCCATTGCGCAGGTCGAAACGGACTTCAGGGGCGAGATCGAGCGCGTCATGCCGGCCGAGGCACCGGCTTTTTTCTTCCTGGACATTCAGCACGCCGACCGCGACGGCTTTCAGACCGACATGTCCGTAATACCGGGTGTGACCAAGGTCGAGACCGTGCCGTCGCTGCGCGGCCGAATCGTGATGGCGCACGGCATGCCCGCCGAAAAGGCGATCGTCGACAAGCGCTATGCCTGGGTTTTGGGTGGCGACCGCGGCATCACCTATTCCGCCGGGATGCCGCCGCGCTCGCACCTGATCCTCGGCGAATGGTGGCCGGCCGATTATCACGGCCCACCCGAAGTCTCGATCGCCAAGGAAGTTATGCTGGCCTTGGGCCTGAAAATCGGCGACGAACTGACCTTCAATATCGTCGGGCGGGACCTGACGGCGAAGGTCGCCAATGTGCGCGAGATCGATTGGGGCGGGATGGGAATCAATTTCTCGCTGGTCTTCGCGCCCGGATTCCTGGAAGGCGCACCGCAAACTGAGATCGCGACCGCCTATGCCCCCCGCCATGTCGAGCCGGCGATCGAGCAGGTGGTCAACAAGTCCTATCCCGGCATTACAATGATCGGCGTGCGCGACGCACTGGCTACCGTCGACAACCTGATCGGCGAGATCGGCACCGCTGTCCGGCTGACCGCCGCCGTGGCGCTGATCGCAGGTACGCTGGTTCTGGCTGGCGCCATCGCGGCTGGCGAGCGGCGGCGCATCTATGACGCCGTGGTTCTGAAGGTGCTCGGCGCGACGCGTGGGACCATTGTGCGCGCATTCCTGGTCGAACACGGGCTACTGGGGTTGATGTCGTCCTTGATTGCCATCGCCCTGGGCAGCCTCGCCTCCTGGGCGGTCATTGTGCCGGTGATGGACCTGCATTGGCGCTTCAGCACCATGACAGCCTTGGGCGTCGCAGCGATCGCGGCCTTCATCACGCTCGCCTTCGGTCTGGTGGGTACCTGGCGGGCCCTGGGCCAGCGCGCGGCCCCCCTGCTCCGCAACGAGTAGTTTTGCGGAATAGGTGGCGCCATCACGCGCACGGGAGTAGTATTTACATCCCGTGGTCGCCGCACAATATATGCTCGTGGCAATCAACCGGGTTCTTTAAGGAGAAGCCCTTACATGTCCTACGATTTCAATAGCGGGATCAGGACCGCCCCGCGCACCGCCGGCGTCGCGTTCGACGCGGGCCTGCGGGCACATATGGTCCGCGTTTACAACCACATGACTGCCGGCCTCGTGGTGACCGGCATCATCGCCTATATGGTCAGCACATCGCCGGCGATGATCCAGGCGATCTTCGGCTCACCGTTGCGCATCCTGGTTATGCTCGCGCCGCTAGCCTTTGTCCTGGTGATGTCCTTCGGCACTCAGCGGCTGTCGCTGGGGGCGCTGACAGCGACCTTCTATGGCTTCAGCGTCGCCATGGGCCTGTCGCTATCGACGATCTTCCTGGTCTATACCCACGCGTCGATCGCGCAGGTCTTCTTCGTCAGCGCCGCGACCTTCCTGTCGATGAGCCTCTACGGCTATACGACCAAGAAAGATCTGACGAGCTGGGGTTCGTTCCTGCTAATGGGGTTGTTCGGAATCATCATCGCCAGCCTGGTGAATATCTTCGTGCATTCGCCGGGCATGGGCTTCGCGATTTCGGTGATCGGCGTGCTGATCTTCACCGGCCTCGCCGCCTACGACACACAGAAGATCAAGGAAAACTACTCCGAGTCTTGGGGTGAGGTCTCGAACGGCAAGCTCGCTCTGATGGGCGCGCTGAACCTCTATCTCGACTTCATCAACCTGTTCATGATGCTGCTGCGCCTGATGGGCAACCGCAGGTAAGCGAATAGGTTTATCGACTGGAAACCGCCAGGCCTCAAAAGCCTGGCGGTTTTGTATTGAGCGTCAATCCCGCCGTTCCACAAAGAACCCCCTTAGCAAAGCGCCCGCCCGCGCCTCATCGATTCCGCCATAAATCTCGGGCTGATGGTGACAGGTCGGCTGCGTGAACCAGCGAGACCCGTGTTCGACCGCGCCACCTTTGGGATCGTAGGCGCCGAAATAGACCCGGCGGATGCGGGCGAAGGCGATGGCGGCGGCGCACATGGCGCAGGGCTCCAAGGTGACATAGAGATCGCAATCCGGCAGCCGGGGCTGGCCTCGCACCTGGGCTGCAGCACGAATCGCCAGCATTTCGGCATGCGCCGTGGGATCGGCATCCTGTTCGGTACGGTTGCCGGCGGCGGCCAGGACCATGCCCGTCGCTGCATCGACGACCACCGCACCGACTGGCACCTCGCCTCGCTTACCGGCGGCTTCGGCCTCGGCGAAGGCCCGCGCCATCGGCGATGGATGAGGAAATGCGTCATTCATCCCCACACCATAGACCCGGCGGGGCAGTCCGGCCTACCCTAGGGCGATCATGACCGACTCATCTGAAACCGAAACCGACGATCCGATCAAGGGTGAGCGCATTGCCAAGCGCATGGCGCGCGCCGGCCTGTGCTCCCGCCGTGACGCGGAGCGTTGGATCACCGACGGCCGCGTCTCGGTCAACGGCACAACGCTAACCAGTCCGGCCGTCGTCGTGATGCCGGGCGACAAGATCGTCGTCGATGGCAAGCCAATACCCGATGCCGAACCTGCGCGGCTATGGCGCTATTATAAACCGTCCGGGCTGGTGACGACGGCCCGGGACGAGCAAGGCCGCGCAACGATCTTCGAGCGGCTGCCGCCTAGCATGCCCCGCGTCGTTTCGGTCGGCCGGCTGGATTTGACGTCGGAAGGGCTGCTACTGCTCACCAATGATGGCGGCTTAGCCCGGCATCTGGAACTGCCGGCGACCGGCTGGGTCCGCCGCTATCGCGTCCGCGCCTTCGGACGTATCGACCAGACGGCCTTGGACCGGCTGAAAAACGGCATCACCGTCGAGGGCGTCTCCTATGGCGCGATCGAAGCGTCGATCGAGCGCCAGCAGGGGAGCAATATGTGGATCAACATGGCCCTGACCGAGGGCCGCAACCGGGAAATCCGCCGAGTGCTGGAAGCGATTGGTTTGACGGTCAACCGGCTGATCCGCGTATCCTACGGCCCGTTCCAGCTCGGCAAGATGTTCGAGGGCACGGTGGACGAGGTGCCACGCCGGGTGCTCAAGGAACAGCTGGGCGAATTCCTCGAGGGCGAAACGCGCGCCGCCAAGGCCAAGCGGCAGGAAAAGATACGCGAATCCGATGCGAATCGTCGCTGGCAACCATAGGGGCCGTCGGCTGGAGGCGCCAACGGACGAGCGCATCCGCCCGACCTCCGATCGCATCCGCGAATCCCTCTTCAATATCCTTCACCACAGGCTGGAGGGCTTTACCGGCAAGCGTGTGCTGGACGGCTTTGCCGGTACGGGCGCGCTGGGATTTGAGGCATTGTCGCGCGGCGCGGTGTCCGCGCTGTTCGTCGACAACAACCGCGACGCGCTGGCGCTATGCCGACGCAACGCCGCGTCTCTTGGGCTGACAGCACAGGCAGACTTCCGCCTTGCCGACCTGACGCATCTGCCGCAGTCGGCCTCGGCATTCGACTTGATCCTGCTAGATCCGCCCTATGGCAAGGGATTAGCCTGCACGGCGCTGGGCGCGCTGGCGGCAGGCGGCTGGTTGGCACCAAAGGCGATCGCCGTCGTGGAGGCTGACCGCTCGCAGCCGGAAATCATTCCCGACGGGTTTTCGACGATCGACAGCCGTGATTACGGCCGGACACGGATTACACTGGTACGCTGGAGCGCTGCCGCCTAGCGGGTAGCGGCGGCAGCCGAGTCCGGCACCGGCATTGCCGGGTGGGACGACCGGTTGAACATCATGAACGCGACCGCGACCACCAGCCAAGCCACGATCACGATCAGCCCATATCTGCGGAACAGCGCCTGCCGATCGACGAATTTCTTAGGGGTCGGAGTCTGCGTCGGTGTGGCGGAACGCGGCAACAGCTCGGCAAGGCGGCGGGCAGTTTCACCGTCGCCGCCAAGGTTAAGGATTGCAGAGATCGCTGCGATTGCTGCTTGACGGGGCAAAGCAGCCAGCTTTTTGGCCTCGGCCCAAGGGTCTACGCCCGCGCGCGCCAAGGCGGACAGGACGCTCAGATTCATCCCGTTCTCTTCGATGCCGAGTGACTCGAACAGGAACGCGTCATAGGCGTTGCTCATCGAAGCATGGCTGGCCATCTTTTTGACTCCGTACGTACGATGCGGAATAGGCGCTCAGGCCGGCACGGATCTCGCTGGCTTCGGAAATGGCACCATGGTGCCGCGCGCCTCATCCCACAAGGCGTAACGCCAGCTTTTCAAGCCCGACCACAATGACAGAACCGGCGCCCGCTGCAAATCGGCCGACGCGTTATGACAGCGCTCCAGCCGATAGTTGGGGACCCGTGGGTTGAGGTGATGGACATGATGGAAGCCGATATTGCCGGTAAACCACTGCAATATCCGCGGCAGTCTCAGATAAGAACTGCCCTGCAGTGCCGCGTCGATCGCGGACCAATCGTCCTTTCGCGCCCAGAGCGTATTCTCGAAGCGGTGCTGCAACGAAAACAGCCAGACACCAACCGTCGCGGCGATGATCGTGATTGGGATCTGGGCCGATAGCACGCGCCCAAACCCAAAAGAAAAGCCGAGCACCAGGAGCAAGATCAGGATGCCGAGATTGGTCAGATGAACGCCTGCCTTCTCCTTGCGCCAACTATCCGGAGAATCGAACGGAATCCGGTACAGCACCAGGAACACGATCGGCGGCAACAGAAATAGTGAGACCGCCGGATTGCGCATCATCCGATAACGCCGCTGCTCCAGCGCCGAGAGACCGGCATATTCCTCAACGGTCAGGCAGGTCGAATAAATATCGAGGCCGCTGTCGCGACAGTCCAAGTTGTTCCAATTGGCATGGTGCTGCCCATGATGCCGCCGCCACTGCGCATAGGGCGCCAAGGTAATGAGGCTCGTGATCAAACCGACGATTTCATTGGCTCTGCGCGATTTGAAAAACGAGCCATGGCCGCAATCATGCTGGATGATGAAGATCCGCACTACGAACCCCGCCGCCAGCACCCATAAAGCCGGCTTCGCCCACCAAGCCAGATCGGGCACCGCATAAAGAATGGCTGAGATCAGGACATAAGGGACGAACGAGTTCACGATCTGCCACAGGCTTTGCGCCAGAGCGCCATGCTGAAGCCGGGAAAGCTGGGTATCGGAAAAGGGTGCGCTCGCTGTCATGTCGGTTCTCCGGCGCGCCTTGCCGGATGAATGACAGTGTAGAGACCGGGCAATAATGCATTACGCGGTCTTCCGTCATTAACAGACGTGAGCAACGATGGTGTGTAAAATACCATATACATGTCGACTGCTCCAACGGGAAAATCAAGAAAAATGACAACCGTCATCCCTCCGAGTCGTTAATTCTATTTTTGTTTTCCGCCCCCCCGCTGTTTAATCGACAATTTTCACAACATGGCATGGCCAGCGGATTAACCGCGCGCTTGGGGAATTTATCGGCTGCCGGAAAAGCGCAAACGCCCGCACGAGATGACGGTCGACGAGACCTTACGCCTCATCAGCGTGGACTCACATGCCGCTGCCGGAAAGCGTATCGTGGCGACAACCCTATACGACTCATTCGATCAACAGTCAGGTTCCAGCATGAAGTGGCAAAAATCTTCCAATCCCTATCTTCTGTCCTTGATGCTCGCCGATCTCGCGATCAGTTCCTGTGACACGATCGCCAGCCGCACAAAACTAATCCTGACCGGGCAATGCACCGGCGCCGAATATCGTCTTATGGTCGTTGAAAAAGCGGAAACCGCCCATGCATCGTTCTTCGCATTGGCGAGCGCCTCGCCGCTGCGTGCATTCGAAGCCGCAATGGCGCCATGGCTGCGCAGCGCCAAAGATAACGCGCAACGGCTACGCCAAGCGTCCTGACCGGTAGCGTTCCGCCATCAAGAGCCTTTGCCGGCAGGCCGATCAACCTGCCAACCGCCGCCCAGAGCCAGGAATACCGCAACCTGATCGCCCGCGATCTTGCTCTCCGCCTGGGCCAAGGCTTGATCCGACGCCGCCAGCACCCGCTGCGCGTCGATATTGACCAGGGCATCCTGTCGGCCAGCGCGATAGAGGCTATCGGCCTGGTTCGCCGCCTGGGCTGCGCGGTCCCGCGCCGCCCGCAAGGCCGTGGCGCGATCTAGGTCGTGGCCGTAAACGGTTAGTGCGCTTTCCGTTTCGCGCAGCGCGGCCAGCACCTTGCCGTCGAAGGTCGCAAAGGCGGCATCGGCCCCTGCCTCGGCTCCCTTGATCCGAGCGCGAACCAGGTTCTGCTGCGGGAAGTCCCATGAAATGAGGGGCCCAACGCCATAGCCGATCGTGGCCGGCTCGAAGAAGTCGTTGATCGCGCCGACGGAAAGGGCCGAGAAGCCGAAGTTGATTTTTGGATAGAGATCGGCTGTGGCAATCCCGATCCGGGCAGTTGCCGCTGCAAGCTGGCGTTCGGCCTGGCGGATGTCGGGCCGACGCCGAATCAACGCCGCGCCGTCGCCGATCGGAATCGGTGCGGCGAGCTTGGGCTCGGCGGCGCAGCCATCGATGGATTTCGGGAATTCCGAAGGCGGCCGCCCGGTCAATACTGCCAATCGGTAAAGCGCGACCCGATGCTGCGCTTCCAATTGCGGAATATTCGCACGGAACTGTTCCACTTGCCCCTGCGAGCGCGTGAGATCAAGCGCGCTGCCGCGCCCGGCCTGGACCAGACGCCGGGTCAGATCGAAGCTCCGCCGCTGCAAATCCAGCGAATGTCGCGCGACCTGCAGTTCATGGCCCGCAGCGCACACCTCGACGAAGGCACGCGCGGTTTCGGCTGCGACCGTCACGCGAGTGACGTCATAAGCTGCTTGTGCCGCCTCCTCATCAGCTTTTGCCGCCTCGATTGCGCGTTTGATCTGGCCAAACAGGTCGATCTGATAGGATATTCCGAACTCCGTGTCGTAAAGGCCCATAGCGGGCACCGGTACGTTCAGCAGATATTGCTCACCCGACAGCTGGCTATATTCGAACCCCGCAGTAGCCTTGGTCTGGGGGAGGCGCGCATCCTTCGCACCGGCAAGTGCGGCGCGGGCGCGCGCGATATTCGCAGCGGCGACCCTGAGGTCGGTATTGGCCGCCAGCGCCTGCTGGACCAACCCGTTCAGCCGTACGTCCGCGAACAGCATCCACCAGTGGTCGGGCGACGAT